>JAFATF010000401.1 GCA_019244045.1 Acidobacteriota bacterium
GCTGAAGCATCGAGCACTGAGAAGGATCATCTCGCCTGAAAACCAGCAGGCGGGGAGGGTACATGAGTAGGTTTCGATCCATTTTGTCTGCCGTGCTGACAGCCGCCTCGGCAGCAGCGCTCACCGCTTGTGGAACGAGCGTGGCGCCGACCCCGGGCTTCGGCGTGCCTGCAGTTATCAAGCTCACGCCCACGCCAACAGCTTCGGTGGATCTGGGCAGCACGCTCCAGTTTTCGGCAAGCGCTCTCAACGGGACCCGAGCACCTCTAACTACGACTTTCTCCTACAGCAGCACAAATCCCGCTGTGGTGAGCATCGCCAGCAACGGCTTGGCATGTGCAGGCACGTGGGATAGTGTTACCACTCCCGTCGTATGTACGCCCGGGGGGGTGGGCCAGGCCACAATCACAGCTTCGTCGAACGGCGTAGTGAGTGCGCCTACGATCGTATACGTCCATCAGCACATCGCACAGATCAGCGTTTCCCCCATAGCAGCGAACGGAGGCCCGCCGACCGGTCCTGGCGGCTGTTACACTTCGGCCGCAGGATCATTGATTACCGCCCAGGCACAGAGCTACCAGGCGAGCGCCCTGAGCGACGATGCCGCCGGCCAGCCCACCGTCGACGTTACCTCGAGTGTAGGCCCCTTTTCCTGGTCAACGTCTCAGCCCGCGGTAGCCACACTGACCCCGCTGAATGCTTTGGGCATTCCCAATGGGCAGGTCCGAGCCGATGCCCACACCCCGGGAATGACGCAAATTTCTGCCTTTATCGCGAACAGCACCAGTGCGCCCCTTCCGTTCACTACCTGCCCGGTGCAATCGATTGCCCTATCGGTGAACCCAACCGGCGGCACCATCATCAACGCCGCCAAGGGAACGAGCGCAGGCGTGTCGGCAACCGTAACCGATACCGCCGGAAACCAGATCAGTCCGACTCTGACGTGGAGCTCGTCGAATACGGCGGTGGCAACCGTCAGCAGCAGCGGAGTAATCAGCAGTCCGGGCGTGGGAGGCGCCACCATTACCGCCTCCTGCATTGCGCCCACGTGCAATATAAATCTATCGCCGCCGCAACCGATTTACCCGGCCACCCCCATCGGAGCGACTTATACGGGGACGACCTCAACCCCGTTCAGCGTCTACGTTTCAAGCTCCAATCCGTCCTGTGCAGCCAACCTGCGGTGCACGGCTTTTCTTGTACCAATTAGCGGTTCACCACCTCTTGCCGGAACCGGCACCCAGTTACCGAGCGTCGCGACTTCCGTCGACTTTGCCCCGGGTGGTGCGACCGCTTACCTGGGAAGTCAGAAAGGATTGATGACGGCCGCCGTTTCCTCCAACCCGCCTACGATAACGGTGAGTCCTAGCGTGACGGGAAGCGTGTTGGCAGTTTCTCCCGACGACCGAAAGGTGATCGTTTCCGATACTCTGTCGCCGGTGAAGCAGATTTTCATCTTCGATACCGCCTCGCGCACGTCAACCAGCCTTGTGATCTCAGCGCCCAACACCATTGCGGCACGAACTCGAGCCACCTTCTCGCCCGATTCGCTGAAGGCTTTCATCCTGGCAGCCACTACGGACCAAAATAATCTGCTAACCACGACCCTTTACGTTTACTCGACGCAGTTCGCCTTGCAAGCAGTCGCACTTTCGACGGGCGCCCCAGCACCCGCGCCGCTCATGGACGTCGCCTTCCTGGCCAACGGCATGTTCGGATATCTCGCGCTGGGCAACTCGCCGACTTCTTACCTGGCAACTTGCGACAATCCGGGTCAGACTCTGTCCAGCCAGCTGGGAACTGTGGCCGCCACCACGTCCTTTCTCCGGCCGCTGCCCGACGGATCGGGTCTGATTGGGCTTGCTCCCCCCAATCTCATCGTGATTAAGTCCATCATCAACGGACTGCCGCTTGGGCCAGGGTTACCGGGGTGCCCAATCCCCTTCCCCCAGGCCGCCTTATCGGTGAGCAATAGCGTCAGCGCCGTGCCACTGAGCGCCACCCCCTTCACGCCCGTGGCTTTCATACTTTCTTCCGACGGCCAAAAGGTATACCTTGTTATTCAGAGTAGCCCGGCCATTATTGTGTACGACCTCATCCGGCAGCTGCCTCCCACATCGCTTGCCCTGGTAGGAAATCCCACCCCCCTTGCGGCTGCTCTTTCACCCGACGGCCAGACGCTCTACGTCAGTGCAGACGATGGGAAACTGCACTTCGTTAATACCGTTTCCGGTGGAGACGCGTATCAGCTCGCGGTGCCTTCCGCCAGCCTGTGCACGATTGCAAGCGGCGGGCAGCAGCCCAGCTGTCTCCCCGACCTGATCGCCGTCAGACCCTGAGGGCGCGGCCGCGAGCCACCCGCAGGGCAAGAACTAACCGCTGCTCTCCAGCTCCTTGGCCACGCTGTCGAGCACACCATTAATAAATTGTGCCGATTCCGGGCTAGAAAATTTCCGGGCTATTTCAATGGCTTCATTGATGATCACCGGTTTCGGGGTAGAGGGATAGCCCAGAAATTCGGCGACACTACCGCGCAGCAAGTTACGATCAACGGCAGCCATGCGATCCATGCGCCAGTGTTCCGCGTGCCGTTCGATAAGATGGTCGATCTCGCCCCAGCGATCGATAGCAATGCGGAACAGATCGTCGGCAAATCCGCGTGTGTCTTGATCGACCGCGCCCCGCTCTGCCCAGAAGGTGCGGCGCACGTCATCATAGCCTTGCCTGCCCATGTCGGATTGAAAGAGCATCTGCAGCAGCAATTCGCGGGATTTGCGGCGCGTACCCAAGAGAGTTCTCGCGAGTTCTCCCCCCGTCAGTTTAACGCGGGTGGCGCTTCATGGCCCTCGGGGAGCTGGGGAGCTTTCTCCTATCACGGCGCGGACGGGAGCGGGGAACCTCGCTGCCCTCGCCGCCGGTAAACGAATGCTCCTGGACAGCTTGTTTGAGATTGGCCATTTCGACGGCCGCCAGCGCTGCTTCGAAGCCCTTATTGCCATTCTTCAGGCCGGCTCGGTCGATGGCCTGCGCCAGAGTGTCGCACGCAAGAACACCGAAAGCGTGAGGGACCCCGGTTTCCTGTGCAGATTGGCCGATGCCGCGCGTTACTTCGCCGGCGATGACATCGTAATGAGCCGTGTCACCGCGCAGCAGACAGCCGAGACAGATGATGGCGTCATATCTGCGAGTTTCGGCCAGGGTGCGAGCCGCCGCAGGGATCTCGAAAGACCCGGGAACACGCACCAGATCTATATCGCCTGTCTTAGCCCCGCAGCGCACCAAAGCATCGCAGGCGCTCTTAAGCAGCCGCTCAGTGATAAAGGCGTTGAAGCGCGAGACCACGACAGCAAACCTCTGACCCCTGGCCGTTAAGGCGCCCTCGAGGGCGGTCGGGGCTGCTGGGGGTTTTTCAAGATTTAGCTCCGCTCCGCTTGTCGTTCGCTGTACTCGGCTTTTCTTCAATGTCGGGTTACTTCCCTTTGAATTGCGCCGGCCGCTTTTCTAAGAAGGCAGAGATGCCTTCCCTCTTGTCCTCGGTGGCGCAAGACACGGCAAAAAGAGTGGCTTCCAGATATAAGCCTTCGGCCAGCGGCATTTCCATCCCTTTATTCACCGCCTCCATGGCGTATTCGACCGCCAAGGGCGCGTTCTTGATGATCTGCTGAGCGATGGCTTCCGCTCGCCGAATCAGATCAGCCGGGACGGTCACCTCATTGACCAAGCCGATGCGCAGGGCCTCTTGCGCGGTAATCATTTCACCGGACAAGAGCAGTTGCATGGCGATTCCCTTGCCGACCAGCCGGGGAAGGCGCTGCGTGCCACCGTAACCGGGGATGATGCCGAGCTTGACCTCGGGTTGGCCGAGCTTTGCATTGTCGCTGGCCAGTCGCAGGGTGCACGCCAGGGCGAGCTCGCAACCGCCACCCAGCGCGAACCCGTTGATGCAGGCGATGACTGGTTTGCCGAGATTCTCAATCAGATTCAGCACCGATTGTCCGCGGTGCGTGAACTGCTTACCGCGTACAGGATCATAGGTGGCCAACTCAGAAATATCAGCCCCGGCCACAAACGCCTTATCGCCCGCGCCGGTGACGATCACGACCCGAACGTCCAAATCGTTCTTCAGATCGTGGAAGGCTGAGCGCAGCTCCTCGATAACCCCCAGATTCAGTGCATTCAGAACTTTTGGCCGATTCACCGTGACGTAAGCGATGGCCCCTCGTTTCTCAAACAGAATACTTTCGTAGCTCATGAGGGCAAGATCCTCAGCCAAGCGAATTTCCGGGATTAGCATCCCTAATCAAGCTATCACAGGGCCATGACGGCGCAGTGAGGAGAGACGGCATCTTTGTCGTCGTGACCTGCTCACCGCCTGATCCGGGCTCGTTGCCGCGGAGAGGAAAACTCAAGCAGTCAAGCTAATCGGGGTCAGAACTGCCCCGGAACGGGATTATTGGGATCGCTGTAATCGTAAAAGCCTTTGCCCGTTTTCCGTCCGTACCAACCCGCCATAACCAGGCGCTTGAGCAGCGGCGGGGAGGCGAAGCGGCGCTCTTTGAATTCGTCATACATGACCTGGGTTATGTAGTAGGTAGTATCGAGGCCGACAAAGTCCAACAATGTGAACGGGCCCATGGGGTAGCCGCATCCCAATTTCATGGCGTTGTCGATGTCGGGAATCGAGCCCACGCCCTCCTCATAAGCGCGAATGGCATCGAGCAGATAGGGGACCAGCAGGCGATTGACGACGAAACCGGTCTTGTCACTGGTCCGGACCGGCACCTTGCCCAACTTTTCCGCGAACTCGTAGGCATTCTCGTAAACCTCGGGCGCGGTGGCAATCGTCTTGATCACCTCGACCAGCTTCATCAGGGGTACGGGATTGAAAAAGTGCATGCCGATCATGCGCTCCGGGCGTTTGGTCGCCGAGAGCAGTTCGGTGATGGAAATCGAAGAAGTATTGCTGGCCAAAATCGCCTTATGCTTGACGATCGGATCGAGGGCAGAAAACATCTGCCTCTTTTCGGCGACGTTCTCGACGATAGCCTCGATTACCATGTCAGAATCCGCGAGATCCTGCTTACGAGTCGTACCTTTCAGGCGGGCACGGATGGTTTGGGGTGCTTCTTTCAGGTTGCCTTTTTCAGCGAACTTGGCCAGGGATTTTTCGATTCCGGCAAAGCCTTTGTCCAAAAATTTTTGCTCCACCTCGAGCACCGTAACCTCAAAGCCGGCGGTGGCGCTTACCTGCGCAATGCCAGATCCCATGAGCCCGCAGCCTAGGACGGCGACGTTTCTGATTTCCATTATGAACAACCCTTCTTCTGGAGCGCTCGACTGCGGTTGTGCGGGCTGAGGGGGAACAACCCGGCTATGCCGGTTCCCGGAGACTTTCGACGATCACGGCAATTCCTTGTCCGCCTCCGATGCAGGCGGTGGCCAGACCATACTTCTTCTTTCTGCGCTTCAGCTCATACAATAACGTGATTACCAGCCGGGTTCCGGTTGCACCCAACGGGTGTCCGAGAGCAATAGCCCCACCGTTGACGTTCGCCTTTTCGCGATCGAGACCGAGTTCTTTCTCGACCGCCAAGTATTGCGCGGCGAAGGCTTCGTTCACCTCGATGAGGTCAATGTAGTCGAGCGTGAGCCCCGCTTTTTGTAGCGCCAGCTTGGTTGCCGGCACCGGGCCGCGGCCCATGATTCTGGGATCCACACCGGCAACGCCCCACGACACAAGCCGACCGAGCGGCTTTAGATTGCGCTTCAGCGCACTCTCGATCGACATCAGCACAACGGCAGCGCCACCATCCACGATGCCGCTGGCGTTTCCCGCCGTTACCGTACCGTTCTTGCCGAAGGCAGGCTTCAGGCTCCCCAGCCCCTCGAGCGTAGTTTGCGGGCGGCGGTGGTCGTCCTCGCTAAACATCTCGCCCGTCGGCTCGCCGCGTTTATTCTTCAGCGCTACGGGCGTGAGTTCGTTCTGAAGGCGGCCCGCTTTGTAGGCATGCTCGGCACAGCCTTGGGAGCGGAGTGCAAACTCGTCCTGCATCTCACGTGTAATGCCTTGCTGCTCGCCGTAAAGTTCGGCCGTGTTGGCCATGTACAGACCGCAGTAGCTATCGAGCAAGGCGACCATCAGCGAATCTTCCAGTTTCCCTTCCCCGAGTGGCAGGCCCCAACGCGCGCCACGTATAACATGCGGCGCTTGCGACATAGACTCCATGCCTCCGGCCAGTACGACGCTGGCCTCGCCCAGCTGGATCATCTGAGCGCCGCTCACGATCGCCTGCATCCCGGAACCGCAGAGCCGATTGACGGTCAGAGCGGGGGTCTCGATGGGCAAACCGGCGCGCAGCGCAACATGGCGGGCACCATAAAGGGCATCTCCGGAGGTCTGCTGGGCGTTCCCGAAGACAGCGTGATCGAAATCTTTGGGCTCGAGGCCGGCCCGCTCGATGGCGGCTCGGGCCGCCATCGCCCCCAGTTCCATGGCGGTGAAGTCGCGCAACTTACCGCAGTAGCGGCCCATGGGCGTGCGGGCGCCGCTTACGATTGCAATCTCACCCGGTTTCAGCATGAGGGCCTATCTTGAGACACGATAGCGACAGAAGCGCAACTACTGAGTCTAGCAGTTTCGACTTTGGACTTTCTACTTCGCGAGGATCAGAAGGACCATAGCGTGACATTGAAGGATGCGAGTCACCCTTGAATCACCGGGCGGCAAAAGGCTCAACTGTCGAACCACAGGCCGAAACGGGCGAAATGGATTGCCCTTGCCGTCTCAGGCTACGGCGGCCGCGGCGGAGCTAGGCGGCAAGGCCGTGACCTTGTTCGGAGTGCCGCGAGCGGCTTCCAGAGCTTGTTCGGCGCGATTGATCAACTCGGTGACGATGTCGGTAGGATCGTAGGCCTGCCGCAAAACGGCTTGCGCCAAGCCGGCGGAAAACATCACTGCCTGGTCCCTGCCGGGCACGCGGATTTCCGAGAGCAGCTTGCGAAACTTTTCAAGCGCCAGCAGAGCTTCCTTTTCCGCCGTCTCACCGAGAACCAGGGCCAGAGTGGCAGGAGCGTAGCGAAATGCCAAGTCGTTCTGGCGGATATTGGAGGAAATCATCTTGCCGGTCTGCTGCATGAGCAATTCCAGTCCTTGCTCACCCAACTCTTTGACGAGCTGCGCACTCTTGCCAAATTGCAGGAGCAGGACGGTCAGGGGGGTTGCCTGTTGCAAAGCGCGACGTATTTCCGCCTGCAGAAGATCGAGATAGGAGGCGCGATTGAGCAGCCCCGAACCCTCGTCGGTCACCGAGAGGTTCTTCACCAGACGGCGAAGACCGACATTGTTGAGAGCAATCGTGATCTGCTCAGCGATGGTCTTAACCACCACAACGTCGCTCATATTCCAGGCGCGAGCGGTACTCTCGACCAGCAGGAGTAGACCTACATGCTCGGCACCGTCGACCAGGGGCAGAGCGAGCAGAGATGTCGCCGTGAGTTCGGCGATCAGGTCGCGAACCGGCTGCAGGTCGGATGAGGCGAGCGCGTCAGCGATACTAAGACTGCCTCGCGCCATGGCAAGCTCGTGAACAAAGCAGACCAGTTTGGCCAGCGCTGATGCATCGGCGGCTCGCACATGATCGGCGCAATACTCTTCGACGGCAGTCGGCGGCAAGCCTGGTTTACGCATGGCGGCAAGGCAGCGTGTCACCTTCCACTGCGCTCCAATCTCGTTGACCGCAGTGATCAGCACATTACTGGCGGTGCTCTGCTTGTACAGCTTGCGCGTAATCTCCGCCACCCGGGTAAGGCTGCTCATGTCTGAAGCCGGGGTAGGCGCAGGAGGCGGAGGGGCGCTGACCGGCAAGGTGGAGAGTACTTCGACGGGCAGCAGCGGCGCACTGCCAGCATACTTGGGTGTCATACCGGCCGAGAGATAGAGCCGCTGCAAATCTTCATTGCGCTCTTCTTCGTGGGGAAACAGTTCCTGAATGCGCTGCAGGCGCTCGATCGCTTTGGAGCGCATTCCATACTGTACGAGAATCTCAGCTTGCAACATCAAATCCTGCAAGGCGGCGTTGCCCAAGCTGTGTTCCGGCTTCTTTTCCGGTTCGTTGCTGGTCGCGCTCGAGAAGCGCGAGGCAATCACCTGATAGCGATTCTCGTCGATCCTTCCTTTCAATATCTGCAGCCGTTTTTGGTGGCCGGGCTCATAGGGATCGACCTCGGCGGCGCGATCCAGACATTCACCGGCCTTGGCGAAATTCTCATGCTGACAATACAGATCAAACAATTTCAACAAAGTTTGCGAGTAGTCGGCCTCGCGGTTGGACGAATTAAACAGCTCACCCAGGAATTCCAAGACGTGGGTCGAGGGGCGGTGCTTATTGGCAATCTCCTGCATCTGCGCGACGAAGGTCTTGCGCTCGCCACGTTTGCGCTGAAATTGTTCGAGCTTCTTTGCCAGGCGGACGGCATTGGCATCCATCTGCGAGTCGATCATGGCGGCGATCAGATCGAGCACCTGCTGGGCGCGCGCGGGATGCTGCTCGAACAGTTCCCAGACCACCGGTTCGGCGTCGCTGAGGCGATTGGCAGCCAACAGAGCGCGAGCGTAGGCATTGCGGATCTCCGGAGTTGCTCCTCCGCCATGCACCATCGCCTCAAAGACAAAAATGGCGGCCCCGATTTGGCCATCCTCCAGGAGTCCGCTGCCATATTCCAGAACGACTTTCGGGTCCGAGGAATCCTCGGTGTAGGCGCGTTCATACCAGGGCTGGGACTTGCGGCCGGCGGCACCGGCCAGTTCGGCAATCTGGGCGAAGGCTGTGGCAGCGGCTTTTCTGTCGCCGAGTTTGGCCGACAGTTCACCGAGCTTCAGCAGATTTTGTTCGTTGCCATCCAAATGAACGATGGCCTTGAGGGTGGCGAGTGCTTCCTGCTCACGGCCGAGTCTCGTCTGTTCGCTCAGGGCGGCTTCGTAGGTCTCAAGAGCTAATTTCTTACTGGAAGCCTCCATCAGTTGAGCGAAGCGGATCTTCTGCTCGCAGGTGGGATTCACCAACCGGGCCAGTCGCTTGTAGGTGAGCGAAGCGCGGGAGGAGTCGCTGGCCGACACCTGTCGATCGAATAGTTGGCTCAACAGCTTGACTGCCTCGGAGGTGCGGTTTAACGAGACGCACAGGTCGGCCGCCATTTGGCGGACGCTATCGTTTTCCCGATCTTCCAGCAAAATTGCCAGGAATTCCTCGAGGGCCTCTGCCGTTTTTCCTTTCTGTAGGAATTTTTCGGCACGATCGACCCGCTTGGAGATTTCCGATCGGTCTGGGCGCTTGGCAATGTCAGCCATAGATAAGGATAGAGTAAGCCGACTTGATTTTAGGGGCGCGCAGAGGGTGCGACAACGCGGTAACGACCGAAGCCGGTTACGAAGGTCATAGGCCTGGAATATCTCTTTGGTAGCAAAGCAGAATTCTGGTATAAGCGCCTGGGCGCAGATGGAAGCGGGAATTCATCAGGAACAAGGGCTGCATCGTCAGCTCAGTGCCGGGCAAATGACCATGGTAGCCGTGGGCGGCTCGATTGGCACAGGGCTTCTGCTGGGCTCGGCCAACGCCATAGATCTGGCCGGACCAGCAGTGATTTTGAGCTTTCTGCTGGCAGCTTTCTTTAGCTGGCTGGTTACCATGGCGCTGGGGGAATTGGCCAGCTGCCATCCGGCGGCTGGCGCGTTCGGACTCTACGGCGACCTTTATCTTAACCAATGGGCTGGATTCGTTGCGCGAGCGGGTTATTGGGCGGCAATTGCGGTGTCGGTTGGGGCAGAACTGGTGGCTTCAGCCACATACATGGCGTTTTGGTTTCCCCACGTGCCTTCCCTTGTCTGGGTGGCGGCCTTCTCCGGCCTGCTCCTGCTCGTCAATCTTTGGGATGTCGTTCGCTATGGCCGCTTCGAGTTTTGGCTGGCCATGATCAAGGTAGTCACCATTGCCTTATTTATCGTACTGGGGGCAGGATTACTTCTCAGCGGGCGAGCCATCCCGCAGTACACCCGCGACGGTGGATTCTTTCCCCGTGGCCCTTGGTCACCGTTGCTGGCCATGACGTTCGCCATCTACACCTTCGGCGGAGTCGAATTCGTCGCCGTCACCTCAGGTGAATCGCGCTCGCCGAAAGAGGTGGCCAGGGCGGTGTGGATGACCTTTTCCACGTTGACCGTCCTCTACGTGGGAGCGATCGCCGTTCTGGTGGGCGTAATGCCCTGGAATCGCGCCGGAGCCACGGAGAGCCCGTTTGTCAGTGTGTTCCGTCTGGCCAGGTTTCCGGCCGCCCCCTCGCTCATGAATTTCGTGGTCTTGAGCGCAGCACTCTCCGGAGCCAACGCGGCCCTATACATCTCCTCGCGCATGCTGTTTTCACTGGCCCGCAGCGGATGGGCTCCGAAGCGGCTAGGGCAGCTGAACCCGGCAGGGTCACCGAATCTGGCGCTGCTTGCCTCTTCCTACGGCATCGTAGCGGCGCTGGTGCTTGACAAGTGGGTGCCGGCAAGAGCTTTCGATTACATCCTGCGGGGGGCATTTTTCGGCTTGATACTTTCCTGGTTCGTTTCCCTGGCGGCGCACATTTCGTTTCGCGGCAAGATCAGTCCGCAAAGGGCGGCAGCGCTGCCCATACGTTCTCCGCTCGGTCGATGGGGCTCGGCGATTGGCTTCCTGGTGATCGCCGCCGCGGTTCTTAAGACCTGGTACGACTCGCGGGTGAACCTGATCACCGGCCTCATTTACCTGATCGCGCTTACGGTTCTCTATTTTCTGCTGCGTGCGCGCAGAGCAACTTCCGCATTCGATTCCCACCGACCAGGACCGATCTGAGCGCACTGAACGAGCCGTTTTCAAAGCTCGGCAAGAAAACCGGGAGATGGGGAGAGCAGTACAATGTCGGAATGAGTGATGGACTCGTCTCCTACCGCTCCGAGTTCCCCATCCTCGAGCGCACCACCTACCTGATCAGCAACTCCCTCGGCGCCATGCCCAGGGGGGTCTATGAGGCACTCGCTGGCTATGCGGCAACCTGGGCAACCCGCGGCGTGCGTGCCTGGGAGGAGCGATGGTGGATGCTGGCGGCTGAAGTTGGCGACCAAATTGGCGCGCTGATGAACGCGCCCCGGGGCTCGGTTTCTACTCACCAGAATGTGACCACTTGCCAAGCAGTGGTAGCCTCATGCTTCGACTTTTCAGGTAAGCGCAACCGGATCGTCTACTCGGATATGAATTTTCCCTCGGTGATGTACTTCTGGGAAGCGCAACAGAAAAGGGGAGCGAAAGTACACATGGTGGCAAGCGAGGATGGCATCACAGTTGCGACCGAGCGTCTGCTTGCCGCTATCGACGAAAGAACCTTACTGGTGCCGATCTCGCACGTGCTCTTCCGCAGCGCGTATATCAACGATGCTCGGGCAATCATTGAGAAGGCGCAGCGCCTGGGCGCTATGGTTGTGCTCGACACCTTCCAGTCGCTGGGGACGATTCCGGTCGACGTTCAGGATTTGAACGTCGACTTTGTCTGCGGCGGAGTTCTGAAGTGGTTATGTGGAGGACCGGGGGTGGCGTACCTTTACGTTCGGCCTGATCTGGGGAAGCGGCTGGAGCCTACGTTCACCGGGTGGACAGCGCACCAGGATCCGTTTGCCTTCGAGGTCGGACCTATCCGTTACACTGACACTCCCTATCGCTTTATGAACGGAACTCCTCATGTCCCCTCTCTCGAGGCCTGCCGACCCGGACTCGAGATTATTGCCAAGGTAGGTGTCGGGAGTATCCGCGAAAAATCAAGAAGACAAACTGCCAAGCTCATCCGATTGGCCGATCGCCATGGGTGGCGGGTGAACACTCCCCGCAACCCGGAGCAGCGCGGAGGGACCGTGTCGATTGCTATGCCTGACTCCCAAAAGGTCTGTCGCGCATTGCTGCGCAGGGACATCCTGGTGGACTGGCGACCCAATGCCGGGCTACGAATCTCCCCCCACTTCTACAACACGGACGAGGAGCTGGAGATTGCTGTAGAAGCAGTTGAGGAGATTCTGCGAGAACGGCAGGTTCCCACGACTTAACTCGCTGATCAGGAAGATAGCCGAACCGCCGCAATTGGCGAAACGCGCGCGCCCAGGCGCGCGCCGTCTCTGTTACTGAAGTAAGCCTGGAACGCGGTTTTCTGCTGCGCTGTCCCCCGCCCTCCCTTACGCTCATTCCCGAGCTGTGTTTATTGCTAACTGAGCGGAAGATCGCTTGAACTGCGCCCTCATACTTCTGCTTCGTCTCGATTTCCTCTGGATGTGGGCCATTGTGGGCGTCGCGGGTGGCCTCTTACTTTTTGTCCGCGGCTTCAAAATTCTCCAGCGCAAGCGCCTGATCCTCAACACACCTATCTCGAAAATCCGGAGCGCGTCGCTGGGATTGGTCGAGGTCAGCGGATTGGCGACCGGCCCCCATCTCATCGAGGCACCCCTGACGGGCAAGGCTTGCTACTTCTATCGCACCATCGCTTGGGAGCTTCGTAAAGCAAGCAGAAACCAACAATGGCGCAAAGTGGCCGACGAGAGCCTGCACGTCCCTTTCTACATCGACGACAACACAGGACTTTTGCTAGTGAACCCGCAAGGCGCCGAGACTGATCTGCATCGTGACTTTCGTGGAGAATATAGCAATTCGTTTTTCTCGCCGGAACAGATGCCGGGCCGGGTTCGTGAATTCCTGCAACGCTACGGGATAACCGGCGAACACCGGGTGAGAGTTGAGGAATATGCGATCAAGTCGCAGAACGCCCTCTTTATTCTTGGGACATTGGCTGAGAATCCTGGCTTGGAGGTCGGTCCAGAACCGCTTCCCACGCAAGCGGCCGCGAGCGGATGGATAAACATCAAGCTCACGAGCGAGGCTCTCGATAGTGCGGCAGCAAAGCTCATGCCTAACATGGGGGCCGATCGTGGCTGCGAACAGGAAGTCATCCATCTATCCGGTAGGGGTCGGCCGCTGCACTCCGCCGAGATGACGCAGCAGGGCAAAATCGCCGCCGCCTTGCTGCGAGCCGGCAGCGGGAACCCTCGAGCCTGGGCGGCGGCAGGACTCGATGGCGACTCGCCCGCCGTGGCCATCGAAGGCCAGCCGGAGCCCGCTCTGCTGTCGGCGCGACGAGGTGCCGGCGCAGGCCCGGCGGCAAACAACTTCGATCTTCACCCCAAAGTGGTTCTCCTGAAAGGCGAGAACACACCAGCCTTCTTCATCTCCTGGCGCAGTCAGCGCAGGGTGGCAAGTTCTCTGGGCGCCAGGGCCATCGCCTGTATTTGGGGTGGTCCGGCCCTTACGCTCCTCAGCGTGTACGTTCTTCTGGCGCGCCTTGAATGGCTGTGAGATCGAGGAGTATTTTCAGAACCTCGGGCGCGGCAGCATCAAGACCGGCGGACACCAGCTCAGCCTATTTCAGCGTTGCTTCTGGCCTGGCGAGGCGAAGAGCTACTCATAGCGCAACGATTCGATAGGATCAAGAGTTGCGGCCTTCCAGGCGGGATATATGCCGAATACAAGCCCGATGACAGCCGCGGCGGAGAAGGCAAAGGCGGACCACGCCACCGACATTGTGGCCGGCAGAGATGGCCAGATCACCGGGATGACCCAAGTAATGACTGAGCCCAGCACAAGTCCGAGCAGGCCGCCGACAACCGTCAGCATGATTGCTTCCAGTGTGAACTGCAGCAGAATGTCACGTTGGCGGGCGCCAATGGCTTTTCGCACGCCTATTTCCCGGGTACGTTCCGTCACCGAAACCAACATGATATTCATTACTCCTACCCCCCCGACGATCAGGCCCACGCTGGAAACGGCAAACATGAAGATGAAGACCATGCCGGTAAGTTGATTCCACACATCCGAGATTGAATCCTGCGTAAACACGGCAAAATTGTCTGGCTTATCCGGGGGCACGCGACGACGACGACGCAACAGCTCTCGCATTTCGTCCATGGCCTTGGGCATATCTTCATGAGAGGTTGCCTTCACGCTAATCCAATGCTGCTTCAGTTCGGGATGTAGTTTTCGGAAGCTACTCAAAGGAAAGTAAATGATGTTGTCTTCGGGGTTTTTGCCCGAGTTGAAGACGCTTTTGCGCTGATCGCTTATCCCGATGACCTGAAACAGCTGACCTTCGATGTTGATCTCTTTTCCCAAAGCATTCTCGTTTGGGAACAGCTCGTCGGCCGTGTCATAGCCGAGTATGATCACCGGTGCGCGGCGCTGTTCGTCGATCTCGCTGAACCAGCGGCCGGCCTTTAGGCTGATGTCGTAAACGTCCTTCACATTCGCCGTATCGCCTTCGAGAATGGTATTTTTCGCTTTTCTGCCTTCATATTTCACCGCGTAGGTGCCCACCCCAAACTCGGGCCGGAAATAGCGCACGCCGGCGGTGACGGCTTTGACGTGGGGCAGCAGCTTCATGGCTTGCGAATCTTCGAAGGTCAGTTCTCGACGCAGGCGCACCTCCTCGGGAGGACGACCGAAGGTGAAGGGCTCCAGGTGGAAAGCAAAGATGATGTTGGAACCCATGCTGCTCACCAAGGTGCGTACATTATCGTTCAGCCCGCGCACAATAGAAGAAATTCCAATGACGACGGCTACACCAATAACAATGCCGAGTACGGTCAAGCCAGAGCGTAGCTTGTTACTGCGAATCGTATCCAGGGCCAAGCGCAGGATTTCACCGAGACCGTGGCCGTACAAGCGCATTTCAAAGGTCTTCATTTTCCCCGGCCGACTCAGAGGCCTACAATTCGACAAACCCGGTGGAAGATGAGAAATTTTCAATTTCCATTTAGGTTTCAAATCTCAGGGCCGCGATGGGATCCAGCTTGGCCGCGCGACGCGCGGGATAGACACCAAAGAAGATTCCCACACTGGCCGATACCAGTAATCCCGCCCCGACCGCCCACAGCTTTATAGCCGAAGGCATACCGACTGCGAGAGTAACCGCCTTGGCAATTACGATGCCCAACAGGATACCCAGCGCCCCGCCGATCAGCGCCATGGTGCTCGATTCGATGAGAAATTGCAGCAGCACATCAGCACGCTTTGCTCCCAGCGCTTTGCGAATACCAATCTCTCGCGTGCGTTCCGTGACCGAGACCAGCATGATGTTCATAATCACAATGCCGCCCACCACCAGAGAAATAGCCGCGATGCCGATCATGGCATAAAAGAAGGTGCTGCTGAAGTTCGACCAGAGACTGAGCAGGCTGGCATTAGTTTCAATATCGAAGCTGTCTTGGCCTCCCGGCAGGTCATGCCGGCGTGCCCGTAAGGCCACGCGGGCTTGGTCAATAGCGCTGTCGAGCGATTTACCGACACCCGCCGATTTTCCTGAAATGCGAAGACGGGCGTTGTGTTCGCCATATTGTTTGAGATAGGAGGTAAGGGGGATCATTACGAAGTTGTCCATACTTTGGCCGAGCGCCTTTCCTTTCTTTTTTCCGATGCCAATGACGCGGTACGTCCAGCCATCGACGCGGACTTCCTTGCCCAACGGATCCATGCCGGGCATCAGATTGTCCACGATATCGGTACCGATGACGGCCACGTTGGACTTGGTATCCAGATCATCGCCGGTTATCATGCGCCCGGCGGCGAGATCGATGTCGAGAATGCTAGCCATCGTGGGGGTGACACCCTGAATCCGGGTGTCGCTGCTCGATTGCTGCGCGTACTGTATGTGACCGTTCTCGTTGCGGACGTAGGCGCCCACGTATTGGCAATCGCTGCACGCCGCAAACACTGCCTGATAGTCATCCCGCGTGAGCTCCTTACGCTTTTCGCCTTCGAGGAAGTGTTCAACGTTGGTGACGGCCGGCGAGACCTTGAAGACAATGAATACGTCGGCACCCAGGTTGAACACTTTCTCCGCAAAATATCCATTGATCCCGTTCACGAACGTGACCACCGCAATAACAGCGGCCACTCCGATGACCACGCCGGTGAGGGTGAGCGCGGAGCGCAACTTGTTCGCCCACAGCGACTCGAGAGCAATATGGATGGCTTCGGAGGTATTCATGGGGCAGCCTAATTTCTCACCCAAGCGGCTTCATCGCGACCGTCATGGAAGATATCGACGAGTAGTCTAACAGGACGATCCAACCGGATGACTAGAGGTTGGCGGTCATCGGGAGGCGGGACTCACAGATCAACTGATACTGCGGCGGGCGTTAGAAAACGCTAGTCGGCGTTCCCTGACGCGAGGCGTCTAATATTATAATGAGATAGTTGGCAGCTGGACCGGACGGTCGCTGCCGCCCGTCGAGGGCGGTAGAGGAAAGTCCGAACTCCACAGAGCAGTGTGCCGGATAACGTCCGGGAGGATGATCTAAGCTTGCAGGTCTTCTGCAAGCTTGATTGGTCCGACGGAAAGTGCCACAGAAAATATACCGCCGCGCCGTCGTTGTCAGTTCTTTGCTGGCTTGAGTTGGATTTGTCAGTTGTTCAATTCCAGCTGTTAGCAAGGATTGACGACGGCGGCGAGGTAAGGGTGAAAAGGTGCGGTAAGAGCGCACCGCCGCCGCAGCAATGCGGCGGGCAGGGTAAACCCCACACGGAGCAAGACCAAATAGGGAGGGACTATCCTGGCCGAACCAGGGTGCGTGCCGGCTCGGCGCGCCAGACCTCCGGGTAGGTTGCTTGAGCCCGGCAGCAATGTCGGGCCCAGAGGAATGACCGTCCTGCTGGTATTCCAGCAGACAGAATTCGGCTTATACGGTCCGACTGCCACACTGTATTCCGACTTTTAGCGGAATAGCGACCCCATTACTGCGCGTCAGGCTTCAAACATCGCTCACCCCGCGGACCCGCAGCGTAACCCTGAGTCAGCCGGTTTTGAGCGGTGACGCCAGGTACCAGCCTTCGAGCAGCGCAGCGCGTTTCAATTGACGAGGTCGGCGTCCGCCCTACACCCCCAGAACACGCTGTAAGCTACCCGTGCCATCCAGTTGAGCTGTTCTCAAGTAGGGAACAGATTGCATTACCCATGTGATGCTACTCGTCTTTACTTCGGGACAGAAGAAAGTCCGGGTTGCAGATTCTTCGAAAGCGTATCGTACCGTCAACTGAATGGCAGTCTCGTGTAGCTCTATCCACGAGCGATGTCACACTCAGTCCAAGATCAGCCGATCTCCGCAGACTTGTTCTGCGCAGTTGCGAACGTCATTGTGCCCGGCGCCATACGGCACCGCACGAACGTGATTTTACGCGGATCTGCGAAGAGCCGAAACAGTTTCAAAGGTACTCACCTGTGACTTCGTGCGGGCCGCTTAGATAGTTCCCGGGCTGTCGGATGGCTATGACTCGAACATATCAATCCTCCCACTGACAGCTGCTCTCTTTCCCCGTGCACCCCTGTTTGCCAGCAACATAGCTGAAGCGGAAAGGTGCTATGCCGAAAACGGCTTTTCT
>JAFATF010000498.1 GCA_019244045.1 Acidobacteriota bacterium
TGAGGATCGCTTCACGCCCGCCAAGAAAGTGGCTCTGGCATTGTCGCACTTGATTCGCACAGAGTATCCGGGTGACTCGCTGTCGTTAATTCTGTTCCACGATTCGGCCGAAGAGATTCCACTTTCGCAACTCGCCCGCGTGAGGGTCGGTCCCTACTACACCAACACGCGCGAAGGTCTCCGCCTCGCCCAACGTCTTCTGCAGAAGCAACGTAAAGACATGAAGCAGATCGTCATGATCACGGACGGCAAGCCCTCGGCTCTGACCTTGGAGGATGGGCGAATTTACAAGAACGCCTTTGGTCTTGATCCGCTGGTCGTCAGCGAGACGCTCGAGGAAGTCTCGAAATGTAAGCGGGCAGGAATTTTGATCAATACCTTTATGCTGGCCTCTGAGTATGGTCTCATCCAATTCGTACAAAAGGTAACGGAAATGTGCCGGGGCAAGGCTTATTTCACCACGCCCTACACCCTCGGACAATACCTGCTGATGGATTACATGTCTCGCAAGACAAGGACTATTCATTAGGCGCCAGCAACGCAGCCGTCCATCACGCCTCGGAACTGCTCACCCGCGCCTTCAGCAAGGCTTCGTCTCGAATCTCAGCCACTCCCATCATCACACAGCAAAATGGGGAAACGGCGAGGAGGCCGGGGGCAGACATAAGAAAGCTGTCATAAGAAGCTGCCCATTGACCTTGACATCAGCAAGAACTGTAGCGCCGCGGAGCCGTGCACCAGCGCCAATTCTATCGAGCAGCTTGATTGACGCCCGGCTATTCAGCAGCAAAAATTTCCCTCTGCAGTTGGCTGCAGGGTATACGGAGTAGATTTCTCGCCTCAGGGCGCATGGATGGTCACGCGATGGAGATTAAACGATTCTGGACACTCGCGGTCCCCACGAGCCTAATGGACGTCGGCCGCTCGCCGTTTTAATAGTTCACGTTGCCCAAATAACGCCCATGCGAGCGCCCTTACATCCGGGTCAGCGGACCTGATGGCCCGCACCAACTCCCATCCAGCCTCCTCTTGCCCGTATCTGTTCCACATCAATCCACACAGAAACACGTAATTGAGATCCATTGATTTTCTCCTTTCCGCACACTACATCGCGGGCAGGACGACCCCTCCTCGATGGCAGGAGCAGTCGGCGGTTGGTTAAAGCCTGACGCCGCACGTGAGTCCGATCCTCTAACCCGAGTTCTCGTGTCAGGCCCAGAAACCGATCACTGACGACAAGCTCGATGTGTGTCCTTTCATCAAGCTCGTGTATACGACACCGACGCAGCGAACGTGTCATCTTGATGTCACCTGCTTGTAAAACATTCGATATCGCGAGGTGCGGCTCAGCCAAAAAGAAGCAGAACTGACCCGGTCGACCACAACTAATACCTGCGTAGCTGCCATTAACTCGGGTCCGACCGCTTTTGGCTATACGAGCTGGGCAGTTTGGGGCAGAGAGGTGCGCGCGAACTCACTTCTGCCGAGTTCACAAGTCGGACCGGCGACGGCGATCGGTCGATTTCTGCAATAGGCGGATCTTTTCACGATCGGGTCATGCGCGAAGCATGCAGTTCCCCCTTCGTTATCTCTGGGCGGGCAATGTTTTAAACACATTCCCTCTGCCGAGGGGCCCGGCTACTAGCAGAAGGGACGCTCCGCATGCGAATGCGCCAAAGCTGAGACGAGTTGTTCGTCAGAGCGGGACCCGCTCTGGTCGTTCTCGAGAAGGCATCCTCACTGCACCGCCCACCATCGAACCGACCGGGGTGATTCCAGGCTTATGTTGCTGGTGTCCGTAGAGGCCAGTGCCTGCACCCTGTCCCGAAGAGGGCCACTTAATCGGAAGCTATTCAGGAGCGTGCCATGAAAGATGTAGTTCGCAGTGCCATGCTAATCGTCGCCGTGACAGCTTTAGTTGCAATCGGCGCGGTTGCCCAGTCGAATGATCAGAGCCCGTCCGCCAGCACACAAGGCAGTGCGACGGCAAAACATGCGCGTAATCAGGCGAGTTCCGAGAGCGGAACTTCCAAGCTCAATGCCATCGACCGACACTTTATTCGCAAGGCGGGTGAAGGCGGGCTGGCCGAAGTAGAGTTGGGCAAGCTGGCCACAGAAAAAGCTCACAGCGAAGACGTGAAGAAATTCGGGCAGCGTATGGTAGACGACCATAGCAAGGCGAACGAACAGCTCAAGCAGCTGGCGGAAAGCAAAGGCGTGAGCCTGCCCACTCAGTTGGACGCGAAAGACAAGGCCACCATGGATCGGCTCGGAAAGCTCAAGGGCGAGCAATTCGATCGCGCGTACATGAATGATATGGTGCAGGACCACGCCAAGGACGTCTCTGAATTTAAAAAGGAGAGCACGACCGCGAAAGACCCGGAGATAAAGAGCTTTGCTTCGCAGACGCTCCCCACTTTGGAGGACCATCTGAAAGAAGCACGCGGCATCGCGCCGAAGGAGAGGAAGCAGGCCAAAGCGGAAAAGAAGGGTGGGCTGTAAGACGAGCCTGCCGGATGCTGGTGACTTGCTGTGCCACGATCGGCCACATAGCACATAAAATCCCGGAGTGATACTCCGGGATTTTATGCTTTGGCAGCCAAAGCTTGGCTTAATTCCTGAACGGCACGATAGGCTTGGTCAATGGCAGTATCGGTGTAGGCCTCGCCTCCAGCATCTGAGTTGGCGATGGTAATGCTGCCGAACGGCTTACGTCCCACGACCCAGGGCTTTTCCTCCTCCGACCATTCGGGATCAAACAGCGGATTGTCATGAAAAGCATAGCCATGCGCCCACCGATTAACCGTAATGGCTGCAATGTCGCGGGCTGGGTCAAATCCGCCAGCGCTCAACATGCGCCCTAACTGCTCGCGGATCTTGCGTTCGAAGGTCTCAAATGATGTACGCATCAATTCCCACCGCCCGGCACGATTCTGCTCACTCTGCGACAACCCCGGTTTACAGGGTGTGCGAAGCATGAACAAAACCGCCGGCTGCTCGGGGTCTTTGGGGAATTTGTAAGCTCCTAAAGTCACCGGAAAATCCAGGGAAACATAATTATGGTAACTGCCCGGCGCATCAATCTGAAACATGCCCAGCTTTTCAAATGCCGTCCAGTTGCGAATGGCCACATGCGTGTAGACAAGCGGCGACTTGACCAGCAACGCCAGTGCGTCACGTTGTTTGCGCGGGAGCTCGGGGCAAAGATAGGGAATCATTCCGTTGTAGCAAGCCAGTACGCACGATTTCGCCTTGATCGATCGCAGCCGTCCTGCCTCGACACACCCCAGCTCCACTTGCCGGGCCGCTTGCGTCTCGCCTACATGGCGCACCTGGACCACGGTCGTATTCAAGCGAAGGCGCACCTTTGCTCGCGATGCCGCGGGCGGATCCAGCTGGCTATAGTCGACCTTGGCAGTGACCACGTCTTCCATGGTCTGGCCTGGAACTGCCGGAGGAATCAGGGTACGAACGAGCAACCGCGCGATAGATGCGTTGCCGTCCGGGAAATGAAATATATATGGATCCGGCTTTTCCGCATTACCACGCCCCTGTTTTCCACCGAGGTTCAGGCCATCAAAGCCGGGGTAGCCATATTCATCGTAATCGTCTCCTTCCGCATAGCAGTACAGGGCCGGGACGGCCTCGATACCCACGCAGAAAAGATCGTGGGTCTTTTTCTGGAAGTACGGCAGCACGTCAGGGTGGACCTTCACGACCCGCATCAAGAAATCGGCATAGCTCATTTTCAGCAGCCGCTTCCTCTTCTCCTCGAGCGAGAGACCTGGCATGTAGTCCACCCGTTCAGTGTAGAGCCGCGTCAGGTCACGCTTGGCCACATCGGAGAGGGGCGTCTTGGCAAAGAACTGTGGCCAGGGCAGCGTATTGCGCCCTACCACTAAGCGGTCTTCGCCGAAGGTTTCCTTATCAAAGAAGACGCCCGTACCCAGGTTCAGCGACGAATAGAGCTTTCGGTCAAAAGCCTGATAAAACTTTTCGGTATCGACCCCCAGATCGATGAGCAACTGCCTCGCCACCGAACTGTAGTTGGAGGGACTCTCAATCGATTGTGTTCCTCCGTAGGACAGGAGCTTGCGACCGCCCACTTCGAATTCATTGCGCTTCGCGTGTCCGCCGAAGTCATCATGGTTGTCCAGGATTAAAATGCGCGCCTGCTGACCGGCGCGCTTGCGGTAGAAATAGGCCGCTGCCAGGCCGCTGATACCCGCGCCCACTATCGCGAGATCGTATTCCTCACCTGTGGGTTCGGGTCTGCCGGCTCCTTCCCAGAAATCGCCATCGCGCAGCCTGTGCGCGTACGTGTAGGTGCCTTCATGGTCGCCCCGAATGCCCGTCAACGTAGGAGGATAGTAGGCAAGCCGTTTCTCAGAATCGCTATCGGCTGCACCCGATATTTGGCTGGAAGCGATGGCGGCGCCGACGGTCAGGGCGACTCCGTTGAGGAAATCACGGCGGCTGATCTTACGGTCCATTCCCAGGGCTCGGTCTTTTTGATCCACAGTATCCTCCAGCTTGAAAGTGTAGCTGGAGGAGCAGCTGATTGTCAGGTACGTCGTGCAGCCTAGGCCACGGTAAGAAAGCCAGCAAAGCCGGATGCTATGGCTGATCGACGCTTTTGACCGCCGCCTCAGCAGCCTGGAACCCAATGCGGCTATGAGTGCCGTCACAGAACGGCTTGGTTACGGAACCGCCGCACCGGCAAAGAGAGAAAGCCGTCTTGCCGGTCAAATCGTAGTGGTTGCCATCGGCATCGACCAGTTCTAGCGTACCTTCGGGTGCTTCCACGCGATATGGGCCATTCTTGCGCACTGTGATCTTGACTTGAGCCATAAGAGTCTCCTCATTGCATCCACCATAGCATGACCGAAGCGTTACCCGTGACCCATCCCGCTGACCGTTCACCTCGTCCGAGAGTTGCACACCTAAGGTGGAGAGGGGCTCCAGCAATGTCAATGAGCGTTGAAAGAGCGCTTGAAGACTGCGGCCGACGCCCGGACAATGAGCGGGATTTTCGTCCCAGTGCCCTCCCGCCGCCCTCGGCCCGGAAGTTTCCCAAGACTTTCGCCATCATTAAGCCGAGCGCAGATCGCGCGCGCAAGTCCCCCCAGGACGATAAGATGAATTATTGCCTCCACTCGGTCTTAGTCGGCCACGCTGCCCACGATTCCAAGCTAAGCGACACAAATCGCGCTTGCGATTCCGGGTTCTTTTCAAAAAGG
>JAFATF010000549.1 GCA_019244045.1 Acidobacteriota bacterium
CGCACGATGACGATCACTTCCCCCCGCAAGCCCACGCGTGCGTCGTGCATTCACCAGACCACGGCTCCCTTGTCACAGTCATGCGGCAGCGACTGGCGGCGTAGCTTCATACTTACGGTAGCTTGGGGCTGGGCGCCAGCAGCGGCATCAAGTCTCATCGTCAGGCAGGTGTAAACTATCGCGCTCTTGCGCACCGAGACAGACACATCTCCAACAACTGACCTTGTTTGAACCAGGGGTCTTTGTGTCGCCATCGTTCGATCCTGACGCCCAGGGAGGCGCGCGATGTTAAAAGCGGGGTCAACTGGCCCGACCGGAGCGCACAGATGCAAACTGAGAATGACTGGCGGACGAATTCGTGGATGGGAGCTGGGGACAATCGCGAGGAAGGACGGGTCTCAAAAGATCTGCAGAACAAGATCAACAAGTGGAAGAAAGCAACGTCCGCCCTTGCAAATGGCGATCCTTGGCTCGAACACGTCCGCCGCCGTTACAAGTTCATCTGGCACGCAATGCAGCGGCACACATCGAGCCAATCGCGCTTCTGCAGCCATACTTCGGTAAAGGAACGCGGTACATGGAAAGCAGCCTCCATCCCACTTCGGGGAAAGGAACGGCCACGGATTAAAGCGTTTCCCCAGCCGGGCAGCGACGGACGCTTTCCTTGACCGGGGATCAGGTTCCGGAGGAGCGAGAGTAAAGCACGGACAGCTGGCGCGATGCTTGCGCGTCACGCCTAGAAGTAGCTCGACACGCTCTCTAAACTGAAGCCGCGACTTGGCATTCTTGCTGGATCAGCTAATCGCCCGCGATGCTGCCGCTCCGCAAGCCGGACAACTGTGCAATTCGATGATGGTGCCATAGAACCCTGTTTCCGCCTTCATCGACGATGACTCGCTTATGATTGTTTTGTCCGCGTGGTGATTCATCTCGCCTCCGCAACGCGGACACTTTAATTTCGTTGCTTGCATTTATTCGTGATCCTATATGGAGATTTTTGCCCGACCATGTCGCAGCGTGCGCGACATCCAGACAAGTTCTTTAATGAATTTGTCGATTCTGCGTATGTAGGCAGAGTCAATTAGTTTCCCATCTCTATCAAAAGCATTCTGAACGCTAGAGAAATTCACGTCCCAGAAAATCGTGACTAGGCCCAGTTCGCGCATTACTGAAAGAAGATTTTCAATGACACGAGTTCCGCCGAAGGGACCGGCTGAGACACCCACAATACCTACAGCTTTGTGTATGTATTCCTTGAGGCAGCTGTCCAGAGCATGCTTCAAAAGGCCGCTATAGCCGTGGTTGTATTCAGGAGCAACGATGACCAGGCCGTCGGCACGATCCATCTGGGACGAGAAGCCGCTGTCTTTTATAGCTTCACCTGCATCATTCGTCGGCAGGGGCAAGCTGCAGATATCGATGAGCTCGGTTTCAACTCCGGGGTGCTGAGAAACCTCGCGAGTGAGAAGTCGTGCGACATGTGCGCTCATGCGTCCCTTGCGAGCGGTTCCGAGAATGACCGGAATGTAAAGAGGGCGACTGGCCATCCGTTCTCCTATACATCATCGCGCTGCCACTTTGCCACTCCTCGTTCCGCTCGCATAAACTGCGGAGGCGAATGCCGCTTCCTGAGGGTGAATTCCGTGGATATCCTCCACCTGGCCCTGAGAATCTCCGTGGCACTCCAAGCTTGTGCAATGCGCCGACCGGGCAGCCAAATGAACAATGTTTGTTTTCCAGGAACTACACTAATCGTTCATTTCGTTGCTTCGCTAAATTGATGTTAAGCCGTGTGCCTATTCGGCCAATGCCAGTCCTGCTGGCTAACGTTTCTTGCCCCTGCGTGACTCGCCGCTCTGCTGCAGCATCTTGTTGACGAGACCGGTCCAGCCGGTCTGATGGCTTGCGCCTATACCCCGGCCGCTATCACTATGGAAATACTCGTGAAACAGAATAAGTTGACTCCAATAGCGATCGGTTTGGAACTTCTCCAGACCTGTGTAAACGGGCCGCTCGCCCTTCTCATCGCGCAGGAAAATCTGCGAAAGCCGGCGCGAGAGCTCGGCTGCGACATCCCACAAGGTAAGCATGTGCCCGGAGCCAACCGGGAACTCGACCTTAAAATCGTCGCCGAAGTAGTGGTAAAACCTTTGCAACGACTCAATCAGCAAAAAGTTCACCGGAAACCAGATTGGCCCGCGCCAGTTGGAGTTGCCGCCGAACAGGCCAGTGCTCGACTCTGCCGGCTCGTAGTCCACGCGATACACGTTCCCGTTCACCGATAACGTGTAGGGATGGTCCTTGTGATAACGCGACAGCGCGCGAATTCCGTAAGGCGATAGGAATTCGTTGTCATCGAGCATCAGCCGCAGCACGCGACGAAGCTGATCACGGCTAACTATCGAAAGCAATCTTCGCTCGCGTTGGCCGCGAGTCCGCATGCAAGCGACATTCCCAATGAGATCCTGACGATTGTCGATAAACCACTCGAGCCGGCGTTTGAATCCAGGCAGGCGATCCAGCAGTTCCGGTTCGAGCGTTTCGACGGCGAATAAGGGAATAAGACCCACCATCGAGCGGATCCGCATTGGATACTTGCGACCGTCTGGGAAACGCAGTACATCGTAAAAGAAGCCGTCCCTTTCATCCCACAGGCCGATGCCATCATTTCCGCGATTGTTCATCGCGTGCGCGATGTATATGAAGTGCTCCCAAAATTTGCTAGCTACATCTTCGTACGACGGATCTTCGCTTGCGAGTTCGAGCGCGATAGCCAGCAGGTTGAGGGTATACATCGCCATCCAGCTGGTGCCGTCCGACTGCTCGATATAGCCGCCGGTGGGCAGGGGTGCGCTGCGATCAAATACACCAATGTTATCGAGACCAAGAAAGCCGCCCTGAAAGATATTCATGCCTTCGGCGTCCTTGCGGTTTACCCACCAGGTGAAATTAAGCAGTAGCTTGTGAAATACACGCTTAAGAAATGCGCGATCACCTCTGCCGATGCGCTTTTTCTCAATCTTGTAGACCCGCCAAGTCGCCCAGGCGTGCACCGGCGGATTTACGTCCCCGAAGGCCCATTCATATGCCGGTAGCTGCCCGTTGGGGTGCATATACCACTCGCGTAGCAGAAGCACGAGCTGTTCTTTCGCAAAAACAGTGTCGACAAGCGCCAGCGGCACGCAGTGGAATGCCAGGTCCCATGCGGCATACCAGGGATACTCCCACTTATCGGGCATCGAAATGACATCCCCATTGTAGAGGTGTGGCCACTGACTATTGCGCCCACTCTTTCTCTGTGACGGGGGAGGCGGGGTGCCCGGGTCGCCTTCCAACCAATCCTTTACTACGTAGTGGTAGAACTGTTTGGACCACAGCATTCCGGCAAAGCCCTGGCGCATCACGTTCTGCGCGTCTGACGAAAGGTTCTGCGGTATCACAGTGCGGTAAAACTCATCGGCCTCGTTCTTGCGAATCGCGAATAACGGATTGAAGCCATTGAATGCGGCTTCGGCAACGCCGAAAAAATCAATATCGGTGAGGCGCAGGCGAATCGTGACGCTACCGCCGGCAGGAACTAGCGCCGGGTAGTGCGCCGCTGCCTTGGTTCCGGTGGAGAGGGGGGCGATCGCGTTCCTTTTCCGGTTCACGATGTAGTCGTTAATTCCGTCCTTAACGCAGGCAGAGGAATTTTCGACACCGAATAGGCGTTGGTAATTGGTTTCGTTTTCCGTGAAAAGCATTTCGGGTGCGCCGTCGCAGTATAACCACCGTCGCCCTAAGCTAGGGTGATCTAGTTCGACACCGCCGGCGATGCCGCGCATGTTTGGCCTGCTACCATCGCGCCCCCATGACCAGGTGTTCCGGAACCAGATCGTCGGGAGGACACGCAACGGGGCAGCATCGGGACCGCGGTTCGTGGCCGTGATCTTGATGAGAATGTCTTCCACCTCGACCTTTGCATACTCAACGAAAATGTCGAAGTAGCGGTCGTCGTCGAAAACGCCTGTATCAAGGAGTTCAAATTCCGCCTGCTCTTTTCCGCGACGACGATTTTCTTCGACGAGCTGGGCATAGGGAAATTGCGTGTGCGGATACTTATACAGGTACTTCATATAAGAATGCGTCGGCGTGCTGTCCAAGTAGAAGTAGTATTCCTTTACATCTTCCCCGTGATTACCTTCGTTGCCGTTTAGCCCGAACAGGCGTTCTTTGAGAATAGGATCGCGCTCGTTCCACAGAGCGAGGGAAAAGCAAATAAACTGATGCCGGTCGGAGATGCCGGCGAGTCCGTCTTCGTTCCAGCGGTACGTGCGGGAGCGGGCGTGATCGTGCGGGAAATGCTCCCAGGCGCTGCCATAGGGGCTGTAGTCTTCGCGGACCGTGCCCCAGGCGCGCTCACTGAGATATGGTCCCCAACGCTTCCAATGTTTTTTGCGCTGAGCGGATTCTCGTACGCGCATCTCTTCTGCCGTCATCGCTTGCTCCTATTTTTCTTCCACGAGAATTCCGTGTCCATCGGGATCACGCCCTAATGAATTGTTTCTTGAAACCTAGCTGACCATCAGATTCGGAAATAACGCTGCGGGATACAAATGCTCAGTGTGCGGAAAAAAGTTGTTTTGCCATGCCCATCCGCGTCGCAGGAATGGCAACTGTTTGCCGGTGCACGATGTCATTTGCGTGCTCGTCGGCACGGGAAAGGGCGGCAATCTTCCGGCGAAAGATACTCGAGCAGCCTCCATGCCGGGGCCGGACGGGCGCGCAACGAAGTACTCCGGTCGAAAGTGGGCGAACTCATCGTCGGCTCGCCTTTAAATATTGCAGTTCCCAGGACCAAAGCATTCGTGAGCAGATCTTCGACAAGTAAGGCAGATGGCATGGCTCCTTGGCTCGATCAATGGCAGAAGTGCAGACGTTGCAATACGCCCTATGCTAAACTCCAGACGTCCGGGGCAGGGTTCCATGGCGCGAGAGTCACCTACGATTCTTTGCATCGACGACGAGCAAAACGCACTCAAGATCAGAAAAATGCTGCTCGAAAGAAGTGGCTATCGGGTGCTCACAACGGCCGACGCCGCCACGGCCATAGAAATGGTCCAAACGCACCCCGTCGACTTGGTGATTTCAGACCACCTCCTGGTCGGGGGCACTGGCACCGAGCTGGCGAAGGAGATCAAAGAACTTAGGCCCGGTCTCCCGGTAATCTTGCTTTCGGGAGTGAATGATATTCCTGCCGACGCGGACAATGCTGATCAGTTCGTGAGCAAAATGGTAGGGCCAGACGCTCTGTTAGCAAAGATCGCAGCCATACTCAAAGCAAAAAAGGCTGACGATTAGAGGGTGCGTGTCACTGGCGAGATAGGTTGTGGGGGAAAAGAACACTGAAGCAAGTGACTGCCCTTTCCTTAACTTTGCAGCTACGAACACGAATGGTCCCGTCCATTTTCTGAATAATTCCACGACTTACCCACAGACCGAGACCGGTGCCTTTCTCGCCCTTGGTGGTGAAAAACGGCTGAAACAATTGCGCGACGTGTTGCGGAAGGATGCCAGTACCTGTGTCGACTACGTTAACTCTGATAGATGCTGTCGCTGACCGATTGCGCTGCTGTGACGAGTAGAGGTGAACGCGCAGCTTCCCGCCGCTCGGCATCGCCTGCACGGCGTTGCCGATCAGATTGACAAATACCTGCCGCAGCTCGACAGCAAAGCCAAGGACCTCCCCATCGCTCGTGAATCGCTTTTCGAGAGATATGCGTGACGCATACAGTTGTCGCGCATAAATTTCTAGAAGATCATCAAGCAAGCTCTTGAGCGACACACGGGTTGGCTGCTCAGATTGCCTGTAGAACGCTAACGTTTGTTTCACAATGTGATTCACGCGCGCGAGTTCGGTTTCAGCCATTTGCGTTAGCTCGCGTATTTCCGCGTCTAATGAGGGATGATTGCGCAGCAGGTAGAAAGAATTGGTCACCGCTTCCAGGGGATTGTTGACTTCATGCGCCAGAATTGCCGCAACTCTACCCATAGCGGCCAATTTCTCCGAATTGCGAAGCGCCTCTTCGGCCTGAATGCGCTCACTAATATCGGTGTTGGTGCCGAACCAGCGCACCACTTTTCCGTGTTCGTCCGTTAAAGGTGCTATTCGGGTTAGAAATGGGCGGAAAACACCGTCTCCTCCACGCAGCGGGAAAACCATATCGAATGATGTACCCGACGCGATCGAAGCACGCCAGCGTTCTAGCACGTTCGGCAACTCCTTAGGATCGTGAACCGATTGCCAGCCCCAACCTTCCATCTGCTCCGGCGTTGTGCCGGTATACTCGTACCAGCGGCGGTTATACCAAAAAATCCAGCCATCGGGATTTGCCATCCATGCCAGTTGGGGGATAGTCTCCGCAAGTTGAAGGAAGCGCTGTTCACTTTCTTTCAGCGCCTGAGCCGCTTGCACCCAAGCTGAAACCTCCTCCGCGGCAATCATGATCCCGCCAATCTCGCCGGAAGCGGTGTGCCATGGGTGAATTTCCCACTTGATCCATTGAATTGTCCCGTCGGCGCGCACGAAGGGATCTTTGTCAGAACGCAGGCTTTCACCCGCCAAACCTCGTCGATGTGCTTCTCGCCAACGATCAGGTATTTCCGGAAAAATTTCGTAGTGGGATCGTCCAAGGACGTTCCCCGCGAGGCCATAATCTTTGATCCAACGGTCACTGACAGCCAGATACCGCATCTGCTTATCGAACATGGCGATCCCGGCCGGTGCGTTCTTGATAAAGAGCCGCATCCTTTCCTCACTCTCGCGCAGCCGTTCCTCGCTTTCCCGCCGCACACGGGCCAGTGTGAGATGAGCGCTGACACGAGCAATCAGCTCTTTCGCAGTAAAAGGCTTGACCAGGTAGTCGTCCGCACCCCGTTCGAGCCCTTCAAGCGCGGCTTCCTCCTCCGCTCGGGCCGACAGCAAAATGATAGGAAGCGTACTAGTGGACACCTCCTTGCGAAGTGCTCCCACCAACCCGTACCCGTCCATCTCGGGCATCATGATGTCGCTTAAGATTAGATCGGGCCGCCAGTCCAATGCGCGTTCCACTCCCAATTTTCCATTCTCGGCGGTGCTGACTTCATACCTCGTGCTCAACAATCTAGCTAAGTACTCGCGCATGTCACGATTGTCATCTACGAGGAGGACCTTGCCTGCGGCGGTTTTCCTCGTGCCCCGAGGAACCAAGGAGGAAATTGATTGCACCGAGGGTGTTGCGTCCGCCGTGTATTCCGCGCGCTGCTCTCCCGGAAGCCAACTTCTTGCTTCAGCAAGGTATGCAGTTTCAATCAGTCCAGCGGGCACTGCGGAACTCTGGATAGTAATTCGGTTCTGCGGTAAATGCGCGGAGCCGAACGGGATTGATATTATGAATGTCGTTCCTACACCAATCTCGCTCTCTACTGTGACTGAACCGCCGTGCATCTTCACCAGTTCTTGGACGAGAGCCAAACCAATACCACTGCCTTCGTGTGTACGTCGTCGGGCTCCTTCGACGCGATGAAAACGTTCGAAAACATGCGCTAATTGCTCCCTCGGAATGCCCGTACCGGTATCTCGCACCATGAGCTCAGCGCAGTGTCCTTTCGCCTTCAAGGAGATGGCAATCTCACCCACGAAAGTCGACTTCAGGGCATTCGAAATAAGGTTCAAAACGATTTTTTCCCACATCTCCCGATCCACAAACACAGGCTTTGAAAGCTCTGGGCAATCCACGGTGAAGTGCAGACCTGCCCGCTCGATTGCGGATCGAAAGACGCTAGCTAGTTCCGTCGTGAGTTGCGCTAAACTGACTGGCTCGAATGTCGCCTCTATGCGGCCGGCTTCGATTCGGGAGAAATCGAGAAGAGTATTGACCAGCTTGAGCAGGCGAATCTCATTCCGGTGAACCATATTCAACTCTGCACCTCCCAGAGCGCTGTGCTTGCTTAGCGCGTCCTCGGTCGGTCCCAGCATGAGCGTCAGCGGGGTACGCAACTCATGACTGATGTTCGAAAAGAATGTAGTTTTAGCCCGGTCAATCTCTGCCAGTGCTTCCGCTCGTCTACGCTCCTCCTCCAGAGCGCGAGCATTGGCAATCCCGGTTGCTATGTGACCGGCGGCGAGTTCGAGGAAAGCACGATAGTTCTCTTCGAAGGCGATACGCGGGCTAATGCCGCAAACGAGAAAACCAGCCGGGAGCTCCTGCACTAGTGCTTTCGCGAGTGGTATCACCGCTGCTTGCTTTACAACATCGTCGCTCCACACGCCGGCAGTTAGACACCCAAACTTGTTTTCAATGTCTCTTATGATTTGGAATTTCTTACTAACCAGTGACTCAGAGAAATTCCAAGGGTCTGGTCCGCCTTCATGGAAGTCAATGAAATTGGGCGCGGCTTTGGTTGCAGGGTCAATTCCGATTGCGTTTATGAGCCGCGCCTGCGATGCGTGCTGATCCAATAGATAAATCAGAGCGAATGGAAAGTCGTAGTTGTTCTTGGCCAGAATGTCGGCAGCGGCGTGGCAAGCTTGCTCGGCGGTTTTCGCTTCCTCTAGAGTCTTTTCTCCTAGATCGCGGAGAGTTCTCAAGCGCCGCTCGCCGATTACGCGTGCCGTGGTTTCTGTGACCGCAGTGAAGACACCACCGATCAATCCCTCGTCATCTCTGATCGGGCTGTACGACCATGTGAAGTATGCCTCTTCAGTAAAGCCATACCTGTTGACGTTCAACAGTCCGTCATCGCTCCACGTGGCTCTGCCTTCATTCAGAACCTGTTTAAACATCGGTCCGAGGACATCCCACACCTCCGGCCAGATATCCTGTCCTCGGCTGCCTAGAGCTATTCGATCCTTGTTCTCGCCGAGAATTGGCCGCCAGCCATCGTTGTACAGCAAGATAAGGTCGGGTCCCCACCAGATCACCATCGGGAATCTTGAGTTCAGGCAGATGCTAACCGCCGTCTTAAGGCTGTTGGACCACGTTTCGAGTGGGCCCAGGGGCGTGCGACGCCAGTCGAAGCCACGCATTCGCGCACCCATCTCACCTCCCCCGTTTAGAAAATCCAGAGATAAATCAGGACTGTTCCTTCCTGTCTCTTTGTTTGGGGAGAACAGCTCGGGGAAGTCAGACCGATCGATTGGCGGTCTTCGCATGGTACCCGCTGAGGCTGGATTTAAAGCATCTCAAGGGCGTGAGGCCCTGGAATATGCAAGCGAGTATAAATCAAGGTTGTTGCATACCGGTACCGCAATGGCAGAAATGGACATTATCACTAAGGTTCAACAACGGGTTGGTGCCGGAAGCGGCGTCAACATATGTCGTGTGTGAGACATATCCTTTGGGTCCACCGGTAGTATAGTTATGCGCGGTACTGGCGGGAGTGTTGCAAGAAAGGGTCGGGATCCTGATGGCACGTAAAGCGTTGCTAGTGGATGATGAGCCTAGTATTTTGGTGACCCTCGGGCTGGTCCTCGAGTCCAAAGGTTTCGATGTGCAGACTGCCACGTCTGCACGAATCGCTAAGGAACATCTCTCCACAAGCGCCTTCGACCTGGTCATTACTGATCTTAATATGGAAACACCTACTTCCGGATACGATGTAGTGCAGTACGCCAAACGGCAGCCCAAGCCCCCAGCAACGCTCGTCATCAGCGGCTTTCCCGAGGTACTGGATAAGTGGAAAAAAGAAGGCGCCGATGCAATGCTGCAAAAGCCAGCCGACGTCCCGGAACTGCTAAACATGATCAAGCGCATTTTGCCCTGATAACGTTTGGGGGTGCCTGCTGTCTCTTCGCTCGCGCACCAGCTGACCTGAAGGGACCGCGACCAGGGAAAAGCATTTTCACTGCACCACTTAAGTCTTCTCGGGAGGTTCGTAGTTCGTTTTTGACGAGCTCGCCACTCTGCAGTGACTATTTTCAAGACCTTAGCGGCCGCGGGCCCCAGACAAACACTTACCGCCAGGGTCCATGTCAAATGCCGACATACGTCCGACTAGGGGGCAATGTACCGCAATCCAGGTATTCCTACCCTCGTACAAGAAGCGCGCTCAAAAACGGTAGTAGAACGCAAACTGGAACACTCGTGGCGGATTTAGCTGGCTTACGGATTGCAGTGTTTTGAATCCCGGATCAGGCACTAGGTAGCAAGTTTGGGTGGGAGTAGCGCTCCCACAATTAGGCCCGAGCGGGTCATATTGAGTCGAGAAAATACCCGACCCGTTTTGCACATAGTAGTTAGGATGATTGAGCAAATTAAATACCTGCGCTTGCAGCGTGATCGCCTGCCGCTCGCCCAGGCGAAATACACGCGCAATCCCGAGATCCACTTCATCGATCCAAGGCCCGTAAAACGAGTTCAAATTTAACGTTGGACTTGGACCGGCGGCGTTGATGCCAGCAGCCGTGTTGCCCGTCGATTCGTTGAATGCGCTGTCATTTAAGTTGTTGTTCGTGTTAGAGAGCGAGCTGCAGCTACTGAAATTCACGCCTGTACACGAAGCGTTCAGCAGACCAGTGTAGGGACGGCCAGAATTAAACCCCATAACCGAGCTGATCGTCCAATTGGAGAGCAGACGGCGAGTCGCTTGACCGCTGAAATGGGTCGCGTCCGGGGAATAGACAGCGGCAATCGAGAGCCGGTGACGCTGGTCGAGCAGCGTCGGACCATGGGTATCTCGGAGGTCGAACTGATTGTAGAAATCCACGCCGGTCTGCATTCCCTTGGAAAAGGTGTAACTTGTCATCACAGAAAGTCCCTGTGCGACGCGACGTTGTAGGTTCGCGTAGAAGGAATTGTATTGGTTGACTCCGGGGGAAATCAGCGCATTAATTTGCCCGAAATTGCTGCTAATGAGCCCATCAGTGAGCAGGCCGGCATCTAGAGTAGGCCGCGCGATTACCGGGCCATTGCAAGGAGAGGCCACTGAAAACGTGCCCGGGGGACAAGCGACATAGGTCGTTACTCCGCTCGGTGGGAGCAGGTTGAGGTCGTAAGCACTCGAAGCGATCAAGTGCGTGCCGTGCGTCCAAAGTGTCCCCAGCGTGAGCGTTGTGTTGGATGTCAGCTCTTGCTGGATTTCCAGGCTGGAACTCATAATCATTGGAGTTTTAAAATTGGGCGATACTAATGAAATATTGGATGAGCCTTGGAACAAAGCCGTGCTGCCAAGATTGCCGGGGAACGTGGGCGCGCCGGCACTGCCAAAACTGAGAGCAGTGGTTCCTTGTTGGGACACCAATCCATTCGCGACCGTTGAGTTCTCGTAATTTATGCCATTAAATACTTCATAGAATAGACCAAAGCCGCCGCGGATAACGGTCTTGTCCCTCGGTTGATAAGCAAAACCGAAGCGGGGCGAGAGACGTCGATAACGGTTAGGAAATTGTCCAGTGAGAGGGAAGGCCGGATTTTCTCTTGGCTGCGGATATACCTGGAAGTCTTCCCGAAGCCCATAATCCAGCGTGAGATTGTGCCGCACCTGAAATTTATCTTGGGCATAAAAGGCGTAATACGGGTAGGTGAACGGAAAGTGGGGGTTACCGCCAGCTTGCGTATAGAGCCCGTAGGCGCCGAGCGCAAAGCTGGTGAGGTCAAAAAATTCGTAGGTTCCCTGAAAATTGCCAGGGAAGAAATCGCTCACGTGGGTGCGGTTAATGTCTGTCCCGAACTTAAGCGTGTGGCGGCCGCGTACGTACGTTAACTGCTCTCCAAATACCCACTGGAATTCCTTCGTGTCGGAGATGGCATAAACGGGATTGCCCAGGTCAAAAAATCCGCGAGCAAAAAGGTACACGTTCGGGAAGCTTGGATTGATGAGACCCGATGGCGTGCCGATCTGCTCGTCACGCAGGAAGCTGGCATGGAAATCATTGAGCAGCACGGGGCTGAAAGTATGCGTCCAATGAGCTGTGGCATGGTGGTCACGAACGTAGTTGTTGGGCAGGGATTCAACTGCGTCACTGGCCACGGGATTAAACGTGATGGTGCCTCCGGGGGAATTAAAGCGGTTGTAGTTGTAATCGAAGGTGAAGTGATCCCTCTCTTCGGGCTGCCAATCCAGTTTTGGAAAAAACGACAAATCGTCGCGTCGGCGCGCACGCTGCCCCAAATTTGAGTGGATGGTATTCAAGGCATTCGATACACCCTGGAGGTAAGCTGGATAATTCGGACTACCGGGCGCGGGCGCTCCACTCGCGCTGAAGGAAGTCGGGAGAGGGAACGATCCGCTGGGCGAAGGCAGTGGAGTTCCTGGCGCCACATTATTAAAATCAGTTTCCGACACCGCGGCGTATTTGCTGTTAATAACAGAAATCGGGTTCAACTGACGTTGCTGCTCGTAGTCGAAATAAAACCATGCCTTGTGCGCGACCACCGGACCGCCAAAGTCCGCACCAAATTGCTGCAGAACGTTGAGCGGTCGGGGCACATGGTTGGCGTGATCGACCGCGTCATTGGCTCCAGTCCCAGAGTTGCGGTTGAAATAGAAGGCATTGCCATGGAAGGTGTCGGTCCCTGATTTGGTTACTGTATTCACAAATCCCGAACCAGCACCGCCGTAGGCGGCAGAATATGGAGTATCGGCAACTTGAAATTCCTGGATTGCTTGCTCGCCGAAAACATAGGGAACGCGCGTCCGCCCCCGTGCGTCACCGAAGTAGTTGCTGGTGTCGTTGGCGCCGTCTACCGTAAAGGAGTTCGACCCGTTGCCATTGGCATATCCAGAGTCCGCTCCCCCCTGTTGGCCGCCGATGCTCACAAGTCCGAATTGGCCATCCGCATTGACATTCGGCGTTAACAGTACAAAATCGGTGTAGCGCCTGCCGCTGAGCGGTAGGTCATTAATCAGTTTTTGATTGACTACTGTGCTGATGGAAGATTCGGTCGGCCGCAACAGCGGTACCGCGGCTGTGACGGTAACCGAGTCTTGCATAGATCCGACACTGAGCTGAACATTCTGAGAGGTAGTCTGCCCCACTTGCACGATCACGTGATTGACTGCAGTCTTTTGGAACCCTGCACGCTCGAATGTCAGGTCGTAAGTTCCCACGAGTACAAAAGGAAAACTGTAGAGTCCTGTAGTGTTGGTCTGTGTACTCTGGCGAACACCCGTGGTGTCGTTTGTGAGGTGGATGCTGACTCCTGCCACCACGGCACCGGTGGCATCTGTAACCACACCAGAGATTGCGCCGCCGGAAATCGCGTTTTGAGCTTGCGTAAGCAGCGCTAAACTGAAAATTATAGGAAGAACTTGTACCCAGGAAGGGATTCGATGGCATGGAATTTCCTGGCTGAAAAGAGCAAACTTCACGGAACACCTCCGGCAGGGCCACTACTATACACCAGACCAAATTGGCGCGCTGATTGCAATTCATCTTCAGAGTTAAGGACGGTCAAGATCAGGCTCAAGGACATGCTGCATCCCGCGTTAGGCAGCTCTCATATTTGGCCCTGTGCGGCGTTGCCCAGTATGGGCTGCAGCCAATTGCGACGTCAGTTCTCTATCGTGACAACACTGGCATGTATTTTATTGATCGCGGAAGAGATCGCGTTGCACTCGGCTCATTGTCGCAAGTAGCCTGGACTAACAATTCTTTATTGGCTGCCCTTCGAGCGTGCTGTTTATACTTACTCTCTCCTGACGACTTTGCGCGGTTCACATCCAAGAGGTAGGCAAACTTCAGGTCATCAAGGGACAGGCGGAATTGATGCATGCGGCTACTGCGCTAGTCTAGCTTAAAGCAGTGGCCATAACAGTTTTCACGTCCATTCCCATTTGGCGCTCTAAATGGGTTTTGAACATCCGTGCACCCTTCCCTGACTTATACTTCCTGTCGCCGCGCCGCGAGGAAATAGCTCGAGTTCAGCCCTGGTCAAGAGCGTTCTGCGCTCTACACTGCGGGGAAAGGTTCTCTGACTTACCATCGACTATGGCGGTACGTTCTGACCAATTTTGAGGTGCTCCAGATGAGTTTGCCATATGGGAAGAAAATGTACGACCCGGTTGAGTATTGCACCCTTCGTTCTCGGTCATGGCCACTCGCGGGCGTGCGGTGATGCTGACGGGCAGGAGTGCGCAAGGTAGGGTATTAGTAACCGGAGGAGCGGGTTTTGTCGGGTCGCGCGTCGTTGGCCAGCTGATTGATCGCGAATACGACGTTTACGTTTTAGCCAGGGATAAGCACAAGCTGACGGACCGTCTGGCGGGCAGAGGCAGCAATCGACTTACACTCCTAAGCGGCGACCTGCTCAAAGATGCCGATCTTGCTCGCCTGGAGAGCGACTTAGCCACCCGGGTGAAAGATCTCGATTTTATCGTCCACTTGGTCGGAGGCGGGCCGCTGACTTCTAACGAAGCATTTGCGAAGCAGATTACCGACCTGAACTACACGGCAACTGCCAACTTGCTGGACATTCTCAAGTCGGCGGGAAAGCTGAATTCTGTTTCGTTAATGGTGTATTTGAGCAGTCTAGCGGCGATGGGAATACCTAGCAGCGACGGCCACCGGATCGTCTATCGTGAAACAACTCCCTGCAATCCCGTGTTGGCCTACGAACGAGCGAAACTCAAGACAGAACATTTTCTAGAGGAGCTAGCGCTCACGCGCCACTTAAAAACGTTCATCCTGCGCGTCCCGCAGATATACGGGAGTCCAAGTGATCCCTTGATTGGCATTATCAATCTCATGCGGAGGCGCCTGTTTCCAGTGGTTCGAAAACGGGTCGGCAGTCTGCCTTTGATCCATGTTGGCGATGTCGCTGAAGCTGTGTGCACCGTGCTTGAAAATCATAATAGGATCCGCGTTCCTTGCGAAATCGACGTGCTATGTGAGAAGAGCTACTCGTATACTGAATTGGCGGACATAGTTCGCCACAAATATGGCCAAGCCGGTCTCCTCCAAGTGCCGTTCTGGTTCCTGTACGCAGCCACCGCGATCACAGAACTCGTGTGCTCTGTCTTGAACAGGCCAGAACCATTAAACCGCCGCCGGCTGGTTTCGATGACCATGGATCGAATCGTGGATTCCAGTAAGTTCGTAGACAGCTTCCACTTCAACTTTCATCACAATGTGCAATCCTTTTTGACCAAGGAACTGAACTGAACTTCTTTAGCGCTTCTTTTCCTGGTAACTCATCACCGGTCGGTAGACACAATCGCAGCTACTCGTCCGAGGGCAGTCGGGGAGCGGCAAGTGCGGGGCTTCTTCGGGGCGATAAACTCCATCCTCCGGCAAGCGCCGGATCTGCTCGCAGCAATGCAAGCCTGGCTGCACCGCCACCCCAACGATGGATCCTTTTGCCTTCATGCCCAGGCGGTAAGACGCCAAGGTTTTTTCAGCATAATTGCAAGGCTTCTTCATCTCTCCATGAAATTTGATTAACCAATCGAAGGGCATAGGCAGTTCAGGCTTGCTGCCTTGTTTGCACAGCACCGGACTCAAGCGCGGTCTGCGGTCCCGGGCTGTTAGTCTTAGGCCGGATCAGGTGGGTACTCACCCGTGCGAGGGTCGGCAGATCGTGCAGGATATTGGTGTAAGAGGCGTTGGCCAACGGGCAATGGCATTGCTTTGCAGCAATGCTGCGACGGACTGCCCTGATTCTTTCGCCGAACCATATCTCCTTGAAGTCGTAATTACAATCGCGGAGATTGCCTAGATCATCGGCGCGTACGCAACACGGCCACACGGTCCCGTCAGCATAAATCTGAGCGCTGGCCCAGCCCGCGTAACATTTGACCACTTGGTCCTGCTCGTCGAGAATTCGCTTTACCAGCTTGTAGTACTCCACGCGTATGGCTTCGGTGACTTTCGCCATACCCCGGTAGGACTTGCTGTTGACGTAGGCAATGAGCCGATCGATGGCTTCGGTGTATTCTGCCGGATCTGGTGTAATGGGCAGCCCAACCGTATCGAGTTCAACCCGCGGTTCAGCAATTTCGGTGATGAACTGATCGGCTCCGGACTTATCAGCGTAAGCGATGATCTCATCCAAGTGACCCACACTGAAGGTGGACACGACTGAATGGATTCCGACGATCAGGTTCTTGATCTGCTTGCGCAAGCCCAATAACTGGCCTAGACGTTCTTCAAACTTTTGAAAATTTCCCTTCACCCCGCGAATAAAGTCATGCTTTGCGCCTACGCCATCGAGGGAAAGATTGATGATCAGTTGGCTTTCCGGGCATGAGCGCGCGATGCGCTCCACTCGCTCTGGAATAATGGGTAGGATCGCATTGGTCGGGATGTTGATGATGCCCGGGCGGCAATGTTCGTAGACCAGTTGAGCGAGTTCGACCACGTGGGGATACATGAGGGGTTCCCCACCACTGATCGTGAACCAGTACGGAGCTTTGCCGAGGGAGGTAAGGACTTTGTCCCATTCTTCAATGGTCAGCTCATTCTCACGCTTCATCCATATATTACAGGTCAGGCAACGAGAGTTACATTTGGGCGACGGCGAAAGAGTCAGGTTCACCGGCAGCATCTGTGGCCAGCCAAGCCGGCGGTAGAGCTGGAAAAAAGGAATACGGGATAGGACACCAAGCATTGAATTCACGATTATGCTGTTTTCCTCAGGATGACCTCTTTGGTTGTCTTTGCGATCTGCCAAACCTGGTGATCGCGTCGCTTGAGGTAGTCGCGGACACCGAGCCAACGTCCATATACCTCCAGTCCAGCCACTGCCCACGTCCAAAGAAAAGCGCGAGGACGCACATCGAGATTACGGATCACGATCCCGAGTACCTTGGCGCCGCTCATTGTACTGACACTGTATCCAAGCAACTTGCGAACCGCCAGATGGCCGGCGTAGATGCGACGGCGCTGGTTTAAAAAATCTGTAACCGTCTCCGGACCCTTGTTGTAAACGAGAGCTGTAGGAATGTACTTCACCGAGTAACCCTGGCCCCGAATCACCGGTTCTATACTGGCTTCATCGACGGCCGTGTGATAGGGAATTCTTTCAAAGATTTTGCGCAGCGCTACCAACTCCCCAGCTTTGAAGTTGACGAGGTTTATCTTGTGATGGAGATCCCAAAGCATATGCGCAGCAAAGCCCATAAAGGTTGCGGGATCGTCGACCGGCACAGGTCGTGCACAAGTCATTCCCAGTTCCGAATCAGCGAAGGGGGCTACTAGCTGTTCGATGGCGTCGGCCAGGGGAACGAGATCGGCGCTGCACAACACCACGATCTTTTCCCGGGCTTCGAGGAGAAAATGGTTGATTGCCGAAGCTTTCCCTTCGCGGTGCCGCTGAACCAGCAGGCGAATGCGGTCGTCCTCTTTGGCATGACTTTGCACGATAAGCTCCGTTGCATCAGTGCAGCCGCTTGCAACTACCACCATTTCGCTGATAGCCGCGGTGCTCGTGCGCTGATGCCGGAGAGACTCGAGCAGTCGGCCGATATTGGCCGCTTCGTTATATGCCATGATCCCGATGGAGCAGGTAATCGCCATTTGGGGAACTCCAATCCGACCGAATCGGGAGCACGCACGATCGAGCGTAGACTTCGATTATGGGCTCAAAAACGCGTGAATGCAACCTGGTTCCGCTCGACGTGGTCGTATGCTTCCGCATACACAACACTCAGCGCTTCCGTTCGCGCTGTATAAAAAATAGAGGGCTGCGGTGAGAAGCACGCTGAACCCATGGCTTATTCCGCGACTTTCGTAAGAGCCTGAACCAATACATCCATTCTTCAGCCATGTCCTTGTGCCAGCCATATGAGGGTAGGTGGCGTCCGGCTGAACCCTCCACGCCGGGGCAGTTCTTACAATCGGGGGTGGCTTGGTTTTTGTTGCAGGTGCGTGGCGCAAGTTGCCATCCAATTCAGCACAGATTCAACGAATTCGATTCTATTTGAACCACCTCTTCAAGAGCTCGTCAATATCTAACGATACTCTCGGCTACAAAATTCTCATCGCAAAGAACCTCGCCTCGACATAACTCAAGATGGATGCAAGACATGGGGCGGGCGCCGATAGACTCGAGGCGAGGAATGCGCACTGGGGTGAGCAGGGCGAAGGAAAGTTCACCCCCAGGGCGTTATGAACGCAGGTTGTTCTTCAACTTAAGATAAAGTCAAAAAGCACAGGTTTGAACATTCTGCTCTTCCCTGAGCATAATAGGGAAACTCGGGGACAAAGAACTGTAGAATCGTGTTCAGGTGCAAAAGGGTAGCCTCGTGAAGATTTAGCCTAGATCGAGGGTCGCACTCGGGGGAATGAATTTGGCGTTGGTCAAAGGTGTTCGCAAGGCGGCGTGGAATACGTTGCACTCGGCGTCTTCAGCATTGGGTTTTGGAATCGCCACCTACCGCCAGCCGGAAAGACTGGAAATCATGCGGGCGATCCGTAACCTGAAACGAAGCTGCGAGATGTTGCTGACGCCGCTAGAAGGCAGTCAATTGTTCGCCTTGGTGCGTTCCACGGCAAAGCTGGGAGGGGCAATGGCCGAAGTCGGTGTTTTTCGGGGAGCGTCAGCCCGACTGATTCGCCAAGCCGATGGCGCTCGTCCACTTCACCTGTTTGATACCTTTGAAGGATTGCCCAAGCCCCTCGAAACTGATGTCGAGATTCACGTGGGCCAGTTCGAGGAGAATGAATTTTTCTGCTCTCTCGAGGCAGTGAAACAAAACCTTGAATCCTGTGCCAATGTGCATTTTCACCCCGGACTTTTTCCGGCTACCGGCAAGGCTGTCGAAAACGACAAATTCTCATTCGTGCACGCGGACGTTGATCTATACGCGAGTACAAAAAGCGTGTTGGAATTTTTTTATCCTCGAATGCTGCGCGGCGGCATCCTCTTGACCCATGACTTCGCGACTGCTCACGGTCCCCATAAGGCCTTTGCTGAATTCTTTGAGCGTCTACCTGAACCGCTTATCGAATTGCCTGGAGATCAAGCCATGGTCGTGAAGCTCTGATCTATGTCAGCCGATGAGCTGAACCTTGAGAATCGATTCAATGCGGAACAGACACACTCTAGTGTTGATCGCGCTTGTCGCCCTGCTCGCCCTCTTAATCGGCGAGCAGGTAAGCCATTGGCGCCACTTCAGCTGGGAAGTATTCCGGAACAATGCACGCCACATAAGTTTTCCTTACGCTGTCGCGGCAGTAAGTATGACCTACCTGGGGTTGCTACTCCGCGCTATTCGGTGGCGAGTATTCCTGCAGGCCACCAAGACCATTCCCGTAACTCACCTGATTGGACCGACGCTCATCGGTTTCACAGGTTTGGCTTTGCTGGGGCGCATGGGCGACCTCATTCGACCTTACATGATCGCGCGCAAGGAACGACTTAGCCTATCTTCACAGCTGGCGATCTTATCGATAGAGCGCATCTTCGATGTTGGGTCGTTGGGCGCACTGGTCGCGTTCTTCCTTGTTTTCTTTCCTGAACTACAGTCGTTGCCGTACCTGGAAAATTTCCGCAAAGGCATTTTGATACTTGTAGTGCTGGCGGCTCTCTTCGGCTCGATGCTTTTTGCATTTGCCAGGCGAGGCCAGCGAGTGAGTGTTGCGCTTGAGCGAACCCTAACGGCTGTATCCCCTCCGCTGGCCCAAAGAATCTGTCCGCGTTTGCGTCTGTTCAGTAGTGAGCTCAATATAATCCGCGACCTGAGTACGTTATGTACGCTGGTTGCCCTCTCACTCCTCACCTGGTTGGTCGCCGGTATGGCTCTGCTAACCACCATTCACGCTTTGCCGGGGACGCGCCAGATTACTTTGGGTGGAAGTTTTCTGTTAGTCGCCTTCGGCGTTTTGGGATCGCTCGTGCAACTCCCGGGTGGCGGAACTCAGCAACTAATCACTATCGCTGCACTGGTGAAGATGTTTGGCTTAACTGCAGAGCTGGCCATAAGTTGCAGCATCTTGGGCTGGTTCACGATTTTCATCGCTCCGGTACCTGCGGGACTTGCCCTTTTGCGACATGAGGGATTGAGGCTAGGAACCCTATTTCGAAGCAGTCAGCAGCAAGCCGCGGTGCTTACTCCATGAGGCAAATCAAAATAAAATAATTGCTCAATTGTGAGAATGTTGTTCCCGTTGAATCCGATTTCCCCAAAGGGACCTCCCTCTAGCCTGCATTATTGACGTAACCGCTACCACGAAAAGCCTCGTCGAGTACAACGCGGTTCGCCTACGCAGTTTTGACAGTAAAAGGAGGTCTTCGATGACTGAGTTAACCACAACAGCGCGCGCTCTCGTGCCGGGAGTTCTCAACCGTCACGAGTGGCATGTGGATCTAGCAAAAGCTCGGAAGCACCGCTCCGCCCTTGTTTGGTGAGAAGGAGCGTTTCCTGTCAGGTGGCATCGCCCGGCTGGACACGTATCATCCCGGCCAGCCGCCGAGCGTTCTCGATGTCCGTCTTGCGCGGCGCGCGTTTTGGCCGCCACCCGGTAAGCCAGCCGATGAATCGACGCCCTGGAGTGGCCCCGAACTCGCCGCCCCTCGCATCCAAGCGTGTATTTCCACTCAGCCCACGGGTTCGTCGTGGCTGAACGCTCGAGATCTGGTTTCCAAGGTCGAGCGCGCGACGTGTTGCTCGCGGAGTCTTCATCCGCATGAAGGATCTGGCCTGCTGGGTTGCCATATCAACGCCTACTTAGCAAACCGTAAGCCGATTCGAAGTATTCCGATCCGACCCGCCGCATTCGCAGTCACGTCGTCTCTGCGACATGCCGCTCGGCAGCTCTCAAATTGTCATCGTTATGCGTTGCGTGAGTGGGTCCTAGCCCTCAAGCCGGACTAACCTTGCTAGCCTACCCCATAGGCGGTACTCTTGCGCGATGCGACCTCTTCGGTATTCCATCAATGTCACATTGGACGGGTGCTGCGATCATCGTGCAATTTTAGCGGACGAAGACTTGCATGGTCATGCAGTCGAAAATCTCGAGCAGGCCGATGCTCTCCTCTTTGGTCGCGTGACTTACGAAATGATGCAGGCCGCGTTTCGGCCGCCCACGCGGAGGGGAGCGAGACCTGATTGGATGGAACCGTTCGCCCGCACGATCAATGCGGCAAAGAAGTACGTGGTGTCGAGCACGTTGGCCCGGGTCGATTGGAACGCGGAGCTCGTGCGCGGGGATCTAGGGCAGGCCGTTCAGCAGCTCAAGGCCCAGTCCGGTAAGGGACTTTTAATGGGAGGTGTGATGCTCCCGCTGAGCTTGGCGGAGCTGGGATTGATCGATGAGTACCAGTTCGTGGTGCAGCCCAGGCTGGCGGGCCACGGGCCGACGCTGTTCGCGGGTCTATCGAAGTATATCGACTTGAGGCTCGTGAGCCGGCTGGAGTTCGGCTCGGGGGCAGTGGCGATGCGGTATGTTCCAAGAAGATAGCGATTGGGAGTGTGAGCCCGCGTCGGCCGCATCATGGAGCCACTCGGGCAGATCCAATGGAGATATTCCGATCCGACCCGCCGCACCCGCAGTAAAACGTCGTCGCTACGGCTGGCTACTAGAAAAAAAGATTCGGTAGAGCGGACTGCAGGAAACGATGGCAGCGCGACGGGCTACCAGCTCCGGCAATCGCCTTCTCACACCCCGATGTCTTCGTTCCATAACGCAGGATTCTCACGGATGAATTCTTCCATCAAGGCGATGCACTCTGGATTTTGAACTACCTCAACCGAAATCCCCCGGGAGGCGAGGAGCGTTTCCTCGCCCAGGAAAGTCTCATTCTCGCCGATAACAACCCGCGGAATGCCGTAGAGCAGAATGGCCCCCGTACACATGGAACAAGGTGACAAGGTCGTGTAGATCGTCGACTCTCGGTAAATCGCCGCCGCTAATCGCCCCGCATTCTCGAGGGCATCCATTTCCCCATGCAGGATGGCACTACGTCTCTGGACACGGCGATTATGACCGCGACCGATAATTTCCTCGCCATGTACGATTACTGAACCGATTGGTATACCCCCCTCGCGGAGTCCTTGTCGCGCCTCTTCAATTGCTATCTGCAGGAACCGGTCCGCCATCAGTTTGCTGTTTTCCTTCGAATCTCTTTCTTGCCGTCTTATTCTCCCCACTTGCCACGATAGCACGGACAATGTCCCCCATCATTGCAGAACTTCGCACTCGCGCCACGGATCAAGTCACTTCTGCGGCATTTTCCCCGCCTTGCATGAATTACAGTACACTGCGTCTCACGCAATGATCGCATCCGGAGTTGTTCTCCTTCGGCGCTACCTTCGCCTGGCCGCCGCACTGAGCTAAGTTGTCCAAAGCGGCTACGAGATTTGGTAAGTCGATCAAGTTGCCTGAGCGTTCCGTGGCAGTGGCGAGCACCGGGGTCTTAGGGCGGAGAAGGGCAGACGGTCAGGGGCGGTGGAAATTTTCTGAGTGGTTTGAGGCGAACGAGGCAGATCGATAGCTATTCCGAGAATCATCTCGAGTTCATTCCCGTGGTCGACCCAGGGGGAACTGGATGCTTACCCAGCTTTTCGCGCCGCTTGCATGAGCTGGATGGGCGCAATGTCATGATCCTCGAAGCTTGCTTCTTCCGGTTCTACTTCGACTTCCGGCAGTTTCTCGAGCAGTCGTACGCAACGGTTCCACCTCAGGACCGGGTCGTCATTTCCCGGTGGATGGATCTTTTCTGCCTCTTCGAAGTAGTGCATGGCTTGTTTGAAGAGCGCGATCAGCACGCTTGGCGGCCGGCCGACGCTCATCTGGGCCTTAGCCCGACGCTCGTAGGAAAGCCCAAGGTAGTAGTTGCGCTCGTAAACATCCTTGAGGTGCTCGAATAAGCCTTCCGCCTCTTGATAACGATCCGTGCTTTGCCCGGTAAATTGATCGGTAATTGCCAGGCCGAGCGTGCGTCGCGCCAGCTGGTGGTCTGGTTCGACCGCTAAGATGTCGTGGCAGATCGACTCTGCTTCTTCCGGCTCGTTAAGGGTGCGGTAAAGTGTCGCCTTGGAGAGCGCTTCGTCAATTCCGCTGCTCGAAATAGTTTTTAATTTCAGTTCCACGTAGCACCTCCAGGGCTGAATCCTTTAGCTAATACGCCACACAAGATAAACCGCCAAGACTGTTCCTATCGCCGCCCCGCCGTAGCAGAAGGCGAAAATCAGTTCGTTAAGATGTTTGACTTTTAAGCCATCGTAGAGCGTATAGCGGAAGCGATGCGCCCAGTGAAACAGGGGCAAGGAGCACAAGGTGACCAGATAAATCTTTGCCAACGGGTTGCGAAGAATGCCCAGCAGGTGTTCGTACGTCGGAGGGCGCAGCCAGCCCAGAGGAAAGACCAAGCCGAATAAAACGAGATGCACCGGGATAAGAAAGGCCGCCACTACTCCGCCCGTGCTAAACAGAGCCCACAATGGAGCTTCATTTGATCTCAACATCTTCATCCTCGCAAGATCAGCAAGCTAATCGCCCCGGAAACCACAATCCATATCAGGTAATTCGGTGCGGCAACCAGCCATTCGGGAATTCGTTTTCCGGCAACCTTGACGGCCATGGCGCGGGGCGTCAGATTGAACCACGTGATGGTATGGAAAAGTACGAAAAATAGACTGATCAGGCTGATCAAAATAACGCCTGGCTTTGCAAGTTGATGCTGGAAGCGGGCATACGCGACCGGTCCCTGAACCACGGCGCGCAGTTCCAGGAGTGTCATAATCACCGTAAGTGCTACAAACACGCTGCTCAGTTCACGCAGAATAAACCTCAGATACTGCCATTGTCCCAACCACCAATACACCGATACACGTGGTCGAAACCAGCGAGGATGGTATTTCGTATAATGGGGAACTTTAGTCGGCTGCTGCACCGTGCCTGTCCTCGGTTTTCCGCCGCTTCTTCGGCATAATCAACCCTTCGAACCATGCCAAGGCCGATCCCACCTTGTATTGCTGAATCGCTCCCGCGGGATCCACATGCTGGGGGCAGACTCTGGTACATTCGCCCACGAAGGTACACCCCCAGATTCCGTCAGGATGAGCCAGTATCAAGGTTCGCTCTTTCGCGCCGCGGTCGCGCGAGTCTTTGTTGTAACGCTGCGCCAATGCGATTGCCGCCGGTCCTACGAACAAGGCATCCAGCCCGACCACCGGGCAGGCCGAATAGCATAACGTGCAATTGATACACATGCTCAGCTGCCGGTAATCATCCAGCTGCTCGGGCGTCTGCAGGTATTCGCCCTCCCGCAATAAGGGGCCATCCGTTCTGATCAGCCACGGCTTCACTTTCTTGAGCTTGGCCAGAAAGTCGCCGAGTTCTGTGACCAAGTCGCGCACGATGGGAAAATAGCGCAGCGGCTCGACGCGAACTCGCTTTCGCCCGGCGTAGGACGACAAGAAGGTTGCACAACCCAATTTCGGTTCTCCATTCACCATTACACCGCAGCTGCCACAGATTCCCATTCGGCAGGACCAGCGGTAGGTGAGCGAGCCATCGATCTTGTCCTTGATATGATTGAGGGCGTCGAGCACTACCCATTCTTTGCGTAACGGTACCTCGTAGGTCTCAAGGTGTGGCTCGGCGTCCCGCTCCGGCGAGTAACGCGCAATCTCGAGAACGATCGATTCGCCCATATTAGCTGGCTCGCCGTGCAGGCAGGGATTGCTTATCCTGCCGCGATTGATCCACTGCTGCCGTGGTTTCTCTGGCTGGTTCCTGGGGTCGGCCGTATATTCGTTCCCCGGGAGGCCACTGGGTGATCTTCACGGGCATGTAGGCGATACGCGAAGATCCGTCCTCATTACGAAATAGCAGAGAATGTGCCAGAAAGTTCCCATCATCGCGAGCGGGATAATCCGTCCGCTGGTGAGCCCCCCGAGACTCGCTGCGATGAAGAGCACACTCCACGATCGATTCAGCAACATCGAGCATGAAGCCTAATTCCAGTGCCGATTGCAACTCCGTATTGAAGGTATGAGAATGGTCATCGAGGGAGACGTCTTCGGCTCGTTCTTGTAGTTCACGAAGCTTGGCCGCCGCCCTGGTCAACGAAGGTTCTTCACGGTATATGCCCGCGCTGGCTTCGACCGTCGCCTGCATCTGTTCACGAATGGCCGCGACCCGCTCGCGGCCCCCTGACTTTTGTAAGAATTGGCTTTCTAGCCTCTTTTGTTCGTCGTGCGCTTGTGCCAGTGCATTGCGATGGTGAACCCTTTGCTCGCTAGCAAACAGGGCAGCTGCTCGGCCTGCACGCCGACCGAAGACCAAACATTCGGCGAGAGAGTTGGAGCCCAGTCGATTCGCACCGTTGATGCTTACACAAGCGACTTCCCCGGCCGCGTACAATCCTGGCAAAGGTGTGCAACCATCGACATCCGTACTCACCCCACCCATCATGTAGTGAACCACCGGCCGAACCGGAATCAATTCCTTGACAGGATCAAGGTTTTGGTATTTGAGACACAGCTCACGCACAAAAGGCAGCTTTAGATTGATGGTCCTCTCTCCCAAGTGCCGCAAATCCAGGTGCACCACCGAACCGTACGGTGTTGTCAAGGTGCGGCCTTTCTGCTCCTCTTTCACAAATGCCTGCGACAAGCGGTCGCGTGGACCTAATTCCATGGAACGCAGAACCGGCTTGGGTTCGGGAGTGCCCAGGTTATAGTCCTGCAAGTAACGGTAGCCTTCCTTATTCAGCAGATAGCCGCCCTCGGCGCGCGCTGCCTCGGTGACGAGGATTCCCGTGAAGGGCAGACCGGTCGGATGGTATTGCACAAATTCCATATCCTTCAGAGGAGCTCCCGCCCGATACGCCAACGCCATGCCATCACCGTTCTTGATGTTGGCGTTAGTAGTAAACGGGAAAACCCGACCACAGCCGCCGGTGCATAAAACGACAGCACGAGCGGTGATGGCCTGAACCCTTCCCGACATCAACTCAATTGCCACGACTCCCAGCACACGCCCATCGTCGACCAGCAACTTGGTGACGAACCACTCGTCGTAGCGGGCAATCGGTTCGTATTTCAACGTGGTCTGAAACAAGGTGTGCAACATGTGGAAGCCAGTTTTGTCGGCCGCAAACCATGTGCGCTTCTTTTTCATGCCTCCGAAGGCGCGCACCGCAATGTGGCCGTCGGGTTCGCGGCTCCAAGGGCATCCCCAACGCTCAAGCTGCACAAGTTCGAGCGGCGCTTCCTTCACAAAAGCCTCCACTGCATCCTGATCGCATAACCAATCTCCACCAGAGATCGTGTCGTAGGCATGCTCGTCCAGGCTGTCGTCCGCTTTGATAACTCCCGCAGCTCCGCCTTCGGCCGAAACCGTATGGCTGCGCATGGGATAAACCTTGGAGACAACTGCGATGCTGAGTTTGGGATGGACCTCGGCGGCGGCGATCGCCGCGCGCAGACCCGCGGCTCCGCCACCCACCAGCAAAATGTCGTGGTCTGAAACGTCCATGATTGCCTTTCACCGGCGGCCAGACGGACATGCCGCCCCGCATCAGGGCCGTTGTCGGCACATTCTGCTCCCAAACGAGATGAGAAGCAACAGTTTCTTCTTCCCCGTCTTCCCCCTGGGTTGCTTCTTCATTATTTGGTGGCGCCATCTCGTATTCTCGGGCTGTTGAACCAAAGACCCGCAGTCGCGGACCATTCATTTACACGGCGACAGATATGTTCGGAACAACCGCTGCTCGTGAAGATGATTTCGAGAAGCATCGAGGAAGTGGTGTAGTCGTTTCAATCTCCCCGACGAGCAGCGTCCTCCGGCTGGGTCTTGTACCTGTTGACCGGGCCGTATTCAGCCGAGACCCCGCCAGCCAGTTTGACGAAGGGGACAACAAAACGGCGAGGTCCGCAGCCCGATCGGTGCCCTGTAGCGAAGGTTCGAAAAGGTGTTCGCGACCGTGGTCATCGGAAGCTGGCTGAGCGATTTCTCTAGGTCGCAAACGATTGTGCAGCACACCTTCAGGAACCATTTCGATCGATATGGTCCATATTGGTGACGAAAACACACCCAGCACAGGTTCTCGATACTTCAGCATTCTAAGAGAGGAAGCTGAGGCAGCATGTTGTGGACGAGATCGGGACGGGAGGGAATCGCCGCATCTCGCAAGTGAGTTATCTCGAAGCAGCTGACCTGCTTGCTAGCACCCGGGATCTGATCGCAAGCCGCCGCTTCGACGAGCTGGTCCACGAGGCGGAGGTGACGAGCGAGACGGGTCACCGCGGGGCAGGCAAAAATCGCGCTTCCTGAATTTGGCAGGGGTGGTCAGCCACCTAACTTTTGGCGACTCTTTCGCCCTCTACGCTGGCCAAGTCCGAACCAGAGCCACTGCTGTGAACGGGCGCGATTTTTAACAAGAGATACCGTGTTCGCTCCTACGATGGGGCTGCCCGCTAGGTCCCCTTGAAGGGAGATAGGAGGCAATCTGAATAATTTTCGCGGAGCGGCTAGGCCTAGTGATCAGGAAACGCCCACTTACTCGCCAAGCTAGGCGCCGGCGGAGAGGCGGTGTGGGCTTTTTGACTGCGCGATTCCATATTGCCGAATCTTGTAGAGCAGCGCCTTATAACTGATCTTCAGCAAGGCGGCTGCCTGCTTCCGGTTCCAGTTGGTTTCATCCAGCGCTTTGGCAATTGCTTCCGCCTCGGCTTCATCTTTGGCACTGCGGGCCAAAGACTTCAGGCCCCCGACGGATTCGTTGGCTTTGGTGCCCGCAATGTCGAAACGGGCGCCATTGCTGTCCAGCTTCGGCTGTATTTCGGCAATTGCGAGCTTTTCGTCGCCCAGAATAAGATAGCGCTTGATGAAGTTATTCAGTTCCCGTAGGTTTCCCGGCCAGGAGTATTCCTGGCAGGCTTCGAGCAAGGTGGGTGACAGCGGCAAAGGCGGCCGGGCGTAGCGCTCCGACAGCCTCGCCATGAAGTGCTTCAGCAAAATTGGGATCTCTTCCTTGCGTTCGCGCAAGGGAGGAAGTTGCAAGGTAAAAGCGTTCAACCGGTAATATAGATCTTCGCGCAGTCGTTTGGTCGCCAGCGCTTCGGGAATATTGATGTTCGTAGCCGCCAGGATGCGAACATCGACTTTGATAACCGAGCGGCTTCCCAGACGCGAGAACTGCTGATCCTGCAAGACGTGCAGCAGTTTGGCTTGCAATAGGGGCGGCATTTCGCCGATTTCGTCGAGCAGAATCGTTCCCTTGTTGCACAGTTCAAATTTGCCTGGCTTGGGATGGGTTGCGCCCGTGAAGGCGCCCGGCTCGTATCCGAACAGTTCGCTCTCCAGCAGGTCGGCGGGAACCGCGGCGCAGTTCACTTTGAGAAAAGTGCGGTGTGCGCGAGGCGAAAGTTTGTGAATCAGTCGGGCCAGGACTTCTTTCCCGGTGCCGCTTTCGCCGAGAAGCAGCACTGGAATGTCAACGTTGGCCACCAGAGCGGCCTGTGAGCGGATCTTTCGCATGGCAGCGCTGGCGGCAACAAAGAAAACGTCATCGCAGAGTTCTTCGATATCGCCGGAATAGACCTGCTGGTTTGAGCCGAGACATTGATCAATGACGGCGTCGAGTTCGGCTTTCTGGAATGGCTTGGTCAGATAATCGTGTGCGCCCAGGCGCATGGCCTGAACCACTTTGCGCGTATCGCTGACGCAGGAGAGCATGACAACCTTCACGCCGGGTTTCATCTGGCGCAGTTGTTCGAGAGTCTGCAGACCATCAATTCCGGGCATTAACAAATCCAGCAACACCAGGTCCGGGTCCAGGCCCTGCTCGACGTGCTTCAACGCCTCTTCACCGGTGGTCGCGGTTTGCACCTTGTAATCGTCGACTTCGAGGAGAGTGCGGATATACCGCAACATACCGGGTTCATCGTCGACGAGCAGAATATTGGCGGTCTCGCTCATTTTCCTTTTCCCTTGCTCGGTGTCCCAGGCGTGGGTTTCAGTGGCACGAGGAAGGAAAATTTGCTTCCCGCACCGATTTCACTTTCGACCCAAATTTTCCCGCCAAAGCCGTGCACCAGGCGGCGAGCAATGGCCAGGCCCAGACCCATACCGTTCGATTGCTTTTCGGTTTGGGGTATACGAAAGAAATCATCAAAAACTTCCAGATGAAATTCGGGTGCAATACCCGGACCCGTGTCCGAGACGCTCACTTTGACCGAGTTCGGTTGCGAGAGATTTTGCCGCCTTCGTTCGCCACTAGTGTTTGGCTTCTGCACCTGGCGTCGTTCCCACATGTGCGGCTCGACATGCAACCACACGGTCCCGCCGGCCGGCGTAAACTTTGAGGCATTCTCCAGCAAATTCGACAGCACCCGCTGAATTTTTGGCGCGTCAAAGGGAAACATCGGCACTTTATCGTTGGCGAGAAAATAGAGCGCCAGACCCTTTTCCTGAAAACGGCTCGACCAAAGGCTGCATACTTCCGAGATGCAGGCGTTCAGGTTACCGGTTTCAAACTGCATGCGCAGCTCGCCTGTCTCAAGAACGCTGTAGGTCAGGAAATCCTGAATGAAATTCTGCAAGCGATGACCGCTGCTTGACATATCGCGCAGCACTTCCCTTTGACGGTCGTTCAGCGGACCGAGTTTCTCGCTTTGCAAAAGTTCAATGTAGCCGGAAAGAATGGATAGTGGAGTTTTCAGGTCATGGGCGGCGGAAGCCAGCGCATTGGTGCAGCGGTAAAGACGGTCCCGCAGGCGGCTATATTCTTCCGCCAGATTCTCCTGGCTGGAACCGTCGGGAGGAATCTCAGGCCTTACGCCTGCCCCCTCGATCTCCGGGCAATGGGTGGCCTCACTGCCTACATTGTTTGGTGGTAGACACGTATTGTCCGGGCTGGCCATGACAGAAAAAAAGAGGGAGGAGAACGTCTCACTTCAGAAGAGAGCTGACTTCGACCCGATACTATGATAATGATCTACAGCTGTCAATGAAAATGCAACATTTTCGCCTTAGTGAGAAAACATTTGCACTTTGTGTCTCGCCGGGGACGCACGTGGTAACCACCGCGAGTAACCTAACTTCTCGTTCCGCAACCGTGCCGGACAGCTTGCACCAAGCGGAGTTTCGGTTGAAAACTCAGGGCTCTGTGGACCATGCCTTCAGGGGGTCAGAAAAATGTATCGATTGGCCCCTGAGGTGCCGTACCAGGAGAGCTTGCCGCTCTAAGCGCAGGAGTGTGCTTTATACCAGCAAAAGCCAACATTGAACGGCGCAAATGGGCGCGTCTGCCGTTAGCCATTCCTGTCTTTGTGAGGAGTCGCGATGACAAGGGCAAGGAATTCCTGGAGTTTGCTACGGCTTTGAATATCAGTGCAGCCGGCGCACTGGTGGCCGTGCGGCGGCTGTTGCCAGTCGCAGCGCAGCTTTCATTAGAAATTCCCAGTGCTCCGCTGGCTGCTACGGCAAAGCTGCCCAAGGCATTACGAACCTTGCGCGCCAAGTGCGTGCGAGTAACCCATGCGGAAGGTTACCATCTAGTGGGTCTGAAATTCTCCCGCCCCTTGCTGTCGGATTCTAAATTGACGCGTTCTCGACAAAGGAAAGACGGTTCTACGCATGTGAAAAGATTTTCTTCCCCTGAGCTGGCGTCGCCGGCGTGAGAAGGAAGCTTGCTCACGTTTCATTTTTCCCTGGTTCGGCTCTCCTAAGTCTCTCGATCCCGGATAGATAAGCCCCAATGAGGGGAAGAGCAGCCCGAGCGCTTGAGTTTGGCGCTTGGGGTGCATCCGATCCCAGTTGTAAGGCGGTAGGGAAACGAGACAAACATGACATCCACGATGAGTCCGGTTAGTTCCCTGGTGCAATCTCTCGGGGAAATCCCCCCGGCAGCTATTGTCTTTGGCCGATCCGAGACGATGTTAGCGGTGCGAGAGAGGCTCGAGAAGGTCGCAGCAGCGAACGTTCCCGTGCTCATTCAGGGTGAAAGCGGAACCGGCAAAGACATTATCGCCCGCATGATTCACGCGCAGTCGCCTTGGCGAGTTGGTCCGTTCGTCAAAGTGAACTGTCCGGCGATTCCCGGGACGCTGCTGGAGAGTGAATTGTTCGGCTACGAAAAAGGAGCTTTTACCGGCGCCTATGGCACCAAGCCTGGTCGCGTGGAAATGGCCCACCGAGGCACTCTGTTTTTGGACGAGATTTCTGAGCTCGATTTGGGCCTGCAGTCAAAGCTTTTGCAGTTGTTGCAGGATGGGCAATTCTGCCGCATCGGCGCCCAGGAAGACAAAAAGGTTGAGGTGCGTGTGGTCTGCGCCACCAATCGCAGGCTGGAAGAAGAGATCGAAAACGGCACCTTCCGCCAGGATCTATTTTATCGCATCAATGTAGTGAACTTATATCTGCCGCCCTTACGGGAACGCCGCGGCGACATCGCAGACTTGGCCAATTACTTCCTGGAATATTACAACCAGAAGTACAACTGTCGCGCCCGCACGTTGTCGCCGGAACTGGTCTCGGTTCTGCAGAAATATCACTGGCCGGGTAATATTCGCGAGCTCGAGAATTTGATCAAGCGTTACGTCATACTGGGCAATGAAGAGGTGATCACCAGCGACTTGGTGACGCGCGAGCAGGAATATTTCAATCCGGAAATTCCCATTGATGGGCAGGTTTCCTTGAAAAAAATCACGCGGCAGGCGGTGCGCGAACTGGAACGCAAGGTGATCCTGAAGGTCTTACAAACTCATCACTGGAACCGCAAACAGGCCGCGAGGGCTCTCAGCATCAGTTATCGAGCGCTGCTTTACAAAATTCGTGATGCCGGCCTGCCCTCGAACCGCAGCGCTCACCGTCGCCAGGAGGAGCCAGTCAATCCTCAAACGACTGCCGAAGCCTAGGTTTTCTGCTCGGCGACTCAAGCCGGCCAAGGCGTGGGGCACCTACTCGGCGATGTGCCGGCGAGCATCACTGGCATCGCTAAAGCTTGGATTGATCTTTAAAGCGCGCTCAAACTGTTGCTTGGCGAGTCCCGCCTGCTGCGTTTTTTCGTAAGCCAGTCCAAGATGGTAATAAAAAGTTGGATCGGGGGCGGGATTCTTGTCGAGCTTGATCGCTTCCTTGAAGAGATCAATGGCGGAATTGTAGGCGCCCTTCTGCATGTAGGCAAAGCCCAGCGTATCGGCTGCGTTCGGCGATTCCGGCATCCCGCGGCGGGCAACTTGCGCCATCGAGAGCGCCACGTCGACGTTGCCGCCCTGTTCGAGCATCACATATGCCAGGTTGTTTGATGCCAGCGGATTGTCGGGCTGGATTTGCAAAGCCTTTTGGTACATCTCCTTGGCTTTGTCCCAGTCTTTTTTGGCTTCGTAGAGCTCGCCGGTGAGAATCAAGAACCGGAGGTCGCCGGGGTTGCTCTTCGCCGAAGCTAGATAGGTGGCAATCGCCTGGTCGGCAGAGCCGCGAGCGACCTCCACCTGACCCAGCTTGAGCAGCGCATTGACATTGTTCTTGTCGAGATCGATGGCGCGTTTGAGTTCCGCCTCCGAGCCGGCCAGATCCTTTCTTTCGATCAGCAAGGATCCGAGGATGTAATGGTAATTGCTATTGGCTGGCCGTTTACCGAGTTGAGCTTGGACGCGAGCAATGGCTTTCTCTGGCTGCTTTTGCGCCAGATAAACGTTGGCAATTCCCAGCAGCGCCTCGGCAGCGTCATCGTCGCGCGCAAGAGCTTGCTCATAGAACTTGAGCGCTTCGGCAGGGCGACTCTCGAGCGCACGCAAGTTTCCCATTTGGATGTAACCTACGGGATTGTTCGGGGCTACCGCGATTGCTTTCTCGAGATCATTCTCTCCCTCCTCAATCTGCTTGCGATTGACCTCGGCGACAGCACGTAAAGCATAGCCATCGGGTAGATTGGGCTGGAGCTTGATTAGCTGCGCAGCCGTTTGGCGCAAAGCGTCCCATTCGCCATTGCGCATTTCTGCGCCAGAGAGCGCCTTGTGCGCGTCGATCAAATCGGGTTTGAGCCGGACGGCGTCACGCCACTCGCTTTCCGCGCGGGAAACGTCGCCCATCATGTCAAAAGCTATGCCCAAGTGATAATGAGCGACGCCGTTGTCGGGTTCATTGTGCAGGACCTGCTGCAAAGTCTCAGAAGCATCGCGCGGTTGAGCTTCACGAATCTGAATCTGCCCGCGATAAACCAGGGCTTCGCCGTCGTTGGGGTTCGACTTGAGCACCTCATCGTTCAGTTTCTTGGCTTCCCCGATTCGGTTCTTCAGAATCAATAATTGGATGTAGTTTTTCTTGGTCAGCAAGTCATTGCCGTGTTGCTCGAAGAGGGAGGCATACTCGGCGATCGCCTTGTCGAGGTCCCCGGTCGCGAAGTAGTAGTCTCCGAGCATGCGGTACGCCGTCGGATTATTCGGAATGTCCGCCTTGGTTTGTTTGAGGAGTTGCTCAGTTTCTTGCTTCTTACCCTCGGCTATAAACAGGCGGGCCAGAGAGGCACGAGGATCGGGATTGGTGCGGTCGCTTGCCATCGCCCGGCGGAAGACTTGTTCGGCCTCAGAAAAGCGGGAGCGCTGCTGATAGAAGGCCCCCAGCGCGAGCTGAGGATTGATGTCTTTCGGATTCAAAGCCATGGCCTTCTTGAAACTGGCTTCGGCAGCATCCATATGGTTGGCCTGCAACTCTAAAATGGCCCGGTTCTGGTAAAGGTCGGAGCGCTCTGGGGCTATTTGAATTGCCTTGTCGATTTCCGTGAGAGCCGTTTCGATATCGTCCTGTCTGGCTTTGAGATTGGCTTCAACCATGTGGGCCTGTGCATTCAAGGGATTTTTCGCGAGCACCGCGTCCACGTGTTCCTGGGCAGATTTGTAGTCGCCCGAGAGCAACAGCAGATTTGCCAGATCCAGTTGTGCGTCCATATGGTCGCGGTCGAGCTGCACCGTGCGGTCCAGTTCTTCGTACGCCGAGTTCCAGTTCTGCAACTTCAGCTGCGCCTGCGCCAGCTGGTAATGAGCATCGACGAAGCGGGGATCCACCTGCAGGGCATTGCCGAACTGGATGGCGGCTTCCCGGTACTTACCTTTCTGGAAATAACGCTGTCCGCTTTCGAAATATTTTTGTTTGCGCAGGTTTGGATCACGCGAGCAGCCGAAAAGACAGGCCGCAATCAACGTAATCACTAGAACAGTACGCATCCAGATACCCATCATTCAAAAATCTCCCAAGCTAAACTTCAATTATGACCGCCTGCCGACCGGGAACACGAGTGCTCGAATCTACCGCAATTGGTCTTGCACGGAAAGTTACGTTTCCGCCAACCCGGCTGGGCATGATCGCTTTCATCGCGGGATATAGTTGGTCAGAAGTGGCACGATTTCATTCGCCAGCGTAAGTACTCTCGCCTGAGCTTTACTCGGCTGCTCTCGCCGTCGTAAGGGCGTGGCCAGGCGTACCAGCGAACCATCGCTGCGATTCATCCGGATAGCGTCGGCAATGAGATAGAACTTGGCCCAGTATTCACTGGCAAGCTCGCGATTGTGAGCTTGGTACCAGTAGATGACTAGTTCACGCTCATCGCCGCGCGCAATGACGTACTGGTTGGCGGGGAACGATCGCCAAGCGGGTAGATACAACGTTATGCGGCTGGACTCAACCGCTTGCCAGCCTGCGCCGGGCAGACAATGTTTGGGGGAATGTATCGTGTCACCGGTGCGCTGGCTGGGGAAATAGGCGATAAACAGATCTACAGTCGGCTCCGGGGTGGACGTGTTTTCATAGAGGCGAAGCAGAAACTCGCCGGGCCCGAGAATATCGAGAGTTTCCTTGTCAATGGGCACGTCTTTACCCGACCATGATCCGAGGTCAAAGGGAAATTTAGACAGCGGCACGTGAGCCGCGATGTTTTCCCGTCTGGAGCGCGCTTCGAGCAGCAAGCCGGTCGAAAGCAAGAGAGCGACGACCACAAAGAAACGAAGATCGAACCCACTTGACCGCATCACAAAGCCACTTTTTCGTGCCACAAAGAACCGAGCAACTTGTGTAATGAGAACAGCAGGAGCAGGGAGACCAGGAAGATCAGCCAGCCTGAAAACAAGTGAAAAAAGCCCTCCGCCTTGTCGGGATCCCAATATTGCACCATTAGGCCTGTGCCCACAATTCTGAGGCTGTTGGCCGCCACCGCGATAGGAACGGAACAAGCCGCCAGTAGGACGCGAATCACTATCCTTGGTTCCATTAGATAGCCATAGATAATGGCAAGGGTGGTCAGTGAAAGAAGCGAACGAATTCCGCTGCACGCCTCGGCGACTTCGAGCGGCATCGCCGGTATCTGAATAATATTTCCTTCCCGCAGAACCGGAACTCCCAACAGGGGCAGCAACCCGCTTGCGAGCTTCGACGCCAGTATTTGCAGTGGGAATGTGATCTGATTAAAGAGAATAGCCGGTATCGGAATCATGAGAATCAGGAACAAGCAGGGGAACAGCAGTTCCTTCTGCTGCGACCATCCGCGAAAGGCGACGACCAAACCGGCCAGGACAATCAGAAAAGAGAAACGCGACAGGAAAAGCTCAGCGCCAAGATTGCCAATGACTAAGAGCACCAACCCCAGAGCGACGATTAGAGTGCCATACCAGGAAGGAGACTGCGGCAGGGTTGCGAGAATTCCCTTTTTGCGCCACACGAGATAGAGCGCAAAAGCAGGAACAAAGAATCCATGCGAAAAATTAGGATCCCTCCACCATTGAGCCGCCAGCCTTCCGAGTACCCCCAGGTAAAGCCATGCCACGAGAAGCAGCACGAGAAGGGTTTTCCACAGCAGCCTACGGTCGACCGGCCTTGATGTTTCAGCCTTGGCCACAGGGCCAAGCTCAGCGATTGGGCTCATCAAAATGTCTCAAGGGCGGGGGCTTCACACAGCTTACGGGATTAACTCCAGGCGATCAATGCGAAATCGGTCCGACATCTGAGCCCGACCAGCTGCGCATATACCTGGTAACCAGTGATGCTGATCTTGAATGATCCTAGCTATGTGATTGAATATATTAACTGGAACGTAATACCAACCGCGAGGAAAACAAGCGCAAGTTCGTTTTTCCAATGGTAAGAATGGGTAAAAACTTTCCCTTTTCTACGCAGGGGTGTACTCTGGGCCCAGGCATCGCAGCTACAATCCTAGATAAATGCCTGAATTTGCTGAGAAAACCCTATTTTTAGGTGTTCAGTGACGGCCGCGAGGTTGGCCCGTCCCGTGCTGCTGTCAGGCGAGAACACCGGACGAGGACTCCCTCCATTCAACTCCGGAAGGCTAAGTATGGAAATGAGTATCCCCGAAGTGCCACAGGCCGAAAAGTTTGCCTCCGACCACAGTATCGAATCGGCTTTTGTCATCGGTGCCAGCCGCGCCATGCGGGGTCTTGACCGCGTCCTGCGAGAACTGGCGGGAAGCGAGATGCCCGTGCTGGTGATGGCAGAGCCGGGAGCAGGCAAGAGGCGCACGGCCGAATACATTCATCGGCTGTCGGAGCGCCATGGTCGACTCTTTCTCGTACTTACGGCTACCGAACTTACCAGAGATGCCTGTGACTGGGACCAGGTTCGTCAGCGCTTCTTCACCGCAGGCACCATATACCTCGATGAGATAGGAATTTTGAACCTCGAGAGCCAACGCTCGCTTCTCGCCTTGCTGGGGCAGTTGGACGATGATGTCAATCCACCGGAAAGTGCGCGACTGATTTGCGGTACTGCCAAAGATCTCGAAGTCGAGGTTCGGGAGGGCCGTTTTCTCGAGGAGTTGCACTATCAGGTCAGCAGGTTGAGCCTGCGACTGCCTCCTCTACGGCAGCGCAAGGAAGATATTCCACATCTACTCGCATTTTTCCTACAACGCTATGCCGCCGAGTTGCATTGCCCGGTTCCGAGCCTCAGTGCCGAGACACAGCAGTTGTTCTCGGAATATTCGTGGCCGGGCAATCTGAAGGAACTCGAGGAGGCGGCCAGAGTCATCGTGACCATGGGTGATGAAGCCTTGGCCATGGGTGGCTTACGATCCCTGTTGACCAAATCCGAACGCCACAATGGTCGGCGTGTGTCGCTCAAAGAAGCAGCGAAGGCGGCCTCGCGAGAAGCGGAAAAGGAGCTCATTTTGCGCGTGCTGACGCGCACACGTTGGAACCGCCGGCGCGCGGCGGAAGAGTTGCAGATCAGTTACAAGGCGCTTTTGTACAAGCTGAAACAAATCGGGTATGGAGAGCTCGGCGGAGCCTCCTGAGTATTCCGAGGAGAGATTATGGTCATCGGCTCTACCCTAAAGCCACTTTTGCTAGCAAGCTTGATTGCGGGCACCTGCTACGCCCAGGCAGCCAGCCCCCAGCAAAGCGGCAATACCGCCAGTAGCTCGAGCGCGACTAGTCAGCTGCCTGCGGTCAATAATGCGACTTATGTGATCGGGGCGGAAGATGCCCTGCATATTTCTGTCTGGAAGGAACCGGACCTTACCGCCACCTTGCCGGTACGCCCCGACGGACAGATTTCAATGCCGCTGCTCAATGACGTGCAAGCCGCGGGCTTGACGCCCATGCAGCTGGCCGCTTCGATTACCGAGAAATTGAAAAAGTACGTGACCGACCCTCGCGTCACGGTGGTGGTAACCGCCATGAACAGCCAACGCATTTTCATGTTGGGCGAGGTGCTTCACAGCGGTGCGATGACGCTGACCCCGAACATGACCGTCCTGCAAGCGCTGGCTACGGCGGGGTTCACGCAGTTTGCCAACACGAAAGGAATCTACATTCTGCGGCAAGAAAGTGGTAAACAACAGAAGTTTCCGGTGAATTATAAAGACCTGCTCAAGGGCAATGGACAGAACATTTTATTGAAGCCTGGAGATACCATTGTTGTTCCCTAGCAACGTTATCCCGACATTCAGCGCGATTCTTGTGATCGCTGGCCTGCTCGTGCCGCCGGCAACCCTCTGGTCCCAGACGAGTGAAGGTTCACCAGCGACGCAAAGCAGCGACCAGACGTCCCAAACCACCGACCAGACGCCATCAGCCGCAAACGGCGCTGCGCCCTCGGCCGGGCAGCAGCCGGTTCCCTCTTTGAGTTCAGAATTTCCCCCTCTTTCCGGCTTGGACGAGGGAACACTCGAGCCGAACGTCGCCGCCCGCAGTTTCCTGGTGTTTGGCGCGCAGGCAGGAGAGAGTGCCGTTACCAATGCCGGCAATAACCTGAACGGCGGGCCCAATGTGACGGCAGTCACGCATGTTTTGGGTGATGCCGCATTGCAGCGTTTTTGGAGCCGATATGAGACCGCTCTGTCCTACGTGGGGGGGGCAGCGTTCTATAGCGGCAATCGTTTTATCAATGACACGCAGGTGCATACCCTGGCCTTCGATTCACGAGTGGTCTGGCGGACCGGTGCCTTGACCTTTCGCGACCGCGCCAGTTACATGCCCGAAGGCAGCTTTGGCGGCGGCTTTACGGGAGCCGGAGGCATTGTCAGCGGCCTGGGAGGGCTCGGGGGGCTGGGAGCTGGAGTGGGGGCCGGGTTGGGGGCCGGCGGGGGCCAACTAGGCTTTTTTGGGCAGGGGTTTCTGGCGGGATTCGGAACCATCCCCCTTTTCACCAATCTTGCTACCCTCGATCTGCAGGAGGCCTTGAGCCCACGCTCGGCATTTACCCTTGCCGGCGGTTTCCATTTCATTCACTTCATCAAGGCCACCGGCGGATTGCTGATCGATAGCCAGCAAACAACGGCGCAAGCCGGCTATAACTACCGGCTGAGCAGGCGCAGCCAGATAGGTGCCGTGTATGGTTACCAGCACTTCCATTTTCCGATACCTGGCGCCGGCGGCTTTCAAGTGCATATCTTGAACCTGCTCTACGGCTACCAGCTGAGCGGGCGCTTACACCTCACCCTGGGAGCCGGGCCGCAGTTTACCGAGTTCAACAGCATCACCTTGGGGCATACCACCCGCCTTTCTGCCATGGGGCGCGCAGCGCTCGATTACAAGTTTCCTCGCACCAGGGTCACGCTCAGTTACCTGCACTTTGACAGCGCCGGCTCGGGCCTGTTTGCGGGTGCTAGGACGGATTTGGCCCACCTGGACGTCATGCGACCACTGTCTCGGCGATGGGATTTTTGGGGGGATGTCGGCTACAACCACAGCGTTCGCTTGCAGGCGGTCAATTTCGGTGTTCCCGCCGGCTCGTTTCAAAGCGGATACGTGGGTGCCCGGCTGAGCCGCGTGTTCAGCCGCAGCCTGCAAGGTTTCGTGTCTTATCAGTACACGACGCTGGCGTTCGACCGCTCTGTCTGCGTCAACTCCGCTAGTTGCGGTCGAGTTGCGCAGCGGCACGTCGCGACCATTGGCATCGCCTGGCGCTCGCGGCCTTATCGATTGGATTGAAGAAGGTTGCTGAAAATCAGCAGCCGGATGGGAAAATCGAGATGATTACTACCAGAGAACAGACGATTGATGACTATCTTTCTATGTTACGCCGGCGCCTGTGGGTGATCTTAGTGCCCACCGTGATCGCGCCGGCCGTCGGCTTTGGTGTCTCCTACCTGTTTCACGCCAAGTACACCTCCAGCGCGACCGTTCTGGTGGAAGAGCCTAAAGTCCCCGGCGACCTGGTCAAACCCATCATCACCGAAGACGCCCTGCGACGTATAACCGGACTCGAACAGCAGGTACTTAGTCGGAACCGATTGCAGCCGGTGGTCGAGCGGTTGGGCCTGGCCAGGAACGCCGAGGAAGCAGACGGTGTTATTGTGGCGGTGCGGGAGGGCTTGGATATTTCGCCCGTGCCTCTGACGGCTGGGGGAAAAAAGCCTGCCGGATCTCAATCCGATATTCCCGGCTTTAACGTAAACCTCACCTACTCCAATCCCGCCGTGGCGCAACAGCTTTGCGGGCAGATTACGTCCCTGCTGATCGAGGAAAACCTCAAGTCGCGCGAGCAGGTGGCGCAGGGCACTACCGATTTTCTTAACCGTCAGGTCGAGGAAGCTAAAAACGCGCTCGATGAACGCGATGCCAAGCTGGCGGCTTTCAAAAAGCGGTATTCCGGGCAACTGCCCGAAGATGCCGACAGCAATCTGAAGGTGCTGATGGCTTTGAATTCACAACTCGACGCCAGTACTCAGGCCATCAGCCGCGCTCAGCAGGACAAAGCTTATACCGAATCCGTGCTGGCGCAGCAGGTGTCTGCCTGGAAAGCCAGCGCCTCGACCACCAGTCCGCAGGCGCTCCAGCAACAATTAACCAACCTGCAGGCGCAACTCATACAACTCGAGGCCCGCTACACGGATGATTACCCGGACGTGATTAAGACCAAAGCGGACATTGCCGAGGTGGAAAGAAGACTGAGCCAGATCAGTTCGGCGAAACCCGACCCGGGAGCGACGACTTTGAATTTGGCCGAGCCTCCGGAGATTCGGCAGCTGCGGGTGCAGATCCACCAGTACGAAGAGGTTATTCAGCAGGGCACTGCTCAGCAGAAACGCCTGCAGGATGAAATTAAGACCTACCAGGGGCGGGTGGCCCTCAGTCCAGCGGTTGAGGAGGAGTACAAGAAGCTCACCCGCGACTACGATTCCGCACAGAAATTTTATGACGAGCTGCTGGCCAAGCGAAGCCAGTCAGAAATGGCAACCAGCATGGAACAGCAGCAGCAGGGGGAACAATTTCATTTATTGAACCCGGCCAGTCTGCCAACCGATCCAAGCTTTCCCAACCGCCTGCTTTTTGCTGGAGGCGGCGCCGGCGCTGGATTGGCCCTCGGTTTCGGCCTGACCATCTGGCTGGAATTCAAAGATAAATCCATTCGCAACGAGCTGGACGTGGAGGCAGTGATGGAGTTGCCCACTCTGGTTTCCGTGCCATGGATCGCGGGGGATGAGGTTGAGACGCGGTGGGCGGAGAACAACTCCAAATCCCGTAAGCGGGAAAGCATAGAGGTTTAGGTCGGGCGCCATGTACAAGGAATTTTTTGGTCTGCGCGCAAATCCTTTTAATGTGAATCCGGACCCGCGCTATTTATTCCTCACGCGGCACACCGAGGAGGCCCTCGCCTGCCTCACCTATGGCATTCAAAGCCGCAAAGGATTTGTCTTGCTCACGGGAGAGGTGGGAACCGGCAAAACTACGCTGATCAACAAGCTTCTTGAATGGCTACGGCTGCAGCAGGTAGCGACCGCGTTCATCTTTAATTCGCGCCTGAACGTCTCCCAGTTCCTCGATTACATGGTTACCGATTTTGGCATCAACTGTGATTCCAAGTCGAAAAGCCAAATTCTGCTGCGTCTTTACAACTGGCTCTTAGACCGCTACCGCGCCGGTGAAACCGCCGTTCTGATTGTCGATGAAGCGCAAAACCTCTCCGATGAAGTTCTCGAGGAGATCCGCCTGCTTACCAATCTCGAAACCTTCACCGAGAAGCTGCTGCAAATCATTCTGGTGGGGCAGCCGGAACTGGAAGTCAGGCTGCGACAGCCGCATTTGCGCCAGTTGCGACAGCGTTTGACTTTGCGCGCCAAGACCCATCCTCTCAGTCTTGAGGAAACGCAAGCTTATGTCGCCCAGCGCTTGCGCATCGCCGGCAGCAACGGCCGCACCATCTTCGACCCGGAAGCCGTGGCGGTCATTCATCGTTATGCCTCCGGTATTCCGCGCGTCATCAATCTGCTTTGCGAGCATGCTCTGGTAAGTGCGTTTGTCGATCAGCAGCCGACCGTTGTGCCTGCCGTGGTGGAAGCGGTGGCGCGCGATTTTGATCTGGCAGACGGCTCGGTCATTGCCTCAAAGACCGAGCCTACCTCTGTCGACGGCGATAAGTTCGACCTGCTCGAAGCGCTGAAAACCTTGGCCACATTAGCTGACCGCTTGAAGGAATCAGATCAGGACATTCCCAAGGAAGGAAAACTATGAGCCGCATCCATGAAGCACTGAAAAAAGCCGAGCAAGAGAGGGCAGCCGCGCAAGCCCTCTATGGGGAATCCCCCGGCGCATCCCAAGGCCGCTCGCCCGATATTGCGGGAGCGACCGGGGAACCGGCAGCCATCAGTGCGGCACCGGCCTTGGCACCCCAATTCACCCTTGATGGTCTCCTGGCACGGTGCGCAAGTGCCAACTGGCGTCCCGATCAGGGGACGATGCTGTTCTTCAGCGGACAGGATAACGTCCGGGGTATGGAAGAATTTCGCACCTTGCGTTCGCGGCTTTATCAGCTGCGGGAAAAAATGCCGCTGAAAAAGTTGCTGGTGAGCAGTTCATTGCCCAGGGAAGGGAAGTCGTTCGTAGCTGCGAATCTGGCGCAGGTACTGGTCAAACAGCATGGTCGGCGGGTCCTGCTCATCGATGGAGATCTGCGGGGACCGAAGTTGCACAAGGTCTTAGGTGCCGCGGAGGCACCGGGCCTGTCGGAGTACCTGATGGGAGAACAGGATGAATTCGCGGTCATCCAGCGAGGCCCCATGGAGAACCTGTTCTTTCTCCCCGCAGGGAAGCATGTCTCCAGTCCCGCGGAATTGGTGGCCAATGGCCGGTTAAAGTTCCTCATGACCCGGGTGGAGGCCTTGTTTGATTGGATCATTGTCGACTCTCCGCCGGCCGTGACCGTCTCCGATGCTAGCTTACTGGCGAACTTCTGCGATGGTGTCCTGCTTGTCGTCAGGTCCAACTCGACGCCTTTCGATGTAGCGCGCCGGGCCCGGATGGAATTCCCTAATAATCAACTGTTGGGGGTTGTGCTGAACTGCGTTGATGGCGACGCTTCCGTTTACTCTCAATATTATTACTCGTACTACAAGAACGGCTCTCACGCCAGTTAGGAATCAGTGTGATCCGGCTTTTCAAAGTTTATTACCCGGTGCGCACTCTTATTTTGCTCACCGGCGAGGCCCTGGTTATCTGGACGTCGTTTTGGCTGGGTACGGTTTTGCAGTTCCGTGAGGACAGTTTCTTAGTTCTGAATTTCGAATACGGCTATCTCAAAATCTTGCTTGTGACCGCCTTTGTTTTGGTTTGTTCCCATTGGTTCGATCTCTATGACACCACCCGCGTCAATGCGCGGGGAGAGCTCTACTTTCGCCTGCTCATGGTCCCCGGTCTGCTCGCCTTGGCCCTGGCCGGGACGGAGCGCTTGTTCCCTCGCGTAACCCCGGGGAACGGGGCGTTTCTAATGGGATTGATCATCCTTACTTTTGCCTTAGTACTCTGGCGCACAGGTTACACGTGGCTGGCGCAGCAACCCTACCTTAGAGAACGAGTGTATGTACTCGGGACCGGTGCGCGCGCCCAACGTCTGGTCACCGGTCTGCGCAACCGCCTCGATTTGGGTATCAGCGTGGTGGGGTGGACAGGAGATCTCGGGCCGAACGCCAGTCGCGAAGATGCTGCCAACCACATTCTGGAGATGAGCGGCCGGCGTCTGCATCGCGTCATTGTGGCCATGCCCGACCGTCGCGGCAGCTTACCCGTTCAAGAACTATTAAAGTTGCGTCTCGAAGGAGTCAAAGTAGAGGATGCCACCTCCTGGCTGGAAAAAATCTCGGGACGTATTGAAATCGACAACCTCTACCCCAGCTGGATCATCTTTGCGGAAGGATTCCGCTTCAACGCAGGCTCGATGGTTCTGCGGCGAATGATCTCGCTCTCGGTTTCCCTGTTTGGTCTGGTATTGGCTTTACCTGTGATTCCCTTTGTTATCCTGGCCATTAAACTCGATTCCCCAGGACCGGTGCTGTATCGCCAAAGGCGTGTGGGCCGCAACGGTGTGTGTTTCTACATCTCCAAGTTTCGTACCATGCGGCAGGATGCCGAATCTGTCACCGGGCCCACCTGGGCAGGGCAAAACGATCCGCGCGTGACCAAGGTGGGCAAGTTCCTGCGCACTTCACGCCTGGATGAGATTCCTCAGTTGTGGAACGTGCTGCGAGGAGATATGGGTTTTATTGGACCACGACCGGAACGGCCTGAATTCGTGGAGTGGCTCACCAAAGAGATCCCCTATTACGGCGTCCGCCATGTCATTCGTCCGGGGGTTACGGGTTGGGCCCAGGTCCGCTACAAGTACGGCAATACGGTCGAGGACGCCAAAGAAAAACTGCAATATGACCTCTTCTATATTAAGAACATGTCCTTGGGTCTCGATTTACTCATCATTTTCGATACCATCAAAATCGTGGTGCTGGGGCGCGGTGCTCACTAAAAGCCGAGTTCATGAGCTTCCTCCGCTGGTCTGGTTGCCGATGCCATCCAGCTCGACGCGCGACGGTACCAGTCGGCCTAGGCGCACAGCATGGTAGATCCAGGCGAAAAAGGCGGAATTGATCATGCAGAAGTAATAAGGCAGGCGCAAAAAAGCGGGACGAAGCCTTACGAAGGCGCCGAGCAGCGCAACCAAGTAGAAGCCTAGCTGAGCGAGAAAAAACCAGCGGTAAAGCGGTTCAGCCCAGAGAAGGCCGCTGGCGAGCAACATTAGAAGCAAGGCGGCAGGAACCAGCAAGCGTCCTAGCTTATGCGACAGCAGGCAGAGGAGAGAAACCGGTCGAAGGGGCCAGATTAGCTCTCGCATCTCGCGCAGCTGCTCAATATTGCCGGCCATAATCCGTACGCGCCGGGCAAATCCTTCCATCTCTTGCGCTTCCTCGTAAGCTACCGCCGCCGGCTCGTAAGCAATGCGGTAACCTTTCTGCTCGATCCGCATGGGAATGATAAAGTCATCGTTGATCGTACCCGCGGCCGGGAAAGGGTACAGAATGCGGCGAATGGCGTACAAAGAACCGTGTGCACCTGTAAATGCTCCGATATTTGCCTCACACACCTTTAAGAAGGTCTCATACTTCCAGTAGAAATCTTCCTGCCGACCGAGCCCGGCCTCGTCCTTTTTGAGGACGCGATAGACGCCGCTCACGGCACCCACGTGGGAATCAGCGAAGTGCTCGGCCAGGCGCCGAATCGAATCGGCCGCCAGGAGGGTCGAAGCATCGGAGAATGCCACGATCTCGCTGTCGATGGCCTGTATGGCTTCGTTCAGCGCTCCAATTTTGCCGCGGTTTTGCGCAAAGTCGAAGAGGCGAATCCGTCCTGTGGCTTCCTCATCGGCGAGGGCGCGAACGATAGCAGCCGTTTCATCACTCGATCCATCGGAAGCCACCGCAATGGTCAGCTTCTCCGCTGGATAATCTAAGCTGAGAGCATTGTGGATTTTTGCCCCGACCACCGCGGCTTCGTTGTGCGCAGCAATCAGCAAGCACACCGAAGGGGTGCCGCCCATGAGGGCGGAGCGCGACCCAAGTAGCGCGCTCAGCACCCACACCAGGAGAGGGTAGACAAAGTACACGTAAGCGACAAGCCACGCGCAAGCCCAGAACAGGAGCTTGGTGATCATCGTTTAAACGGGAGTAGCCTGAATACAATACAGCTGGCCGAGTATCTCCGAGGACTCTACCCTGAAACCAACTCGGCGCAGGTATTCCTCGATTTGATTGCGATGGAAAAAATACACAGGACACCCTGCCATCTTTAAACGCACGTTCCTGATACGCATACGCACGGTGCCGGCGCGCGGCCACGCGGATAGAAAACTGCGCTTTGTCAAGTTGCGAATCACCTCGAGGCGCGGGATCGGGTCTCGAACATAGTCCCAAAATCCGATGGCGATAACCATGTCAAAACGATCGCTTGTCTTCCAATCCAGGATATCGCTGAGAACAAACTCACAGCGGTCGGAGACACCTTCACTGGTGGTAAGCTGGCGCGCCAGCTTTAGCATGTCAGGAGCGAAATCCACACCCGTGACGCGGGCGCCGCGTTTGGCCAGTGAGGCGACAAAGCGTCCAGAACCACATCCCACATCGCAGACGCTGGCGGGCTTGATCTCCTCGGCTTTACGCATCACCCAGGCGTATCTTTCATAAATGTCCTTACGAAGCCAGCGATCCAAAGCACGCGAGACGGGGTTCTTGTTCCCGGTGTAAATGGCGTCGAAATCGGGAGCGATGCGGCTCCAATACTCAACTAGGCGGACTTCGTCAGTTTTGATATCCGAGGTGGGCATATAGATTGAAATCCTTTGCTATGGCGGCTAACCCGCTGTCGCGGAAGCTGGTAAAGGGGGCTGATCGAAGCATTTTATCCAGCCGCCCGTAGGTCTTTGAGAGGTTTGTGTAATGCCGCAGTCGTGACGTCAGCCGTCCCGGAAGACGAGGCTGGGCGGGATCGATTTCCCAGGGGTGGACGTAGCATATGATCGGCAGACCCTCGCGACAAACACTGCGGATGCCCCATTTCGTATACCACTCCGGCAATATGCGGAGGTAACCTCCACCGGCGACCGGCATATTGTGACCCCTGACCCGGAAAGTTGTGATGGGAAATTCAATCAGGGAGCCGGAAGAGGTAATAACACGAAAAGGGCTTCGCGGCGCGCGCGGCATGCCGTACCGGTCATGCTTGGTCGGGAAGATGCTGGAATCGTAGCTAAACCCGAGCTCGACAAGAATTGCCAAAGCCCATAGCGACTGGGAAACGATCGAGTAGGTGGGGGCCCGATAGCCAAGAACTTGCGTGCCGGCGATCTGTTCGATTGTGCTCTTGGCGCGATGTGTATCTTCCCTGAAGTCCTCGGCGGTCAGCTTATAAATCAGGCGGTGCCAATAAGAATGGCAGCCGAGTTCATGACCCGCGGCGGCAATGTCGCGGATCAGCTGGGGAAAACGCTCAGCGACCCAGCCGACGATGAAAAAGCTTGCCTGTACGCCTCGCTCATCAAACAATTCAAGCAGCCGGCGTGTGTTGGCGTCGACGCGGCTGGTATAAGTATTCCACCGCGAGCGGTCGACGATTTCAGCGAACGACTCCGCCTGGAAATAGTCCTCAACGTCGACGGAGATGACATTTTTGAAGGGAAGCTGCGGCATTCCTGTGGTGGGACTCGTTTTGGCGCGTTCGGGTGGGTCGTCTTCAATGTAGTACAAGTTAGAGCAAGGCGCAAGGTAATGCGCACGGTAATGCGCACGGCCGGTTGGGCCGCCCCGCTTCCAGGGAAGCGCCATCCCGGGCTTGCGCCCACAGGGCGCCTCCGGTATGCAGCAAAAAAGGAGCAATTTCCTTGACCGGACATGGGGAAAAAATTTGCCTTTCGTTAAAACAAGAACTTGGAAAACAACTGCCAGCACGCATTTTCATTCTAAGTGCTTGAAAGCAAGGCCTGAAATTCTGCTTTTCCCCCGCTGCGGCGTTGGCTAGCATGGCAGTTACCGTGCTACGCGGAGTGTCGGGACCGTGCTTTACGAACTTTGGTAACCGCTTCGGGTTTAGCCGTAAGCAATGCTGTAGCTCTCGCGGCACGCTCCGGGATGGGGTGCTTGCGGAATAGTGGTGCGCGAGGGCTGGGGTGAGGAGTCAAATTCGTGAAAATTCTCTGGGTCAAGGCCAACAAGCTGTTGCCGGTGACCAGTGGCGGCGATATCCGCTCCTATAACCTCGTGCGACAACTGTCGCGCACCCACGAATTAACATTTTTCTCCTATTATGACGGTAAGCCTGACAGCGCTTACGAAAGGGAACTGGCCAGATTGATGCCCGGTGCGATTTGTGTCTGTAGCAGAAGAAATGACAGCACGGGGGCGAGGGCTGTCCGTTACATTTTTCACTTGGCCGAGAAGGCTCCCTTCGCGGTGAGCCGCTTTGAGAGTTCAGGCGTGCGGCAGAGGCTTAGAGATTGTCTCCGGCAAAGGAAGTTTGATATCGCGGTATGTGATTTTCTAGATGCCGTGGTTAATTTTCCCGCCCGCCTGAGTGTGCCTGGCGTTCTGTTTCAGCACAATGTAGAAACTGAGATCTGGCGGCGACATGCCGCGACAGAGCAGAATCCAGCCGCCCGATTGGTGTATCAGCTGGAATTCAAAAAAATGCGGGCCTATGAAAAACAGGCTGTCGGACGTTTTGATCACGTGATATGCGTTTCTGAACACGACCGGCAACTGATGAGCACCTGGGTTGCGCCTTCGCGGATTACGGTTGTTCCTACGGGGGTGGATTTAGAGCGATACCGGCCGGATGGGACGCCTCAGAAGAGTTTGCGCGACATTGTGTTCACCGGCGCCATGGACTGGGAAGCGAATGTTGATGCGGTCGAGTACTTCTGTCGGCAGATCTGGCCACTCGTGCTGGCAGCTGTGCCGGATGCAAAGTTCCGCATTGTCGGCCGCAACCCTGGGGCCAGAGTCCGCAAGCTTGCGTCCGATTCAGTGGAAGTGACCGGATCGGTGCCCTCGGTTGTCGAATACTTGCAGCGTGCGGCCGTCGTGGTCGTGCCGCTGCGCATTGGGGGAGGAACACGTTTGAAGATCTATGAGGCGATGGCCACCGGCTCTGCCGTGGTCTCGACCTCGGTGGGCGCCGAAGGGCTTGACGTTGAAGCCGGACGAAACATTATTTTGGAGAATGAACCTCGGAACTTCGCGCACGCTGTAACTCTCCTGCTGAGAGACGGCGCGCTGCGCAGGCGCTACGAGCAAGCAGCTGCCGAGCTTGCCGCGCGCTATGACTGGTGTTCCATTGCTCAAGAATTTGCCGCCGTCTTGCAAACTGTTGCCGCCAGGGAAAGGCCGGACGCGGCGTACCAAGTAGCCGGCGTGGACCAACCGGTTGCGCACGGAACAAGTGGTTCGGAGCAGACTCTCTCAAGATGAGGGCGGCGGTAAACGACGGCGGCCGATGGTTTTCGGCGCGCTGAATGAGCGAAAGGAGATGGCGTTGCAGAATTTTCCCGATCAGCTAAGGGCAGGGAGCGGACCCGGCTGGAGCCGGTTTCCTATGCCGTCCCCGGCTACACGGCAAGCCTCCACGACTGATGCCAGGCTCAGCCGTGTATCACGGCCCGAGAAGCAAGCCCTGAGCGGCGCATTTTTTTGGTTGAGCGCTTTCTATTTTGTGTACTGCGCCAGACCTGAGGACTACATTTTCTTTTTGCGTTACCTCCCGCTCGCGAAAATTACCGGAACTGCCGCATTTCTAAGTCTTCTGACATCAGCCGGTAAAACCCCGCGCCGTTTCAAGGACCTGCCCAGAGAAGGTAAATACCTGTTTGCCATTATCATCTTACTTTTTGTGTCTGGGTTCCTCTCTCCAGTATGGAGAGGAGGAGCCGTAAGTCACACCATTGATTTTGCCAAAGTGTATGTCGCGTGGGTGTTGACATTTCTGCTGATCACCAGCAAAGAGCGACTTTGGCGCATCATCCATATACAGGCGGCCTCCGTCCCGGTGCTTTGCCTGGCGGCGTTGATGATGGGTCACTCCATTCCCCGCTTAAATGGCGTCATGGGCGGAATTTACTCGAATGCTAATGATTTGGCTTTCGCGATCGTACTTTCCGTCCCGTTCTCGCTGGCTTTTCTCATCAGGAGCAAAGGGCTCATAGGAAAGCTGGCCTGGGGAAGCGGCTTAATAGTTATGGCCGCGACCCTGTTCATGACCGCCTCCCGATCCGGATTTATCGACATGGTCATTACCGGAACAATTTGCCTGTGGCACTTTGGAGTGAGAGGCCGGCGCTTTTACCTGGTCATCGCCACCCTATTTGTCAGTGCCATTTTGATGATGTCCTTGGGCGGACGCCTCCGGGCCAGAATGTCGACCCTGACAGGATCAGCCGATGGAACTCAAGTAGAAGAGAGGGCCTATGAATCATTTGAAGAGCGCAAAGAGGGTATGATCAAGGCTTTTTACGGCATGCTCAATTATCCCGTCTTTGGTATCGGGCATCGCAATTTCCCTGTCTATTCCGGAAATTGGATTGATGTACATTGTGCTTACTTGCAGATTGGCGTCGAGGGTGGCATTCCCGTTCTTATCTTGTATCTGCTATTTTTCCGCCGAGGTTTCAAGAATCTTAGGGCCATTCGCAAAAAGCGAAATCTAGATCCTGAAACGACTTTGCTGGCAGGAGCGCTGCATGCATCACTGATTGGTTTTGTGGTTGGGGCGGCGTTTGGGCCGGAGGCCTATCAATACTTCGCCTACTTTGCTGTGGCCTATACGTCAGTTCTGTTTGCCATCTCCCGGGAAGCGGAAAAATCCGAGACTTCTGCTGCCAAGATTTCCAAGACAACTCTCCCCTACTCGGGAAAAAGCAGGAACAATGACAAAATTGGGGCTCTTACGCCGAGCTATTGAGCCTCTCGTCGATCTTGCCGGGAACGCTTGCCTGGCACTTGCCCCACCGGCTCACATCCTTGTCAGCCTGGAACTGCTGTCTGTCTTTGACCGGAAACAACACGGCAGAGGAAGACACGATACAGAATGGTCTTGCCCGGCAAGACGGGCGAGAAATCACATAGATGGGAGCGGCTAGCGTTCTGATCAGCACGAGCGAGGCCGCAGAGGAGCACAGAGCGTGGGTGCGAAACCCCTGACCGTATGGCGCAAGGCATCGCGAACCTGGCGATGGTTGCCGGCGTACGTCAAACAGCAGGCGCTGCGGCGCATACCGCGCGGCCCAGTTCACCTCATCGTCTCTCTGGCTGATCACTTCGAGCCCTCGATCGTGCCTCATCAGTCAGAAGCCCGGGCTCCTTACCAGGAACAAGAGCGGCGAGTCGACTCATGGTGCCGGGAGTACCCGCGTGTAGCGGCCGATTATCGCGATCACGAAGGTTATCCCTTTGTGCACACGTATTTCTACCCGGCGGAACAGTATGACAAGCGATTGCTTGAGAGACTAGCGGAACACTGCCGAGCGGGGTGGGGTGAGGTCGAAATCCATCTGCATCATGGAATCGGCGCTCCTGATACGACGGAAAATACCCGAGCTCAGCTGGCCGCTTTTCGCGATGCGCTCGCCTTCGAACACGGCTGCCTTTCCTATTGGAATGCAGAAGGCATGCCCCGTTATGCCTTTGTCCACGGAAACTATGCCCTGGCGAATTCGCGCCGGGGGTACTTCTGCGGAGTTGATAATGAATTGGAAGTGCTGGCAGAGACCGGCTGCTATGCTGACCTAACCCTGCCTCCAGGGCCTTACAATGCGGCCCACATCGCGAAGATCAACTGCCTGTATGAATGTGCGCTTCCTTTGCATACCAGAGCGGCTCACCGCAGGGGAAAAGATCTGGTGCGGGGTCGAGTTCCGACCGTTTATCCCCTCATCATCGAAGGGCCGTTGCTGCTCGACTTGGCTCGCCGGGGCAGTCTCGCGCGATTGGGTATCGAAAATGGGCACCTTGCCACTCTGAATCCGCCAACATTGCGGCGCTTTCAATTGTGGAAAAGGGCGGGCATTTCCGTGGGAGGGCGCCCAGACTGGCTTTTCATCAAGCTGCAATGCCACGGCATGAATCCGGGAGATCGCGAGGCGATGGTAGGGGAGCTGATGCGATGCTTTTTGCGCGAGCTGGTTGAGACGGCACGAAGTCGCAATGAGATTCTGCATTTCGTGTCCGCCCGGGAAATGGTCAACATTATCTTAGCGGCTTGCGACGGCCGGGATGGCAACCCGGGGGATTATCGGGACTACCGGTTGCGACGGCCCAAGCCCGTTACCGGCGTGAAGCCGGCCGCTTTGCGCGCTGAGATGAGTTCCAAGGCATAGTTCCATATGTGTGGAATCGCAGGAATTGTGAGCGCCGATGGGAGCGACGGGATCGACCTAAGCACGATCCGTCACATGTGTAATGCCATCGTCCATCGCGGCCCGGATGAGGAAGGCATTCTCATTAAAGATGGGGCCGGTTTGGGGATGCGTCGGCTCAGCATCATCGACCTCGCCGGTGGTCATCAACCGGTATTCAACGAGGACCGCTCCGTCTGGGTCGTCTATAACGGAGAAATTTACAATTTTCCCGAGCTGCGGCCGCAGCTCGAAACCCGAGGTCATCGTTTCTATACCCGTACCGATACCGAAGTGATCGTTCATCTCTACGAGGACATGGGGGTTGAGTGCGTTCAGAAATTGCGGGGCATGTTTGCTTTTGCTCTTTATGACGCGCGCCGGCGCAAGCTGTTGCTGGCCCGCGATCGCCTGGGAAAAAAACCGCTGTATTACGCTTTGCACAATGGGCAGTTGCTGTTTGCCTCAGAAATCAAATCGATTCTTGCCGTTCGGCCGGAACTGGCAAAAGTGAATGACCGCGGTCTTCTGCATTACATGTACCTCGGCTATATTCCCGATCCTCTCACCTCTTTCGTGCCTATTCAGAAGCTGCCACCGGGGCACTTATTGGAATACGAACGCGGAGAGGTGCGAGTGCGCTCCTATTGGGATTTACCTCAATTTGCCACGCACTGCCCGGCCAGCGAGGAAGAGTGCTTGCGGCAGCTGGAAGAGCGGTTGGACGAAGCGGTGCGCATTCGCCTGCTTTCGGATGTTCCCCTGGGAGCTCTGTTAAGCGGTGGAACGGACTCCTCCATCGTGGTCGCCTTGATGGCGCGTTCGAGCGGAAAACCGGTGAAGACTTTCTCCGTGGGTTTTCGGCAGACCGACTTCAACGAGGCGCCTTACGCCCGCTTGGTCGCAGACAGGTTCGGCACGGAGCATCACGAATTGATCTTAGAACCGGATGTCGTCGATACCGTGCAAAACATTACTCATACTTTGGAGGAACCTTTCGGCGATTCCTCGATGCTGCCCACCTATTACATTTCTTGCCTGGCGAGGCAGCACGTGACCGTTGTTCTGTCAGGCGATGGGGGCGACGAACTGTTTGCCGGATATGACCGCTATCGCATTGCCTTGATGGATCGCGCTCATCCCTGGCTTCCGGATTGGACGCGCCGCCTGTATCGCGAGTACCTCCATCAGCATATTCCTCATCGCATACCGGGCCGGAACCTGGCTTACAGTATTTCCTTGCCTTGGCGGGAGCGGTATTTAGAAGACGTGTCTCTCCAGCCCGTGCTGAGAGAGTTCGACCTGCTATCGAGTGAGTTCGCACGAATCGGCAACGGCGAGGGCCCTCTGAATCTAGCGCGCGAATACCTCGATCGGGCTCCAGCCAAAGATCCGCTCAGCCGCCTGCTGTATCTTGATTCAAAGACTTACCTCCCCGGCGATATTCTGACCAAAGTCGATCGCATGAGCATGCTGACTTCGCTCGAGGCGCGCGTGCCTATTCTCGACCATATGTTTGTGGAATGGGTGACCAGCCTCGGGCCGGAATGGAAATTACGAGGTAGCCGTCAAAAGTACATTTTGAAACGCCTGGCTGAACGCCTGGGCGTGCCGCGCGACGTACTCGCGCGCCCGAAACAAGGTTTCGCTCTGCCTCTGGTCTATTGGACCCGTCACGATCTTAAAGACCTGATCTGCACCGTCCTCGAGGAGCGGCGCACAATCGAGCGCGGCTATTTCAATCGCAAAGGCATAGCCCAGCTGTTGAGCGAGCATTTCAACGAGCGGCGCAATCACTCGGGGCGACTCTGGAGATTGCTTGCATTTGAGTTATGGCACCGGAATTTTCTTGAGAAGCTGCCCACCGTCAGCTCGCCATACTCGACTGAGAGTGCAGTTTCCCTTCGCGGAGATTATTCCTGATGGACAAGACCGGTTCAGCGGCGGGTTTACCGGCAACGGAACATGCGTCAGTTGCCGCCGATCGTCCAGTTGAGGCCCGGCCCGCTGTGTTTCTCATGATCAATAGCCTCGAGACAGGAGGAAGCGAGCGTCAGTTCGTGGAGTTGGTGCGCGCGCTTGATCGCGAGCGTTATGTGGTGAACTTGGGACATTTAATGAAAAAGGGTAGCTTGCTCAGCCAACTTGGATCGATGCACCATTTTCCTCTCGGGGGCAGCCTCTATGGCGTGCAATCGATACGCGCGCGCTATCGCCTGAGCCGGTATCTGCGACAGAGCCATACGTCGATCGCTCATGCCTTTGACTTTTATACCAACCTCGCCATGATTCCTGCCGCTAGGCTTGCCCGCGTTCCGGTCATAATTGGCAGCCAGCGCCAGCTCGGCGATCTGTTAACCCCGGCGCAAGCTCGCGCCCAGTGCATGATATTCCGCTGGGCAGATTGCGTGGTGTGCAATTCAAATGCGGCGGCCCAGTTGCTGCTGAGGCAGGGGCTGCCGCGCGATAGAGTCACGGTGATCGCGAATGGGCTGCCCTCCACAGCGTTTGCTGAAACTGCTCCCGCCCTGCCCCGCCGGCCTCACCTGTTTCGTCTCGCTATGATCGCCCGCATGAATACGCAAGCGAAGAACCACGGTTTGCTTTTGCGGGCGCTTGCCGGGCTGAGCGACCGCATCTGCTGGGAGTTGCTGCTGGTGGGAGATGGTCCACTTCGCTCTGCACTCGAAGGGGAAGCCGAATCGCTGGGCATTTGCGGCCGGGTCAGATTTCTTGGGGACCGCCAAGATATTCCCGCGGTGCTTGCCTCTGTTGATGCTACCGTGTTGCCGTCAGCGTCGGAAAGCCTTTCCAATGCCATTCTGGAATCCATGGCTGCGGGTGTGCCAGTCATCGCCACTCAAGTGGGTGCTAATCCGGAACTTCTCGAGCCCGACCGAGGAATCCTGGTGCCCGCCGAGGAAGAGAGCCTGCGACAGGCGATCGAGCGCTTGGCCAGGAACGCTGCTCTGAGGCAGACCTTGGGTCGAAATGCAAGACAATTCGCGCGCGAGAACTTCACCGTCGATCGTATGCGACGAAGCTATGAGCATCTCTACAGCCATTGGCTAAAGCGCAATCGGTGGCGACCGAAGCAGGCAACTCAGGCGGCCATGGCCACCCCTTTCGAAGCAAAGCTGCGCGTCGCCATCGTAGCAGCATCGGCTCGCTATGTTGGCGGGCAGTCGGTACAAGCGGACCTGCTCTTGCGTAATTGGGGAGACGATGGGGACGTACGCGCTCACTTTATTCCGATTGATCCGCCCTTGCCGGCGGTTCTGAGCTGGGCCGAGCGAATCCCCGGCCTACGAACCGTAGTGCGTGAACCGGTTTATCTCTGGGCACTATGGCGGGGCTTGCGAGATACGGATGTTGCGCATATTTTTTCCGCTTCCTACTGGTCCTTTCTGATCGCGCCGGTTCCTGCCTGGCTGGTCGCTCGTGTGCGGGGAGCCAAGACATTAATCCATTATCACAGCGGCGAAGCTCGTGATCATCTCCAGCGGTTCCGCAGCGCTGCTCCTCTGCTGCGTAGGATGGGCACGATCGTCGTGCCTTCGCGATACCTCGTGGATGTCTTCCATGAATTCGGGGTTCAGGCCGAGGTGGTGCCCAATCTAGTCGATCTCGATCAGTTCTCATATCGGAAGCGGCAGCCCTTGCGCCCTCACCTGATATGCACCCGTGGCTTTCATCCTTATTATCGCGTCGACCTCGTGATTCGGGCGTTTGTCGAAGTGGGCAAACAATTTCCCAATGCGCGCCTGGATTTAGTCGGAGGAGGGGAGCTCGAAGGGGAAATTAGTGGGCTCATCGACCAGCTAGAGCTCTCCGGCGTGCATCGCCGGGGGCTGGTTCCACACTGCGAGATTGCGGCAGCATACGATGCTGCAGATATCTTTGTGAATGCATCCAATCTGGACAATACGCCGGTCTCCATCTTGGAAGCCTTCGCTGCAGGTACACCGGTCGTGAGCACGGCTCCGGATGGGATCCGCTACTTGGTGGACGATGGCCGAACCGGATTGCTTTCTCCGCCCGGCGATGTAGCTGCTCTTGCTGCCAACATTATGCGCCTTCTGCATGATCCGAAGCTCGCTACCCGGCTTGCGGGCAATGCTCGCGCCGAGTTGGCGCGCTACGGTTGGAGTGAGGTGCGAGGCGCGTGGTTGGCGGTTTACCGTACCTTAGCCCCGCAAGCCCCTGAGCGAGCCGAAGAAAAAGTGCAAACTTTGGATATATGCGGTGATTCGAAAAAACCATGAAAGCACTCGTGGACACCGCAACTGGTAGGCAGTCGTCCTCCGCGAGCATAGACCGAAAGTCGGCGCCGGTTTTTGTGCTGGGATGTCCCCGTTCCGGCACTACCGCGCTTTATCACATGCTCCTGTCGGCCGGCAACTTCGCCGTTTACAGGGCGGAGTCGCATGTCTTCAATATCCTGGCACCTCGCTTCGGCCATATGCGCTCGCTCCAGGATCGCGAAGAGCTCATGCAGCATTGGCTGAGGAGCAAGCTTTTTCGAGTTTCTGGGCTGGATGCAGAGGCCATTCGGGAAAAGGTAATCGCGGACTGCCGTAATGGGGGAGACTTCCTGCGTACCGTTATGGAGGCCATTGCCCGCCACCAAGGAGTCGAGCGTTGGGCCGATTGTACTCCTGAGCACCTCCTGTATATACCGGAAATCAAACGTGAAATTCCCCAGGCTCTCATCATTCACATCATTCGCGATGGCCGTGATGTGGCGCTATCCTACGTCAAGCAGGGATGGACCTATCCCATGCCTTGGGACGCTCGCGAACACTTGGGTGTGGCCGGATTGTACTGGGAGTGGATTGTCAGGCGAGGACGGCAATATGGAATGTCGCTGGGCGAGCATTACCGGGAGGTGCGTTTTGAAGACTTAGTCAGCCAGCCGCGTGAGACGCTCGCTCGACTGAGCGAGTTTGTCGGCCAGGATCTCGACTATGACCAGATTCAGCGGGCGGGCATCGGTTCAGTTAGGGAGCCAAACTCCTCCTTCGCCGATGAATTGGGTGCGCAGTTTAATCCCGTAGCACGATGGAAAACTAAGATGACCGGCGAAGAAGTAGCCGGCTTCGAGAGACTGTGCGGAGGTTTCCTAAAGGAACTCGGTTATCCTTTGGCCTCGGCGTTCCTAGGGCAGAGAGACCTGCGCCGCTGGCGTATGAGGACGACCTATTTTGCCATGTTCGCGGGCAAGCAGTGGTCCAAGACTCGAACTCCGCTGGGTAAACTTGTGCATATGGGACCGTTGCAGATATCACGCTAAACGACTGAGCCCAGTTTGCTTTCCGCAGCCACATTCGCCTCGTAGTCGTGGGGCTCGCCTTCCAGACAGACGCGGTGCCAGAGTTCCAGGTTCAGCAATCGCCAAATACGATCGTAATGATCGCGATGGTGAGCGCGATGTTCCCGGAAAAGCTTTCGTAAGGCGGCAACTTGGAAGTAGCCGCGCTCCAAAGTACGTGATTCAAGAAGCAGGCGCTCGATGTTATCGAGTTGCGGGCCCGCCAGCCATCCGCTCCAGGGCGTCGGAAACCCCAGCTTGGGACGGTAAAGGATGGAGTTTGGCAACAGGTCTTGCACGGCTTTCTTAAGAATCCTTTTCCCCGCCATGCCTCGAATCTGGATGCTCGCCGGCACCTCCATAGCCCATTCCACCAGAACGTGATCGAGAAAAGGCACTCGGCTCTCGATCGATGCCGCCATGCTCATGTTGTCTTGCTTCATGAGCAACTCCACCAGATAGGTTTTGATGTCGGTATACAGCAGCCGCTCGAGCAGATTCCCGGATGAGCGCTCCCAATATTTTAGGGTATTCTCGTAAATCGCCTCGCCTGGGTACGCGGCGGCGAAATCATCCGTCAGCAACTCGGATTGCTGGGATGCGCTGAATGCTGAGTAAAAGTTATCGAAGTAAAAAGAACACCAGCATTCCCCGTCTAGTCCAAGGAAAGTGTGCGACAGCTTGCGACGTGCTTCCGCATTGATCCACTTCGATCGCGAAATGCCATGGCGCAAGGCTGCACGTAAGGATTGCGGAACGGTGGCCCGGTAAATTCGATCGAAGGCGCTGTTCTTAAGGGTGAAAGCATAGCGGGTGTATCCGGCCAGGGTTTCGTCGCTGCCTTCGCCGGTGAGCACGACCTTCACTCGCGAACGCGCCAGCTCGGCTACGAAATACAAGGCAACGCTCGATGGCCAAACGATCGGTTCGTCCTCATGCCAAATCAGAAAGGGGAGCGCCTTGAAAAACTCCTCTGCGCCGATCAGCACTTCGTGGTGAACAGAACTTAAATGCTGGGCTACGACGCGGGCGTAAGGCAGCTCACTATAGCTCTGCTCGCGGTAGCCGACCGAGAATGTCTCCACTGGCTGGCGGCGAATTTTGGTCATCAGTGCCGCGACCGCGCTTGAATCGACGCCGCCGCTCAAAAATACACCCAAGGGGACGTCACTCATGAGGTGACTTTCTACCGCCCCCTCGAGTAAGTTGCGATAGCTCTGGATATAGTAGCTTTCATCCCGGATAACGGCCTCGCCCTGGCGGGGAACATCCCAGTATTGCTCAACCGTTGCCTTGCCGGCTTCGTTCACTTCCAGGGTGTGTCCGGGCATCAGCTTCGAGATGTCTTCATAGAATGTTTCCTCGCCCGACAAATAACCAAAAGCCAAAAACTCGCGCAGCGCCGCACGCCGAAACTCCGCTCGCATTCGGGGGTGAACCAGGATGACCTTGATTTCAGAGCCAAAGAGCAAACGATCGGATGATATTGTGTAATAAAGCGGCTTGATTCCCAGGCGGTCCCGCGCGAGGAACAGAGATCTTCGATTTTCATCCCAGATCGCAAAGGCGAACATTCCGCGCAGGTGATCGACGCAGCGCTTCCCGTACTCTTCATAAAGATGCACGATGGTTTCAGTGTCACTCTGCGTGCGGTAGATGTGGCCACGGGCGATCAGGTCTTGGCGCAGCGAGCGGTGGTTGTAAATCTCCCCATTGAAGACGATCCATAACGAACCGTTCTCATTGCTGAGCGGCTGATGCCCGGTTGCCAGGTCTACGATACTCAACCGTCGCATGCCCAGGGCGATTCTTTCTCGAGCGTAGATGCCCTCATCATCCGGTCCGCGATGCGCCATCACGCCACACATTCGGCCCAGGACCATCCGGTCCGCCTGCGCCGTCCTGCCGAATTCAAAGATACCGGCGATTCCACACATGACTTTATCTTTCCGAGAACCGTTCTGCTGGCAGCCTGCTCAGTGTCAATTTTTCCTTGCTTACACTCATAACCATTCCTGTCCCGACAGGACCCCATACAGGGAAGCGCTGAAAAGCCAGCGACCCGCTCACCAACGCTCTTCGCCTACAAAAGCCAGCCACATCCCCCCATGTGGCACAAATGGCAGGTGAAAGTAGCCCGTTTGCCACCACCATGAAGCTTCGTTGATGATCGCGAGCACCTCGACCGTCATAGGATGCTGGTATGGGGGAAGTTCCGCCTTCGACGGTCAAAAAAAGATGTCCTGAGCATTTTCATACTAGCCAAAATCGACTCGGTTCGCGCAGAATTATGCCAACATGCTCTCCTGGTCTGCGCTCCTCGACCGCCTGGCCGCTCACGCAGTCGTTCATCACTCTAGCCAAGAGATATTCAGTAAATCATGGGTAGAAATGATTTTAGACAATGGTTCCGTTGGTTCCCCCTCCGGGGCATGAATTTCGATGCCGTCTTGCTGCCTGTGTAATTCCAGCCAATTCAGAGTTCGACCGCTGTTTACGATGGTGTTGCCGTAGAGTCTCGCCATGCTGGCGCCGCAAAAAATTAGGTCCGTAAGGCTGCCATTTTGGACGCTTAGGTATAGAAAGCGGGCGTTGCTGTGAATCGGCCCCATGGTCCAGGCCTGGTCACCGCCATCGGGAATGATGACGTAATGGTCCTTGGTTCGCTCCCGGTAGCGATAGCCACGGGTCCGCTCCGAGCGGTGACTCCACTCAACATTCAGATTAACAATGCTTCCCAATATCCGATCCTGGCCAAGCGGTACGATGATGCTGGCGCAATCAACCGGAAGATCAGATTGGCAGGTAAGCCGCACCACCTGCGCCGGGATCTTGCGTCCGTAGGCTGGCGATAGGGAAGCTCGCGAGAGTTGACTTTTCCACCTGGCATCAAGCACCGGCAGCAGTGCCAGGCATGGGTCACGGTTTCCCATGTGACAGGCAACAAAATTGTCTGCTTGTTTTTTGAGAGTCATCTCTGACGAAAAGTGCCAGGCAATGTCGACCTGATGCTCCGCCGTACCCCCCGCGTGGTCATAGACGAGCCAAAAAGCGCCACGCCGGTGAAAAACGAGGCGGGTGTGTGTAACTGGATCCCGCAGACGCGCGAATCCATCCTGGCTGCCGGCAAACAGCGCAAAACTTCTTCCCGCCACCCAGGCTTGCTTTTGAACCTTGGGCAATGAGCTCCAGGAGAATGGGCCCTCCGCGATGGCCTGATCCAGGCCATCAACCCGCAAGGTGTTATGCGCGCCCGTGCCCCGGAAATAATCCCGCTCTTGACCGGAGACGTACGTATAGGTGCCCGAATCGACAAGACAACGCTGCCCGCCGAGGGAAAAGCCAACAGCCAGCCCATCCGCATGCCCATGGCCCGAGTGGCCTACCCCTTGGGGGCCGGCATCGATGATCATCTGCTGAGGGCAGGGTTCGGAATCGCGGATAATATAGATACCCCCTTCGGTAAAAGCCTGCGCCTGCACCCTGCATTCGCGGCCAGTCAATTTCGCTGGCTCACCGGCTTTCTCTCCCAGCAACCATATGGCTTCTTCGGTCAGCTCCTTACCATGAACCGCCTCTCCGTATACCGCCCCACCGAGTGCGAGCGGATCTGTCATATGTTCTATCTGATTTCGGCGAGGATCGAAAACTCGCCCCCCGTCGTCATCCCCGAATCCTTCGGCGGCTCCCATGTGGGCCAGATTGGCAACCAGGGTGAGCATTTTCCTTAACACCCTATCGAATTGCTCCGGGACACAAATCCCGTTACGCGCGGCCAGAATGCGAGCATGCAGAAAGAAATCGAGAGCGTACACATGGTAGTAAAGAGCCTGCTCGAAATAGACTCCGTCCGAGCGTACCTGGCGTTTCGCTTCCGCCAGTAGAATTTTCCAGCCGGAGCTTTGCCATTGCTCAGAGGCCGGCAACTCAGGGCAAAGTGTTCCGATAAAAAAAAGGGCAACTGCTTCGCCCAAAAGGTGGGTATTAGGGGAAAAATACGTCGATAGGTATTTATGAATGTGGCGACCATTCAGCGCAAGTGCGCGAACCAGATCCTGACCGAATTCCGACCGCGCCTCTCTTGCTCCCGCAACCAAACTGCGTACCCACAACCACGACAGGCTGCGAAATGCCACCTCCAAAGAGCTCGCCCAATTGATGCCAAGGGGATAAGGATTTGCTTTGTGCCAGGCATACCACTGAGTAGTCAGCTCCTCGAGGAAACGCGTTTCCCCGGTCAAACGCCAGGCCTTGGCCAGGGTCACCAGATGCTGATGGCGATTCAGCTCCCAGATGACTTTATGATCGCCGGCCCGGTGGAAATCGAGGAATTTAATCTTGAACCACGGCTTAAGCGGAACTCGCTTGCCGTGCACGATATCGAGGTGCCAGTCGATTTCGCTGCCATAGTTAAGCTTGTCATACCCGAGAAGACGGAATTCATGTCGTGAGATTTCTTCAGCTTCGGCAACAATTCGGTCAACCTGCTCGGGCAACGCTTTTTGCAATAAAGCCAGGCGAGATGGAAGTTCAGACGGGGAAAAAAAGAAAGTCCGCTCCGGTCCGTGCTTCAGTCGCAGAGTCGGCTTGAGATTAACGCCACAATAGTAGGAGAACAGGTCGATCCTCTTCGCGGCCTCCTGTCCTGCCCGCATGTGGAGCTCGTGCCAGCTCATCCGGGAGAGGCGCGACCATCTGCGTCGCCATCTGGAACTCACAAGTAATCTCTATCCTAAGCCCTGGGCCCGCGCTGCAAAAGCATTCGATGTTGCACGATCAGTTCCACGCAGGTGGCAAGGGTGGCGCTGCAAGGTTTTCGCTTTAATAACTTACACGAGATCGGGAGCTCTTCGACCGGAGAGGTGAGGCACTTTCCATGGGAGTGGCAAATCTTTTCCGCTTTTTGCCGGCAACGAAAAACCCATGCCGCAGCCGCCATAGAAATTGTAAGACACTGAAAGGAAAGCCATTATCGAGCGAAGCCGTTGGCCGCAGGGCGGCGAATGGAAGATCGGTTGCTCTCTCAGGGGTTCAGCATTGATATAGTGGACGAAACCGTCATCAACCTTACTCTGTGGCATCGGCCACAGTCTGGAACGGATCCGAAGCATGAGCTTGTCGATCAGCATATTCGGCCTGGGTTATGTAGGTTCGGTATCCGCCGCCTGCTTCGCCGCCATGGGCCACCGCGTGATTGGGGTCGACGTCAACGCGGCCAAAGTCAGCATGTTTGAGAGTGGGCGCAGTCCCATTATTGAACAGCGTATGGCGGAATTGGTGGCCGAAGGCACTAAGAGCTGCCGTCTGCATGCCACTAGCGACGCCAACGCGGCGGTCCTAGGGTCCGAAATTTCTTTTGTGTGCGTCGGAACCCCTAGCCTGCCGAATGGCAAGCTGGACCTAAGTCATGTCGAGAAGGTTGCCCACGAGATCGGCGCGGCGCTCAAGCAGAAAAAAGGCGAGCATCTATTCGTGCTACGCAGTACGGTGCTGCCCGGTACGATGGAATCGGTAGTGGTGCCCATCGTTGAGCGGGCAAGCGGCCGGCGCGCGGGGATCGATTTTTCGGTCTGCTATAACCCCGAGTTCATGCGGGAGGGAAGCGCAGTTTCCGATTTCCTCGAGCCGCCCTGCACAGTTCTGGGCGCGGCAGATCGCCAGGGCCTTGCGCCCTTGCACGAAGTGTACGGGCGGGTCGGGGGGAGGATATTTGAGACCACCATCATGGTTGCCGAGATGGTGAAATATCTTTCCAACGCTTTTCATGCGGTCAAGGTGACCTTCGCCAATGAAGTCGGCACTCTGTGTAAGAGTTTGGGGGTCGACGCGCAGGCGGTTACCGAAATTTTCCTCTCCGACAGTCGCCTAAATATCTCTCCTGCATACTTGTCTCCCGGATTTGCCTTTGGCGGATCCTGCCTGCCCAAGGATGTGCGAGCACTCACCTATCGCGCCCGAGAGCTTGACTTGCGCCTGCCGCTGCTTGAATCGCTGCTCGCCAGCAATCGCGAGCACGTCGAACGCGCGCTCGAAGCTATCCTGCGGACGAAAAAGCGAAAAGTGGCCCAACTTGGTTTGAGCTTCAAGGCCGGCACCGATGACTTGCGCGAGAGCCCGCAGGTGCAGCTTATCAAGCGCCTGCTGGGGGAGGGCTGCCAGGTCCGTGTTTGGGATCGCGAGGTGGAGCTTGGCCGTTTGGCTGGTTCCAACCGGCAATATATCGAGGAGGTGATTCCCCATATCGGCTCCCTGCTGTCGGGGGATTTACCCTCGGTTGTGGGTGAGGCCGAGGTGGTCATCATCGGCAACAAATCGGTGGACAAAGCCGAGCTCTTACCATGCCTGCGGCCCGATCACATCGTCATAGACCTGGTAAATCTTGACCACTCCCGACGTCCTCAGGGGATTGGCAGCTACGAAGGCATCTGCTGGTAAGTGCGAGGAAGTTGGAACCGATGAAATGCATCCTGATTGATCCTAAAACGGCCGACTGGCAGGCTCTCGACGATTTCGCCGATCGAACTGTTTTTCAGACGCGGGAATGGCTGAACTTTGTGGGCGAGACGCAGAACGCGACTCCCGTTCTGGCAGAACTCTGGGAAGGAGGCCAGCTGGCGGGGTACTTTTCAGGTTTGACCGTCACCAAGTTGGGGGTCCGAATCTTGGGCAGTTCTTTCCCGGGCTGGACCACCCCCTATATGGGATTCAACCTTTTGCCCGGTTTTTCGCGAGCACGAGCTCTGGCGGCAGTCGAGCAGCTAGCCTGGCAGACGCTCCGCTGTCTGCATATGGAGGTTTCCGATCCGAATTTCAGTCTCGCAGAAGGCGAGGCGCTCGGCTTTACGACGAAGTTTTATATTTCCTACCGAAGCGATTTAACCAAGTCCGAAGATGAGTTGTTCCAGGCCATGGATAGCGCGTGTCGGCGCTGCATTCGTAAAGCCGAAAAAAGCGGTGTCCGCATTGAAGAAGTTCAGGATGCGGACTTTGCCGACGAGTATTACGAACAATTGAAGGAGGTTTTTCGCAAACAGAACTTGGTCCCGACCTATGGCATTGAAAGAGTGCGGAGCTTGATCAAACATCTTGCCCCGACTGGACGGCTTTTGCTGCTGCGCGCCCGTGATCCGGAAGGCCGGTCAATCGCCACCGGAATCTTTCCGGGTTTTAATACAATCGCTGAGTTTTGGGGAAATGCCAGCCTGCGCCAAGGCCAGATCTTCAGGCCGAACGAAGCCATGCACTGGTACGTAATGCGGTATTGGAAAAAACGCGGTATTGAAGTCTACGACTGGGGAGGAGAGGGTACCTATAAGGAGAAGTACGGATGCACCCTCCATAAGGTCCCCTGGTTTACTAAATCCCGCTACCAGATCGTGGCGCGACTGCGAGAGGAAGCGAAGGAGATGTTTGCCAGAAAACAAAGGTTCCTTGGCTGGTTGCAGGGTGCCCGGGTTGCTTCCTAGCAATCAACAAGGACGTGATTTGTCACCCGGAAGGCGGAGATGATCAAAAGAGCGCTCAAGCACTTGTCGCGGACGAGCGACGTATTTTTCCGCAAGCTAAAGATCGAACGCGACATTACGGTTTATGCGGACGATATTTTCCTCACCTCCTATCCGCGTTCGGGCAATACGTGGACGCGATTTCTCGTGGGCAACCTGGTACACCAGGACGAAGCGGTCACTTTTGCCAATTTAGAGCAGCTTGTTCCCGATATGTACGTGCATTCGGATCACGAAATGCGCCAGCTCCCCCGGCCCCGCATCCTCAAAAGTCATGAATGCTTCGATCCTCGCTATAAACGTGTTGTGTACATCGTCCGTGATCCCCGAGATGTTGCCGTATCGAATTACCACTGGGAGCTCAAGAAAGGCTCGTTTCCCGACGGGCTGCCTATGCAAGAGTTTGTGCCGCGCTGGATGGAATCCCTCTATTGGCCGCGCCTGGGGTGCTGGAGTGACCACATCATTAGCTGGCTGAGCACGCGCCGCGGAGGGGAAAATTTTGTTCTGGTACGCTATGAGGATCTTATGGGCAACACCGAACGCGAACTGGCGAGAATCGCCGGCGTGCTGGGGGTTCAGCCCACGGCGGAGCGCTTACGTCGCGCCGTGGACTTGAGCTCGGCCGATCGCATGCGGCAGCTCGAGAACCGGGAAGGCGACAAATGGGTACAAACCAGATACACGCGCCAGGACAAGCCATTCGTGCGTAGAGCGTCATCGGGCACTTGGAAGACTGCATTGCCTCCGCAATCGGTCGCATTGATCGAGAGCGCCTGGGGTCACTTGATGAATGATCTCGGCTACGAGTTAACCAGCCAGCCTCTGGTCGAAGCCACCAGAAACTGATCGTGAGCCTTCAGCTGATCATTGGCGCGGCCGGCTTGTTTCTCCTCTGGATTGTCGCCATGCGTCTGCGTTCGAGGCGAGCGCGGCAGGTGCTTTATCTGATCTCGAGCTACATCTTCTACGCCAGCTGGGCCAGCTGGTTGCTGGTGGTGTTGCTCTTCAGTTCAGGCGTGAACTACGCCCTGGGAGAGTGGCTCAAGAAACGAACCAGCGCAGCCCGCCTGTGGACTGGCATCGCTTTTAATTTAGTCCTGCTGAGCTTCTTTAAGTATCTGCCACTCGCCGGAAGTAGGTTGTTTGGTGTCTGGCATTTGCATTGGGTTAGCGGCATTACTCTGCCGCTGGGCATCTCGTTCTGGACGTTCCAGGCGCTCAGCTATTTGTTCGAGGTATACCGCGAGGAGGAATTGAATCCGACTCTGGTCGAATTCTGTCTTTATATGGGCTTTTGGCCGACCGTGCTTTCCGGCCCAATCTGTCGGCTTTCGAGTATGCTGCCTCAATTCCGCCAAAGTTGGCGGGTGGGCGAGGAGGATCTGAAAATCGGGATGCGGCGAATCGCCGTCGGAGTTTTAATGTCGCTCCTGGCGGTGCTCATGAGTGCGGGACTTTATGCCGGACAGGGAGTCGACGCGCTGTTTGCCCGGACAGCAGAAACATTCAGGGGTTTGGATGTGTGGACTTTGATCCTGGGATACGGTTTTCAGCTGTATTTCAATTTTTGCGGCTACTCTCATATCGTCATTGGCGCCGCTCGTCTCTTCGGGATCCGCTTGCATGAGAACTTCGATCGCCCCTATGTTTCTACCACTCCCTCGGTATTCTGGACCCGTTGGCACATGTCGCTTTCCTTCTGGATCCGCGATTTCGTTTTCCTCCCCCTGGCCACGCTGCGCGCAGAACTGTGGTGGCGTAATCTGTCTCTGGTGATCGCGATGTTTATCTTCGGAATCTGGCACAAGGGATCCATTCTTTTCATGATCTGGGGGGTGTACCACGGCTTGTTGCTCGTCCTGCATCGGCAATGGCAGGAATTCCGCAAGCGGGTGGGATTTGAATGGTCAGGGCCGGTAGCAAGTGGGATTTCTTGGTTTTTAACGTTCTCCGCGGTCCTGGTTGGCTACATCTTCTTTCGCAGCGAAAACATGACGCAATCGGCAGGAATGCTACGGGCGCTGATTTCGCCGCGCGGGTACTTTCAGACCACGCTGCCGCGGAGTTTCTATATCATGACCTTAGCCTGCGCATTCGGGTACTTCGCGGCGATTGGCGGCGGCGTGTTCCTCGATCAAGTGGGCATCGCGGTGCGGAAACGTTGCGCCAGCACGCCCAGCTTGCTTCCTGGCCTGCTGCTGGCCGCGGTTCATGAACGTTGGGTCTGGATCGCGCCCTTGGTGGTTGTGGGGGCGCTGTATTTGAGTGCCATATTGCGGCCGGGGCAAGTGCAAACCGGTCCAGTGATGTATGCATTATTCTAGAGGCTTGTGGGAGGTCAGGCTTGTCTCAAAGTATCATCGCAGCAGGGCAAGGGGGGAGCGCAAGCATCACTCCCCTTGCCTCCGACCGGGAAAGTAACTTGCTCGCCGAGCCGCCGCGGACCAAGTATGCGGATGTCATGCGCTCGTTCTTGCTGCGCTTTTGTGTGGCCGTGACCATCGGCGTAACCTGCCTGGCCGCAGTCGAACTCTTTTCCTATCTGATTAGCCTGCACAATCAGCCGAACAGCATGGAACCGGATGTGCGAGCCAAGGCCATCCAGGGATCTGCCCGAGAGCACGAATATTGGAAAGAACACGCGGCCGCCAACAAGGTGCAATACCGTGCCTACGTGTTGTGGCGTGGAGCTCCTTTTCACGGGAGTGCAATTTCCATTGATGAGGAGGGACTGCGTCGCACCGTGCACACTCGCTGCGACGGCGATAACTTCACCATTTGGATGTTTGGTGACTCGACCATGTGGGGAACCGGCGCTCCGGACGAGGAAACCATACCTTCGCTCCTGGCGGGCAATTATGAAAGGGCGGGCAAGCCCTCCTGTATCGTGAATTACGCGGAAAAGGGCTGGACCAGCACGCAGGAACTGATCGCGCTCATCGAAGAGCTGAAACACAACGAGCGCAAGCCGCAGGTCGTTCTGTTTTACGACGGCGGTTCGGAGGCTTTCGCCGCCTGGCAGAATCGCCGAATCGACGTGCACAACAATTATTTGGGTTTCAAGAAATATCTGGAAGGCTGGGAGGAGGAGCAGAGGGCCGGATTCGGTTACCTTCGTCGCACCAACACCTTTCGCCACCTGCGGGCGCTGGCCGAGGATCTCACCGGCAAGCACCAAAGCCCGCAACTTTCGGAAGCTGAAGTGAAGATGATGGCCGCTGCCATTATGCAGAATTACCTACAAAACATGGATCTCATTCACCTCCTGGCCACGCGCTACGGTTTCCGGCCCGTTTTTGTCTGGTACCCCAATCTGCTGGTTGGCGATAAGCAGCTCACCTCGGCAGAGTCAGCCCTGCGCAAAAGAGTCGACAAGGTATACCCCGGGATGGACGCGATCTATCGTGCAGCGTACGAACAATGCCGCGACACCAGCCGACTTGACCTTTACTATTGGGCAGATATCTTCGATGCAACCAGAACAGAGCTTTATAAGGACATGGCTCACGTGAATGCGGCGGGAAATCAAATCGTCGCCGATCGGCTCTTTGCAGTTGTCGAACACTCCCCGAGATCTGGCGCGGCACCGAACCCCCCTTCGCCTTCGTACAGCAGACCTAGTGCGCATCTCTCTACCCAGACGAAAACGCCGCTATGAGCGAAGGATCGCAACGCAAGAGCTTAATTGCTGGTTTTCTCAACTGCGTACGGCACACCCCTCAGAATCCGGCTCTTGAACTAGGAGATTTAGTTTTGAGCTATCGGCAGCTCTGGGAGCATGCCGGGCGAATTACTGCTTGCCTGAACAGTGAAGTAAGCGCATCGGAAAAGCTAGTAGCACTCTGGGCAGGGCGAAGCGTAGCCGCCTACAGCGGTATTTTAGGCATCCTGGCCAGTGGTCGGGGATACGTTCCTTTGAATCCCAAATTCCCCCTCGAACGTACGCTCTACATGCTTAAAGCGTCGCGATGCAGGGCGGTCATTGTTGGGCAGGAATGTCAAGAATTGGTAAAATCGCTCGTCCGCTGCCTGGATGCACAATATACATTTCTTGCGCCTGATGAAGCTTGCAAGCTAGATCCTGTCCTTTTTTCCCCACATCGCCTCATCACAGCTCGTTCTCTGACGACGATTGCCAATCCGGTCGATCCTCGAGTGCAAGAGGACGACATCGCATACCTACTGTTTACTTCCGGCAGCACCGGGCTTCCAAAGGGCGTCACCGTCGGTCAGTCCAACGTAGCGGCCTACATGGCTTATGCAGCCGAACGCTTTGGGATTCGACCGGGGGACCGCTGTTCTCAGAATTTCGACTTGACGTTTGATCTCAGCGTACACGACCTGTTTACCTCGTGGAATGCCGGGGCTACGCTCTGTCCATTTATCGAGCAGACCTTGACACCAGCAACCCTGATCGAGGAGAAAGAGCTTTCGGTCTGGTTCTCCGTCCCCTCGGTCGCCATGTTTGCCTCCCGTCTAGGCATGCTGCAGCCGGGTGTCTTTCCGAGCCTGCGCTGGAGCTTGTTTTGCGGGGAGGCGCTGCCGGCGAGCCTGGCGGCCACCTGGCAAGAAGCCGCGAACAACTCGATCTTGGAAAATCTCTATGGCCCGACGGAGGCCACCATTGCCATTACACACTACCGCTGGAGCTCGGAACGCTCGCCGGGCGAATCAGCCGGAGGACTTGTGCCTATTGGTTGGCCCTTTGCGGGGCAGCAAGTTCGGGTGGTGGATGAGGAGCTAAACTTTGTTCCCGAGGGCGAAGTGGGCGAGTTGTGCCTGGGTGGATCACAGGTTACGCCGGGCTACTTGAACGATCCCGCAAAGACGGCGAAGAGCTTTGTTCGTTTGCGCGACCAGGGCGATAAGCTGTGGTACCGCACGGGAGACCTGGTTCGCCAGGATGAGCGGGGCTGCCTCTCCTATATCGGCCGTCGGGATTTTCAGGTCAAAATCAACGGATATCGGGTGGAATTACAGGAGATTGAATTGGTGCTGCGCGCTGCGGCCCGCACAGAAATGGCTGTAGCCGTGCCCTGGCCCTTCTCTGATGGCTCCGCGTCGGGAGTTGTGGGTGTCATCACCGGATCGAAGGAGGCCGACGACAAAGCCATTATTTCCGCATGTGAAAGCCGCCTGCCGCGGTACATGGTTCCGAGTCGCATTTATCATCTTGAACGCATGCCGTTGAACGTGAACGGCAAAATCGACCGCCCGAAGATCTCCGAGATGCTCTCCGATTGGAGCGAAGCTTAGATCGTGAACCCTAAAAAAGTCGTACTCACATTGCTTGCCGCCTTCCTATTCGCCAGTTCTCCTTATTCGCTGGCACAGAGCGGGACGTTCCTGAACCAAACCATGGTATGGGACGGCATTACTCGCTATTACCAGGTCTATTTGCCGCTGAACTTGCCGGCTCAGCCGCAGCTCCTGCTTATGCTGCACGGCACCAGCACAAACAAGGCCAGCAACCCTCCGACTCAGCAAAATTGGGGCTGGCTGCCGCTGGCCAACCAGTACAAATTTATTCTTGTCAAACCTGCTTCAACGTACAATGCACAGAGTGGACAATGGAATTGGAATGCCTATTATCTGGACGGAGCTTTTCCGCCTCCCGCACCCGATGACTCGGGCTTTTTGCGGCAGCTAATCACAAATTTGACCGCCCAATACGGCGTGGATCCCAAACGGGTATACGTGGCGGGCATGTCAGCAGGTGCGATGATGGCCCACCGTGTTGGGGTGGAGCTTTCGGATCTAGTGGCCGCCATTGTCCCCGCCTCTGGTCAAATTGTGGGGCAGCCTACGCTTCCCATAGTTCTCCCGGGCCCACCCCTGTCGCCAGTGTCGGTGCAAGAATGGCACGGCAACAACGATCCTATCCTACAACCCTGCAATAACGGCTCGACGAAGTATTCGGGCTACACCGTCATCATGGCGACGGTCGATCAGTCGTTCAATTATTGGGCGGCAGAGAATGGCTGCAGCCAGCTCCAGTCTACCCAGCCCCTTTGTGCCAATGGTTTGCCCAACCCAAACATACAACAGAACGATGCGACTGGCTGCGCCAACAATGCTGAAGTCGAGTTCAAATGGGAGGGGAACATTGGGCACTATTGGGAGCCCTCGAACGACCTAGCGCGCTGGCAGTTTCTATCTGCCCACCCTAAACCTTAAAGCAGGGAAATCGAAGCTGCGGCGGGGGTAAAAGGCGGCGCGAAGTAAGCGTCCAGAATCACTGTTTCGGCGGCTTGCCGAACTTCTCGGCGACGGCGAACATTAGGCGAATCGTGTCCATGTCCTTGGCCTGCACTTTGCTAGCCGGGATCTTGCAGCCGGCGATCCGCTGCAACTCCAGGAATATGTCGATTAAAGCAAAGGAGTCGATAAGCCCGGAGGACACAAGAGGCGTATCCGGAGTGATCTCCGCAGCCTTGTTGCGAACCACCTTGGCGACGATGTAGGCCGCCAATTGTTCCATCTGCTCGCCATTTGTAGTCACTTGTTCGCTACTCATGCCGCTGCTTTTTCCGAGTAATTCCTGAATGGCACTTTTTGCGATTTTACCATGAGGATAAGCGCGAGCATCGGATCCCGACTTACTCTTGCACTTCGTTTAGCTACAAGCGCGCTCCGAATGGACTAGCCTCGAAACTCTCTTCCAACTCTGTTGCCGCAGGCTCCCGTCAATCGGGGGCCATTTCTGCTCCTCAAAAGAGTAGGCCGGCTTCCGGCGCCAGTCGGGCGTTCCAGCCGCGCTCACAACCTGTCTGCCCTAAATCTTAGGAGCACTCCAAGGATAGCGAGAAAAAGTGACCTACAGCAGAGAATTAGTTTCCTAGGGGAATTGTCTTAGGCCGCTCGAGCGGCTGTGCGAAAAACTGCAGCCGAGCCACGCTGTTTCAAGTGTCCCCATTCGTTGAGTGCTGGAATAGGAATTGCTACTTTCTCTGCAATCTTAAACGCCACTCCCGATCATTGCCACTCGCGTGCGCTCCTAGCCGGCCGATTAGGATGGCGCGCAATTCGCGCCGCGTCGAAGCCCAAGGTTTGCCTGCTTACGGGGGCGAACCGTTCGCCTCGCCTCGGGGCCCACAAGTTCCAATCAGGAGTCTGACATGTTAGCGGAATTCATTTGTGGTGATCGTAAGCTGGCGATCTGTTTTCTCGAAGCAGAGAGGGCCGTAATAGGTTTCCTGATGTGTGCCATGACAGTCGTGCTCATCCACCCCGTAGCGCGCGCAGGGACATTCGATGGTCCGGCCGAGTTACCGCGCATCTTCCTGGACAGCACTATGGCGAATACGCCGGCCCCGGGCTCGACCATTCACGTGGCCGCAGGCGCTAGTCTGCAGGCCGTCCTCAACGGCGCCCAGTGTGGCGATACAGTCTCGCTGCAGGCCGGCGCCCTGTACCAGGGTTCGTTTGCCTTGCCGGCCAAGGGATGCGACAGCCAACATTGGATCATCGTCCGCACCGACGCTCCTGATGCCAGCCTGCCTCCCGAGGGTCAGAGGATTACGCCCTGCTATGCCGGAATCAGCTCTCTTTCCGGGCGACCGGCGTTCCCCTGTCCACGCCCGCAGAACGTGCTGGCCACTGTTCAAGCCAACAATGTGCAAGCCGCCTTCCGCATTGCTCCCGGAGCCAATTACTACCGCCTGCTCGGACTGGAGATCACGCGTGCCGCCAATGGAAAGGGTTTTTTTGGCCTCGTCCAGGTGCAAAACGGACAGGCTGATCATATTGTGATCGATCGTAGCTGGCTGCATGGAACCACACACGAAGACACCGCCGTGGGCGTTGCCCTTCGCGGTGGTACCTATTTTTCAATCGTGGATTCCTACTTCAGCGACTTCCATTGTACGGAAATCGTCGGCATCTGCTCCGATGCTCAGGCCATTGGGGGAGGCAATGGCAAGTACCCCGGAGGCCCCTACCAAATTGTGGACAATTTTCTGGAAGCTGCCGGGGAGAATATTCTTTTCGGGGGAGGCGCAGCCACGACAACCCCCGCCGACATCGAGATCCGGCGCAACCATTTCTTTAAACCCCTGCTGTGGATGCGCGGCCAGCCCGGCTTTATCGGTGGGGTAAACGGCAATGCCTTTGTTGTTAAGAATCACCTCGAGCTCAAAAATGCCCAGCGCGTTCTGGTCGAAGCCAATGTTTTCGAGTACACCTGGGGTGGCTTCAGCCAAAACGGCTTTTCCATTCTATTGACCCCGAAGAACCAGTTCAGCAGCAAGACTGGGCAGAATGTCTGTCCCTCATGCCAGGTCACGGATGTGACCATTCGCTATTCGACCATCAGCCATGTGGGTGTAGGCATCGAGATCGGTACGATCTTCTCCGACGGCGCTGGCGCAGCCTTAGCCGGCGAGCGGTTCAGTATTCACGACATCACCGTCGATGACGTCAGTCGAACGAAATATTTAGGGGGCGGCTCATTCATGGCACTGCTGAATCAATGGGCAACCAACCCGCTGAACCAACTGACTGTAAATCACGTGACTGCGTTTCCTGATCCCAACGTGCATATTCTTTCCGTGGGTGACAAGGTGAGCAATCCGAAGATGTCAGGATTTGTTTTTACCAACAATATCGTGGGTGCGGCGAAGTTTCCGGTCTGGTCGGCTTTTTCCCAGCCAGATTGTTCCGGTGCGGACCTGCCCCTGCCGGTGTTGCAGTCCTGTTTCTCTAGCTATGCCTTTAATCATAATGCACTCATTGGCGTTCCGCCCGGCTATCCCTCCCCGGTATGGCCGACGGGAAACAGTTTCCCCATCTCGGTCGCCTCTGTCCAGTTTGTCAATTATAACAATGCTGATGGTGGCGATTACCAGCTGTTACCTTCGAGTCCTTACAAGAATGCAGGTAGCGACGGGAAGGACATGGGAGCCGATGTGGCAGCGATTCAGGCCGCGATAACAGGTGTGTATTAGGGGGAAGGTTGTAGCCCGCTCGAGCAGCCGAACTTCCCTCGATGCCGATGGGGTTAAAAGTTTCTGGGCAGACCGTCGCCGTCTGCGCGCGTAACGTGCATGCTCGGCAGGGTCTTTTCAAAGGGCGCAATCCATTCGCTGAGCTTCTTGGAGGCGGCGAAAATGAAGTTCGAAGGCGCACTCATGAATCCGCAAGCCTCAAATGCCCTGGCCCAGGCCTGATGACTCTGATTAGAAACCACTAAATCGAAGCCCTGGTCACGTAGCGCAAAAGATGCCGCCTCGATCACCCAGACGGCGTCCGCGGGGTCTGCCCAGCAGTCGAGAATGGATCCGACGCGCAGCGAGCCATATTTGGGGTCGCGCCTCCGTTCTCCCACTACCGCCCAGCCAATATCGCCGCCACGACGGCTGACTCGCAAACGCCGCAAATGGTGGTCCTCGGCCGGATACAGTGTCCTGAGGACTTGGCCATCTCGAACCGCGGTCAACGAATATGCTGCCTTTGAACTCTGCCATAAATGGTCGGCCCAATCGGAGAATTCGCTTACCTCGTCGACCTGGTATCGCTTGCCGGGCGGTATGCTAAGGTGGCTGAAAAAGTCGTAGATCTTCAAAGCGGTCCAGCCCGCACCCGAATAGGCGGCGAGGTCCATCAGCAGCCGTCGCCCGCGCGAGCTGCGGATGGCCTGCATCTCGCGCAGGAATTTAGCCGCATGAAGCACCTTAAAATAAAAAGGAAGCAGGCAGTGCTTCCAGGCTAGACGGATCAGCATCTGCGGTAACGCCCGCTGGTAACCTCCCATGCCCAGACAATACAAAGCCGAGGACCTGGCGAGAGCGTCGCGCAGGAGCAGGCTTCCGAGAAGGGCATAACGTTTGTCAACGATCCCTTCCGAGAGGGCGTGGTGGTAAAAGCCGACATTACGAACCGTGCCGTCGGGAAACTTGAAATCCTGGTGCTTCAGGGCGTAACCGCCATGCACCTGATCCCCATCGCGGGCGATGAAGTATTCGTTGTAGAGGCCGCGGTTCTGCCCCGGCGGTAGCCAAGGGGGCAGGGCGCGGCGATAGAAAACCAGGTCAGGAGCGGCTCCTCTTTTTTCCAGGCGGTAATTGAATTCGTTAACCGCGCTCTCATCTTCGGTCCGATAGGGCTGAATGCTAAGAGACAATCGTTTAGCCCGAAATGGTCTTCAGTTTTGTAGCCAGGAGATTCGCAATATCGCCGATGGTTTGCATGCGCTCGATGTCCTCGGGGGAGAGTTGCACCTGAAAGCGGTCTTCGAGAGCCAGCACTAGGTTTAGGTGTTGAACCGAGTCCCAACTTTCGATTGTCTGCGGTGAAGAAGTAGTATCGATACGATCGGCCTGATAGGCGAACACATCGGAGGCGATGAGGCGCACTTGATCAAGAATGCTGGGCGGCAATAGTGTTCTCCGTCTTTGACGTGAGTTTAATCCACGCCGGACACACGATCGATTGTCGTGTCAAATCGAGCGCCCAGCGCGAGCCTTCCGGCGTTTCGGCGAGAGTGGCAAAGCCCTGCTGGGAATAAAAGTCGCGCGCAGGCGAATTCTTCTTTGTCGGCAAGAAGGAGCCCAGCAGCCGTTGACAACCGCGAGCTCGGGCGGCCTCGGCCACATAAGATAACAGCGCCGTTTCCACCGTTCTTCCAATGACGCGGCAGCTCAGAAGAAAAGTGTCGATCTCACAATCTTGCGCTTGGTCCAAAGTGATCGCCACGCCCACAATGCCATGGTCACCAAAACGATCACGCACCCGAATCGAATAGATCTTACATTCATTGCGCGCCGCCATTTCTGAAATCTGCTGCTCCGAATAGCGGCGGGTGGTGAGATTAAACTGATTCGTCTTCTGCGTAAGTTGCGCGATGCGGGGTTGATCTTCTGGGGTGAGCGGAAGAATCTCGGCCTGCTGGCCAAGAAAGTAGAAAAAGTCTTCTTTGGATTGGAACTTGTTCTCCGCTTGGTGCCGCTCCCGCTGCTGGCGATACATTGCGGTGCGCTGCTGATCTTCGCCCGAGAGGGTGAGCCGCTCGAAGAGTGGACAGTTGCGTAGACTGGCTGCATAGGCAAGGGGGTCGTTCGGGAGATCGATCACCGCCACTTCGGGAAGGGCGGCACGGACCAGCTCCCTTTCTACGGGATTGTCGTCCAAAAATGCCAGCGCATCGATTCCCACGTTCAGCTCGCGGGCAATTTCCCTCAGGCCCTCGAGCTTGTCACGCCAACTGATCCGCATGGCGGCGAAGTTGTGAGGGCGGAGCAGCATCGAGGGGTGTTTCTCGATGACTTCCAGCGCATCCTCGGGATTATTCTTGCTGCAGATGGCGAGCAGGATTCCCCGGCGCGATAGATCAAGCATCGCTCGTTGCACGGCTAAATAAGCAGCTCCCGGATATTCCGCCCCCAGCTGAATGCCCGCCCTTCCGTCTTCCCCAATAATCCCCCCCCAAAGCGTGTTGTCCAGATCGCTGACCAGGACTTTGGCAATGCGTCCGCTCAAAGGAAGGAGAAAGCGTAGCCACTCCCTCGCCAGGTGCAGCAGGTTTGGGGCAGCCACCGGCAGCCGGGCGAGGAGAAGTTTTTGCTCATCCTGCCAATCGAGTCGGCCGTGGCGTGCAACCAGCGCATCGTAATCCAGTAAGTAAACGCCGGGATTCTGGTGCGCCAGGCGCGCCAGGTGCTTATTAATCTCTCGGATTGCGTCGGCTTGGGCCGGCTGCAACTGCCCGTCAAGTATGCCTGAACTCACATAGCTTGGCTGCTCGAGCGTGTGCACCACGAAGGCGGCGTTGCTCCGCTGTCGGAATGCGGCGACCCATTGCTCAAAGCTGAAGGAGACGCGCCTCACCGCCTGATGCACAGATTCGGCCGCCAGAGTCGTGAAGTCGAACCAAAGATCAGGCGCGAGATCCGCCGTTCGCACTGCTAAAAAAACCGAGTCGGGTTGGAAGCGATAGAAAGAGCTGTTTTCATCGAGGATGGCCTGTGCGTAGGTGTTGAAGTCATCCACGTGTACGCGGAGGTCAATTCGAGCGTAATAGGCTGCGGCTCGCAGCAGAGGAATCAATGGTTCCACTGTGAAAGAACGCAAGAGGGCGGTCCTGTGGGCAGTCAGGGGGAGGCGGTCGCGCAGCTTTTCATAACGAGAGCAAACAAAGGCTGCTGTAGCCGGGCTGCTCCTCGTCCGCCAAAGTTCGTCGAGAAGCGCGCTCGCCGTCTCGGCCCGCCCCGAGCCTATTGCCTCATCGATCTCGCCACGCAAATTGCACAGAGGATCCGAGCTGCCGACAAGTTCGGTGGAAGGCATGCGGTTATCGTTCCAAATACTCGATCAGCAATTTATTGGGGGTATATACCCAGGCGATGCGGCGTCCGCCGAAGGCCGCCGCTGGCAGGGGGGGGCGCACGATGAGGCAGTGCCGCGCCCGGCAATCGGCGAGCTTCTTCTCCAGAGCGTCGGCCATGTAGCAAACATGGTGTAGCCCGCCTCCCCGCTTGGCCAGCGACATCACGGGCGATTGCTCGCCGGCCGGTTCGACAAGTTCAAATAGGGGATTGCCAAGTTGCCGGCTGCGCAGGAAAGTTACCCGTACGGTTTGATGCATATCGTGGACAATCGCGCCGTCCCACTCAGCATCGAGTGATTCCGCAAACCCGGGGGCCGCCTTGGGGATGGAGGAAACTACAAAACCAACATGGTGGAATGTGCCATTTGCAGCCCAGGACAGGGCGGTCGAGCCCATAGCAGGTGTATTCACAATGAAGAGTTCCGGCGCTCCATCAGCGGGCCCCCAGCAAAGTTCTTAAGCAAACCGGCCCGTTGCTTGAGAACCGACATCCTTCAGCAAAACTCTACCATAGAGCGCCAGCCTGGAACCACATTGCACCTGTGCCCAGGCCCGCTAAAACGCGCCACGCCTAAGGGTTACCGCACCCCCGCCGTGGCCTGCCGAATGGCCTCGAAATCGGCGCCAATGTTGCGCCCATCGCTCGCCGCACCCAGGGCGGGCGACACTTTCTTGCATCCGATGCCGGAGTTTTTCTGCTGACATAATCGATAACCGACGGTTCCGTCCTCTTGCGTCAGCGAGATCCCGGCCCCAGCTGCGTCCCCGACCACGATATTGTCGCGCGGCCAATCCCGCGCCCCCACGATCAGGTTGCGGACGAACTTTAAATTCGCGAAGCAGCTCTTAAGCACTCCGGCCGGCCCTTGTGCATCCGGCTGAAAAGCGCAGTTTTTCGCTCCCCCTCCCGTGCTGCCGATCTGCCGAAAGAATGTGGATCCAAAAATATTGTTGGCGATCACGAAATTTTCAATTTTTCGATCCGGCGGACTCGCAATCGACAGAATGGCACGAGGCAAGGACAATGCGGTCACATGCTCAATGCTGACATCATGAAGCGGCGGAGCGCCCGAGATGATCAGGGCAAAATTGCCGAAACCTTCGTAGTCCTGGCCGCGAATATTGGTGACTTCCAGATCGTGAATGGAATAACGCTCTCCCGCCTGGCTCGCTCCCCCGGCGTCGGAGCGCCCGTTTGCCAGCTGTAAAACCGAGGCGACATTGTTGATGCGGTTGTAGCGGATAATGACGTCGGTGACTTGGCAAAGCGGGCAGTGATTTGCTTGGTTTTTCGGGGTCAGCAAGATGGAAAAACCTGCTTGGCTGAATCCGCCCCAGACATTCTCCAAGACATTGCCTTCAAATAAAACTCGTTGCGCATTTTTGAGCTCAAAATGGTTCTTTACGATAAAAGGACGACCCGACTTGCCGCCCACGAATCCTGACTCGCCCGGCCTCCAGATCATGGGCTTAAACAAGAAATTGTGCCGGACCTCGATGTCGGCGGGGGTGCGCGTGGCTTCACCACCACCGAATAGTATGTTTTCTCCCGAGGCCTCAAGGAAGTTATTGAGGATCTTATAGGGCCCGCCCGGTTCATTGCCACCAGCGTTGCCCATGGTCTGCGCATCAGTGCAAGTTCCGGTTACGGCGACGCAGTGAAAATCACTGAAAAAGGAATCGACGACGGCAACATCGGTCATGCCGCGCAGGGCAATGCCCCGGGCGGTTTCGTCTTGCGCCGTGCCGTGCATCCAGACGCGATCGAAGATGATGTGATCTGCCGTTCCCGGACCTTTGAGAAAAGCCAAGGCTGTAATCGAAGCGTCCGACTCTGGCCGGGTAATCTCCAGCCCCAGAAAGCGATAATGATTCGCCCCGGGAAGAAACCGGATCGGCCCCGATCCCCCGGCGCCGGCCAATTCGAGTCTAGCCATGACGTGGCGTACAGAAGCGCAGTGAAAGTCGGGACGGCCGGGGAGCGATGCTACCGCGGCATAGCAGGGGGTAATACGCTTGCCCTCGGCTGGCAATTCTGAATCTGCGCTGCTGGTGCGAACGACGATCCAGTGCCCCTGGTCGCACGCCTTCTGGGGAAACTGAAAGTCCCCCCTGAAAGTCGCCCCCGCGTGGAGCTTCAGGGTATCGCCACAATTCGCGCTATCGATCGCCTCTTGCAGATTGTCGCCTTCATTGATAACGCGCGTGCGTCCGGGGGCTGGAGTATTGGCCAGCCGGCTCTCGACGAGGGAGCGCGGCAACTCCGCCGGGCCATCAAATCTACCAGGGGCAGGAGGCTGTGGACTTCCCTGCCGCAAGGCGAAGGTCGGGCCGGCACCGAGCCAGATCACCAGTAAGTGCATCATCAGCAGTACGCGCATGGGCTTAGTATGGGACGAGAGGGGGGCGAGTGCAAGCCGCGAGCGCGTGGGCGGGGGAGCCTGATCCGGCAAAACGCCTATTAAAGCCGCACTATTCGGGAGGGTAGCGAAGAAAGAATGCGGTACTCAAACCACGCGTCCGGCAAACGTACACTCCAAGTTCCAGCGCAGACCCGCAACTTGCTTTGTGGGTCGAATGCGGCGCAGACATAAAGGTTCATGGTGCGCCCGTACCAGGCCGCCATTAGCGGTCACAGCAGTT
>JAFATF010000210.1 GCA_019244045.1 Acidobacteriota bacterium
CAGATCGAACATATCGTGTTTTGTGACGCGAAACATAATTTTCCAACTTTGTGAAACTGGAAATCAGACCAGCTACAGGTTAGAGCGATATGCGGTGAGCAGAGATGCACCGGGACTGTCAAGTGATTGTCAAATGTTTGTCGTGAATACCCCGCCACTCCTTCCTGGACGCTAGGTTCACGAGCCTGCGAAAGACTAGCAGCCCGGCCGAAACCTGAAAAGTGTTCTTAGCGCGCAGGAATGCCTGCGGCGAACACCATCGAAGTGCTGCTGGCACTTACGCTATGTTAGGCATCGCGAAACACGAAAGGTTCTATTCGCAAACTACGAAGGACGGGCGCTCTTGATGCCGTAAATAGTATGCAGAGCCGGCGGATCACATAATTGGTGTTTTTTGCATGTGTGAAGACGGGCCCAGGCATTTTCAGCAGGTGAGAAACACCCTTCCAAAAAGCGAGAGACTGGCAAAACGTTCTTGACGATTGTGCCTCTCTCGGAGGCATAATGAGCACTTTCAACAAGGTTTTTCAGGCTGCTCGCACGCCCTCTTCTTAAACGGAGAACCAGCGGTAATCACGGAGGTCGTCATGCGGAAACAGTCCAGCCCCATTGTTGGCAACTACCCACGACGGTGTCATGCGGCTTTATTCATTGCCCTAGTGCTCCTCCTGCCTAGCACGCTTTTCGCCCAGGGGTACTCCGGGACGGTGAGCGGGATCTTGACCGACCCTTCCGGCGCCGTCGTGCCGAGAGCAAAGGTCACCCTTCTCGACGAGCAGAAGGGATATCAGTTTGCGGCAACGTCGCAGGCGAATGGACGATATCTATTTGTCTCCATTCCCCCTGGCACGTACTCCGTGTTGGCCGAGGCACCGGGTTTTCAAAGGACGGTAGAGAGTCATGTCAAGTTGAATGTCAGTGAGAACGCGACTGCCGACTTGACATTGAAAGTTGCTGGGGCGGCACAAACGGTAGAGGTTAAAGCACAAACAGCAACCATTGCTACCGAAGATGCAGTCACTGGTCAGGTTGTCGACCGTAGGCTTATCAATGATTTGCCGTTGATTGATCGCAGTCTCATGGACCTCACCTTTCTGGCACCGGGCGTTACTAGCATGGATGACCAATGTGGCGTCACATGCACCGGCACCAATTTTGTTTCCAACGGCAGCCGCGCGTCGAGCGCCGACATTCTGATGGATGGTGCCACCGTCACCAACTTTGAGCCCAACGGCGGCATCACCAACGCCACGTATGTCCCGTCACCCGAAGCGGTGGAAGAGTTCAAAGTACAGCAGTCTAACTTCAGTGCCGAGTACGGTTTTTCCGGAGCGTCGGTCGTCAACATGGTTACGCGCTCGGGCACGAACAGTTTTCATGGGAGCGTCTATGACTTCATTCGCAACACGATCACCGACGCAAATGATTGGTTCAACGATCGTGCCGGTGTTCCCATTCCCCCGGTTCACAGGCACGACTTTGGCGCTACTTTTGGCGGCCCTATCATCAAGAACAAGTCGTTCTTCTTTTTCGACTATGAGGGGGTGCGCTCCAGCGACATGCAAACTTACACAGCGGGCGTGCCCAGTGCGGCCGAGCGTAGTGGGAATTTCAGCGAACTGTGCACGGCGGCGGGAGGGGCTTTCGATTCCAGCGGTATGTGCAGTGTTACAGACGGGCAGCTCTGGGATCCATACTCCGGGGTCTACAACTCCGCTGACGGCGGGCCCGTACGCAGTGCCTTTATTCCCAACAACCGGATCGACCTGTACACCAGCCCCGGAAATCCAAAACTGAGCGGCACGCCCTACCAGTTGCCTTCAGCTCCGGGCAATCTGATCGATCCTGTGGCGCAGAAGATACTGAGCCTGTTCCCAATGGCCAACAATCAGGCACAAGGCATCTATAACAACTGGATCATCTCGGGCGCTACTCCGAACTTTAACAATCAGTTCGACATAAAAATCGATCAACGCTTCAGTGAGAAAAACCTATTGAGCGGACGATACTCCCAGCAGTGGAGCCACAACTCTCCGTTTAACTGCTTCAAGACCTTTATTGATCCGTGCGGTGGAGGAGCTAATCGCACCTTTGCCAAAGTTTTCTCAGTCAACGACTCCTACAGCTTCAGTCCCACGTTGCTGTTGACCAGCACGCTTGGATTCACGCGCGGCGGCGAAAGGATTTTTGCTTACAACTCGAGCCTGAATCCGACTCCTCTCGCGGCACTGGGTTTCCCTCAGTACTTGGGGACAAATGGTTTCAACGGAGTTCCGGCGATATTTATTGGCGACTATTTTGCCGCCGGATCTCCCCGCCCCAACGCCGGGAATGATCCCTATGGTAACTACAAGCAGGGCCAGGACACCGGACAGCTGACCGTGATGTTGAGCAAGATTCACGGACCTCATGAATTGAAGTTTGGCTTCGAGGGCCGACTGCACCAGATGAATTACATTCAAACCAATGCGCCACTGGGTTATTTCCAGTTCAATAACACCGGCTCATCGCTGTGCTCGCAAGGGGGTATCTCAACCCCCTGCGCTGACGCCGCCAACAGCAACAGGACGAGCGGCGGGGATGGCATGGCGAGCTTTCTCATGGGTCAGATGGAGGGCAACGGAAACAGCTACTACGAAATTCAATTCCAACCGGCTACCGAAAATTACCAGTACGCCTGGTTTGCTCAGGACAACTGGAAGGCCACACAAAAATTGACCTTGAACCTGGGCTTGCGCTATGACGTTTCGAGACCGCGGACGGAACGTCACAACCGCCAGGACTGGTTTGATGCAAGTGCTGTCAGCCCGCTGAATGGCGGCAAAATCTCATATTCGGACCCAATCACTGGTCAGCCGATTACGCGCCCATTGCTCGGCGGCGAGGTCTTTGCTACGTCGAGCCAACGCACCAATTATGTGACCGACTGGAGCGATATCCAGCCGCGCTTTGGTTTCGCGTACCAGTTTATTCAAAAAATGGTGGTGCGCGGTGGTTATGGCATCTATTACGGTCAGTCCAGGTCCGGGGCCAGCGGTGTTGTGCCCTATGGCAGCGCGGGTTTTAACCAATACACCAATGTAATTACCACCTATCAGAACGATCGGGCCACTCCCTACTTGCGTTTGAGCAACCCCTTTCCCAATGGTTTAGTTCAACCACCAGGAAGTTCTCTCGGGCTGCTGAATGATGTGGGGTTTGGGGCGAACGGTACGATCCGCTCTTCTGCCGCGAACCGCACCCCACAGGAGCAAAGCTGGAGCTTCGGCATCGAGCGGCAACTGCCGGCAAATATCGTATTTAGCGCAGATTACATTGGAAAAAAGGGAACCTATCTTCCCTTCAGCGGCGCCAATCACCTCGATATCCTGGGACCACAGGTTGAGAGTTACGGTGCGACTTCGAATCAGATGAACGCACTGAACAGCAGCGTGAGCAATCCATTTTTCGGTATCATCACAAACCCCAACAGCACCCTGTCCTCCCCCACCGTCCCGGGATATCAGTTGGAGGTGCCATACCCTCAATTCGATGTGGTTAATTCTGGCGGAGTTACAACCGACGTTCAGATGATTGCAAATTCCATTTATCATGCGCTGCAGCTGACGGCGACAAAACAGTTCAGCAACGGCCTGGAGTTTCTGGTGAACTACACGTGGTCGAAATCGATTGACGACTCCTCAGTGGCCGATGACAACGTGACCTGGACTGGGAGCTTCACCAGCCTTCAGGATCCCAACAAGCCATGGCTGGAAAGAAGCCTGTCGACATTCGACATCCCGTCGGTGTTGAAATTCAGCTACACGTACGAGCTGCCCTTTGGACGCGGCAAGACGTTTCTCGGCAATATGCCGCGAGTGCTAGACATGCTTATCGGGGGGTGGAGGACAAACGGCATATGGCAGATTTCCGATGGGCGACCTCTCACACTCTCGGTTTCCGGGGGAGGTACACCTATACCGACCTACGGCACGCAGCGGCCCAACATAACCGGGAAGCTGAGACGCAACTACGGACACGACTGGGTAGACCAATTCTTCGCCGATCCTAATACTGTTCCGGATATCCTGCAGGTGCCGGCCCCGTTCACTCTGGGGGATACGCGGCGAGCGATCGCAGACGTTCGGACGCCGCTCTTCTTTACCAGCGATTTGTCATTGATTAAGCAGTTCCTTCTGTCCCCCGTCCATGAAGGCATTCGCATGGAGTTGCGGCTCGAAGCACAAAACGCCTTCAATCATCCCCTGTTTAGTCTGGGAACACCCGGGCCATATGGCGACAGCACATTGAATGTAGGCGATCCAAGTTTCGGAGTAATTCCTAGAATGGCGCCAATCGGGCCGCGGCAGGTTCAATTGGCCTTGAAAGTGAGCTTCTAGTTGCGTCATGAGCAAAACGGAGCGTCGCAGTTGATTGCTGGGTTTTGCGTAACTATACGGCTGATGAGGGAAGGCCCCTCGAACCGGCTTGCAGGAGCCAGACTCAAACCACCTTCCGCTGCTGCACTTCTCAGGAGTGTGGAGGTGAGCGGAGAAGGAAAAGGCACGAAAGAAAAATTCGGGTCAGGTGACTTCTAGGGAGAGGAGCGAAAGCGAACCACTGCCGTGATCGAAAAGAACTGAGACGGTGTCGAAACCACGGTAGTTAGAAGATCGTGGGACAAGCTCCGGCGGTACCTGCTTACGGACGGGGCGGCATCCGGCATACAGGTGGCCTGAACCTAGAAGAGGCGGGTGTATGGAAAGAACCTTGGCATCGATGCCAACGGAGAAGCCACAAGTGGATTGAACCACGAGGGCGAGAGTACGGATGCGATGCTGAGGGGCGGACTGCCTGGTAGTAGCGAGAAAGCGGAGTAACGTCCGTGGAGCGAAACGAAGCGGGCAGGCTATCCACGTTGCAACCTGAAAGGGCCAACTGGAAACAGGAGGAGCCCGCAGCCGTGACGGAGGGCTGGCAGTCCTCAATGGATAGCCCGAGCCGGATGAATCGAGAGGTTCAAGTCCGGAATCTGGGAGGGGCTCGGGGTGAAATTCCCCGGGCCTACTCGGCGACTGGCGCCGGCAGCAGCAAAGCCTCACTACTCTGCAAGACTTTGTCGATCGGCTGAGCCGTAGATTGGAAACAGGTTTCAGTGTGCATTCCGGGGAAACAGCCAACCACAGATGTACTTTAAGTTGCGGCCGATTCCAGCCGACCACCCGGTGGTAAAGGTGACATTCTTCTCCACCAGATGCACGCCATTGCGGCACGTTGCAGCAACGGAAGTTTAAAGGGCAATTTCCGATAGCAGCGGCATAGGGCAAACCTGCGCACCAGCTGGTTGTCCTTGAAAAATAACTTGTGCGAGCGCTGAAGGACCATCCTCTCGGGGTTTCA
>JAFATF010000252.1 GCA_019244045.1 Acidobacteriota bacterium
ACCGAAGTTTTTCCTTCGTCCTCTGCCGGGTCAAAAATTCCTTTCCGCTGGGGAGTCCGCACCGATCGTCCTTACCTCTGTCCCAGAGCCGGGGGCGATGGCTTTGATCAGTGGCGGTTTGGCTGTCCTCTGTTACCGGAGACGTAAACGGCGCCCGTTAGGGGCTGCAGTTTCCTTTCATACCTGCTCCAGCAAGACAGTTCTGAACGAAAACCCGTGAGTGCCGTTACTATTCGAGGTAAAAACCTCTTTAGTGGAGTTCACTGGCGTCAGTACCTGGTAGGTTTGGCGGCCCTGGATAGTATTGTCGACGCGTTTGAAGATTCTGCAAGCGCGTGCTTCGTTCTACTCGTCCGTTGCCTGGATGCGCAAGAACCCGCGTTGCACTTGCAGCACAAGAGCTTTCGCTCACGCTTCGAGGATGTCTGGTAGAACTTATTGCTTGAACGATGCGCAACGATTTGGTCCCATTTTTTGTAATCGGGCCGTGATAACCTGCAACCTGGAGATTGCACATTGAGCACCGATACCATTCAAAAGAAAATCATCCTGCGGGCACCGCTGCAGCGAGTATGGAAGGCACTAGCCGATTCACAAGAGTTTGGGGCATGGTTCGGCATGAATTTTGAGCGTTTCTTCACTCCGGGAGCGCGTGTGCGTGCAACCATCGTCGGAACGGAAGTGGATGCCGAAGTGGCGAGAGCCCAAAAAGAATACGCGGGCACTCACTTCGAGATCACGATCGATCGGATGGAAAACGGCCGACTGTTCTCGTTTCGTTGGCATCCGGGTCCAGCCGAGCGCGATGCTGATTACTCGCACGAACCTACCACTCTTGTTGTCTTTACCCTGGAACCAGTTAGCAACGGCGTGATGCTGACCGTCACTGAATCCGGGTTCGATCAGATTCCGCTTGAGCGTCGCGCGAAAGCCTTTCAGGCAAACGCGAAGGGGTGGGGTACAGTCGTGCAACTCATCGAAAAGTACCTTGTCGAAGCTGCGTAAGTGCAGTGTGGTGGACTCTGCCTGGCTGTTTGCTGGCCTAGGCGATCCCACCCGTCCTCCGGCGCTGCGACAATGGATCCACCTCGGTTACGAATCTGCGGCGGATTCCATATGCCATGCCAGGCAATCAGTAAGCATGTACGAGTCATGCAGAAACGGGGTTGGGTGCGCACCACCAGGCATGGTCGCGAAAGTTTTAGGCAGGTAGACGAACGGCGCCTTCAGGATATCCAGCAACCCGAATTTGTAAGGAGTGGGAGGATGCGCTCAATCGCCTGCGCGATAAAGAGGCTTGTAGTTCGGCAAAGTGCAGAACCGATCATTAAAAATGAAGAGAGGGTCGATGAGCAAGGTACCCGCTCAAAGAGAGGCCAGCCGGGCCGTTTTACGCCGGCGCGCTACCCTCTGTGCGCTCCTTTTGGCGCAACGTTCGGAATACGATCGAATAGCGAAGCCTTTCCACTGGAGCAATACAGTGTTGCCACTGCCAGCGTGCGGAACCGCGTAGAACGTAAATAGACCGCGACTCCAGCGTGAGGGAGAGGATTTTGCCTTGCGCCGAATACGGCCTCAGGCGCATGCGCGCCGAGCTTAATAATGAGATTCCGGCTACAACTCCGAACTGCGGCGCGTCGCGATGCCAGCCGATGGGCGCCTCCGGCGGATACTCCAGAATCATGCCTTCAACCAATTCACTTGACTGCAGGCCCGCGAACGCCGCCACGTGGGCGCGCAGCTTTAAAAGAAATTCAGGAAAGGCCTTGGTCGCAGTGGTTCGTTGCGATCCGAAGTCGTAGGCCAGTCCGTATTCAGCAGCCCGACGTTTCGCCGTGTACCCGTGGAAATCAACTGCTTTGAACATTTCGCCCTGAATCTGCTCAAGGATTTTTGCCTCTTCCGTCCGGCTGAGGAAGTCCGGCCTATATACAAAGCCGTCCGGCCACACCTGTTCTGTTGGGAAGAGTTGGCCCTGATGGCTCACGCCCTGCTTGGATTTACGGCTCGAAGCTAGGGGTTGCTAGGCGAAGCGCCAGAAAGCGTCGTACTACCCCAAGACCCCTCGGACGTGACTTACTATGCACCCGCTATAGAACGAGCAGAAGCCGGCGGTTCTCCGATGTACCATGTCGTGAACCTGAATGGCTGCAATGAAGGTGCTGCCAAAAACGACGCCAATTTCGAACTTGCTCTTAGGCAAACCGCTGAAGTCCTCGGATGAACGAGGTGAGCAGATCGGTGCCCTTACCGGGATCCCGATTTTCGGGTTGGACGCGCTAAGTTCGGCTGGTTATGGTCCCGAGGCTGCTCTCACCCTGCTGCTTGTCCTCGGAGCTGCGGGTCTCCACTACATTATCCCGATCACGGGCGCGATCATCCTCCTGCTCACCATCGTCTATTTCTCTTACCTGCAAACCATTGCCGCGTATCCGACCGGGGGTGGCTCCTACACGGTCGCCCGGGAAAATCTGGGCGAGTCGGCTGGCCAGCTTGCGGCTGCTGCATTGATGATTGATTACGTTCTAACCGTCTCGGTTGGAATTTCCGCCGGTGTAGGGGCCTTGGTGTCGGCCTTCCCGCCCTTGCTGCCACACACGTTGGCCATCTGCCTGGGGATTTTATCGATAATCGCTTTGATCAACTTACGCGGCCTGAGAGAAGTAGGAAAGGTATTCATTGTTCCCACGTATCTCTTTGTGGGCTCGCTCTTGATGGCAATTGTCCTGGGCATTGGGCGCGTGGTCATGAGCCGCGGTCATCCCCTGCCTGTGATCGCACCCCATCCGCTCGCCTCCGCAGCCGGTTCTCTTAGTGCCTGGCTCCTGTTACAAGCTTTTGCGAGCGGTTGCACGGCGATGACGGGCGTCGAAGCAGTCAGCAACGGAGTGCGCGCGTTCCGCCCACCGGAAACTCGGAACGCACAACTCACGTTAACCATCATTATCGGCATCCTGATTGTGCTGCTTGCAGGCATTGGATATCTGTCTAACGTGTTTCACATCGGGGCCACGCCCGCCGGGCAGCCTGGCTACGAAAGCGTGCTTTCGCAAATGGTCAGCGCAGTCGCCGGGAAGGGCGTTTTTTATTTCATCGCCATGGGCTCGATTCTGCTGGTGCTTTGCCTTTCAGCAAACACCGCATTTGCCGACTTTCCAAGGCTGTGCCAGGTTGTCGCGGTCCATAAATCGCTTCCTACTTTCTTTGCCTCGCGCGGACGGCGCCTGGTCTTCTCTCAGGGCATAGTGGTTCTTACCGTGTTTGCGGGTCTGCTGCTAGTGATCTTTGGAGGTGTCACCGACCGCCTTATTCCGCTCTATGCCGTGGGAGCATTCCTTGCTTTTACCTTGTCGCAGGCAGGCATGGTTCTGCACTGGAAAAACAGGGGGGGCCGAGGAGCAGCTCGAAGCATGTTGATGAATGGCCTGGGAGCGACAGCAACCTTTATCACCGTCCTTGTGGTGCTCATCGCAAAATTTGTCGAGGGTGCATGGATCACCTTTCTTCTGATTCCTACCCTGGTGCTGGTGATGAAGGGCGTCGCCCGGCAGTATGCGCGCGTGGGGAGCGAGCTCGCCTCGAACACACCGCTACAATTTAACCTGAGCAATAAACCGCTTGTGATCCTCCCCGTTGCTGGCTGGGACAAAGCAACCAAGAAGGCACTGTGTTTTGCCTTTAGCCTTTCCGATGAGATCAAAGTGATCCACATTGAAATTGAGAACGACAGGACGCGCGAATTGAAGCATTGCTGGGACGACCTTGTGGTTGTGCCTGCGCGTGCCGCCGGGATGGCGGCCCCGCAGTTGGAAATCCGCGCTTCTCCCTATCGCCGAATCCTGACGCCAATTGTCGAAATTGCGCTGCGAGAGGCTGGCCTGCATCCCGATCGTGCCATCGCCGTCATTATTCCAGAAATCGTTGAGCGACGCTGGTACAACTACCTGCTTCACAACCAGCGTGCCGCGGTTCTGAAAACCATGCTGTACTTCCAAGGACGCAAAAACATCGTGGTAGTGAATGTTCCCTGGTACGTGGAAGCTGGCGCTTAGGTAAGGCGCTTAAGCGCGTGTCCTCAGCCGCCTGTGAGATGGCGTCCCGAGTCAATGACAAAACGCTGAAAATCCTGCATTGTCGACAACCCCACCATGCCGCGAGACGGACTGCCAGGGGCCATAAGAATCCTGCACAACCAAGCTGAGCGGGGGGCTTGCTGCCAAGTAGTGGCGAGGAGCAGCGGGAGCGGCTACGTTAAGATTCGCCGAACATTTCACCTGTGCTCCGACGCTCGCTCATTATTGTGTTGAGGCCGCGGGGTAGCAGAAGGTCGCCAATTTTCTCGCCCCAATCGCTCTGCCAACGCGGGAGGCAGGGCAATAGTGTCGCGTCGCATCTTAGGGAAGGGATTTCGAGCACGCGGGCCACTGCCAGGCAGTTGGGAAGAAACTGTCTGATGGGCGTGGGAATTCACTGAAACTCCTCTGGCCAGAGGATTTTTGCGTAGGCAGCAAATTATCATAAGCACGACCAAACAGGCCTACACTTTAGTTCATGCGCCCGGTGGACGATAGTCAACCCATTGAATAGCTCTGCGCGTGAAGCCTCACGAATACAAAATCAGGAACTCTGGCTTAACTGCTACATCTACATCCACAAACGTGCTCTGCTCTTTTGAAGGGAAGAAGTAAAGCCGCAGGGGAAACAACGAAACAGCCAGTTCTTGCGAAACAGGAACTGTAGATTCGTGCCGGCGCCGCCGGAATTGCTTGCTGAAACGTTCTTGGCAAAAAGAGATGCTGTGAGGGCAATCACGGGATTACTGCATGTGCCACATTTGAATAGGGACTCTCCGCGCCAGAGGAATCGACGGCGGTCACTACGTAGTAATAGGCTTGGCCGCCTTGAACTGTCGTGTCGGTGTAGCTGGTGCTCGAATTCATCGAGTTCAACAGGGCGTAGTTGCCTGATGTCGTTCCTCGGTAAACGTTATAGGCAACGACGTTGTTGGATGTACTCGGTTGCCAGGTCAGGCTGACAGTATGCGCAGAGCCTCCAGCTGCCGAGTTAGACCCGACGCCAGAGCTCGGACTGACGCTGCAACCCGTTAGCGAGGCACAGCAGAGAAGGAGTGCAAAGGACCAAGGGCAGCGCCGGATAGACCAACCGGCCATAACAGGCTCATTATCCACCTCCTCCTCGGCAAAGTCTACACGCGAATAGACATGTTCTATGGCATGCGTAGCTGCTATTGAAGGTAACTGCGGCTGCATGTAGCGCCCTTGGCTAGCCCACGCGTGACCCCATTTTCGGTTGATCGAGAAAGGCGGCGCGCGGCGAGTGCGCTCGCCAATGCCAACCGTTAGCAAGGCTAAACGGGAGATGGAGATCTTCTAAAACCAGGGTGACTTGTGCTCGCCTGCACAGTGCAAGATGTCGGTGCGTCAGGCGGGCTGCCGGCGGCGATCTCTTACTATCCGCGTTGTCAGATGTGGTGAATTCAAAACATATCGCGGGCGTATTTCGCTTTCGCGCAATGATGAGGAGTTCCGGTATTCGACCGAGAGCACGACTCGCCTCGAGGGTGGCAGTGTCGGAGTTACAAGATCACCGGACCCACCAGGGGAAAGCCGAAGTTTGCTCTTATTCATTGACGACTCATCGCAGGGCATGGATGGCTCTGCCAGTGGATGGGCTGCATTTCTCTGTCGACAGTGAGTAAGCTTCTCGGTGACGGCAAACATCGCGGACCGTCCCAGCACCAAGCTGTCCTCTCGAGTTCCGCGACACGTTCGGCTGAGTTCATCGAGACCGACTGCTTTAGTCGTCGCAAATGTGGACGAACGCCTCCCTAGCGGTTATGCTTCTGGGTCATGCACCGCCGAACTTTTCTCCAGGGTGCGGTCGCAGGCGCCGCTAGCTTAGCTTTTCCCCATACTTCTCCCCAAGAGGATCGCGACCTCATTCCCATCTGGTCGCAAATCGAGCGGCACCACGACGAAGCTGTCCAGCGCTTGCAGGAATGGGTCAAGCAACCATCGATTGCAGCCGAGAATAGAGGAGTAAGTGAGGGCTGCGATCTCACCATGCGATACCTACGCGACGCCGGCTTCGGACAGGTAAAGAAGATCCCGACCGGTGGCCAGCCCGGCATCTTTGCCACGCTAGATGTGGGAGCTCCTAAAACGGTCGGCCTTTATTTCATGTATGACGTTAAGCAAGCGGATCCGGCGGAGTGGTCCTCGCCCCCATGGGCGGCCGCGCTGGTGGAAAGAACTGGACTCGGAACTGTACTCATCGGTCGAGGAGCGGTGAACCAGAAGGGGCCAGAGGCATCTTTCCTGGCAGCCCTCCATGCCCTTCGTGCGGCTGGCCGTAAGCTCCCGATCAACCTGGTGTTGGTGGCAGAGGGCGAAGAAGAGATTGGATCGCCGCATTTTGCGGAGATCGTGCGCCGTGAGGAAGTGCTGGCCGCGCTTCGCCCCTGCGTGGGAGTCTTTATGCCGTCGGCGGAACAGGATCTTGATGGTATGGTGACCATGACACTTGGTGCCAAAGGCGTTGTGGAGCTTGAGATGATTGCCAGCGGGGAGCGCTGGGGACGCGGACCTCGGCACGATATACATTCCAGTAACAAGGCGCGGGTTGATAGTCCGGCTTGGCACTTGGTTGAGGCTTTGGCCAGCCTCGTCTCTCCCGATGGCAACCAACCTTCGATCGAAAGCTTTGCCGACAAGGCACGTCCACTTTCTTCAACTGAGAGGTCCATGATCGCCACGGCGGCACAGCGTCTGGACGAATCTGTTGCCAAGAAGCAACTCGGCGTTGAGCGCTGGGTCAACGATGCCGGCTGGCAAGAGGCACTTGAACTGCTGATGTCCCGCCCTACGGTGAATATTGAGGGCCTGGTCGCCGGCTACACTGGGCCGGGAGGGAAGACCATTCTTCCTCACCGGGCAGTGGCAAAGATCGATATGCGCCTGGTGCCCGACATGCAGGCCAGCGAAGCTTTGGCCTTGCTTAGAGCGCATCTTGCCAAGCGAGGATTTAAGGATATCGAAGTAAATATGACGGGCGGATACGACCCAAATAGCACCCCTGCCGATGCTGCACTGATTCGAACTCAGACCACCGTTTACCAACGGCACGGGATCGAACCCATCGTCTTGCCACGGAGTGCCGGTTCCTGGCCAGGGTACGTGTTCACCGGAGACCCTCTGCATCTTGCGGCTGGTCATTTTGGCCTGGGCCATGGCAGCGGCGCCCACGCTCCAGATGAGTACTATGTCATTGAATCTAAGAATGAAAAGGTGCAAGGAATCGATGGTGCTGTACGATCTTTCGTCGAGTACCTTTACCAAGTCGCTGCCACGGGGTGAAGATACCTCCGCGACCGATCGGCTGTAGAACCCTCGTGCCATTGCGCGGTCGAGATATGGCTTGGCTGCGCCTCTTCCGGCTCTGCGCCAGTCGTTGCCTCGCGACGCCGTCGCTTGCAGATGGGCGATAAAGCTACCGTTCCCGCTTGCTTTTCAGC
>JAFATF010000376.1 GCA_019244045.1 Acidobacteriota bacterium
GATTGGGGCCACGCCTGTTTCTCTCCATGGGGGGAATCCTAGTCGGGATTGGATGGACCGCGCTTGCATACGTCCAAACCTTGTCTCAGCTTTACATCTTTTATGCTATTGCCGGGGTTGGGGCAGCGTTTGTATACAGCGGTTCAATTGCCACTGCCGTGAAATGGTTCCCCGACAAACGCGGTACAATCTCCGGTTTTATCACGGCTGGTTTTGGCGCGGGCGATGCCCTGTTTATCCCGATAATCACGTACCTGATTCGAACTAAGGGCTACAGCTCGGCGTTCTTATACACGGGCATCGGCCAGGGTCTTGTAATTCTGGCGTCTGCCCAATATCTCCATAATCCGGGCCCGGAATTTAAGGTTTCGGCCGCCGCAAAGAAATTGCTGTCACCCAAGATCAGGCGCAACCCGGCGCAGTTTAACAGCCTTGAAATGCTGACGACGCCCCACTTCTATTTGCTCTTTATCACTTTTGTCATGATTAGCGTAGGCGGAGCCATGATCACCGTCCAGGGAGCGCCGGTGGCAAGAAGTTTCAACATCAGCGCTGCCGCTCTTACCTCAGCGCTGGTTCTGGGCCGTCTTTTCAATGGCGCAGGCCGTATTTTTTGGGGCTCGGTCTCCGATTACATTGGGCGGGAGATGGCCATGTTTATCCCGTACTCTCTGCAAGCCCTTAGCTTGGTTGCCGTGCTCGTTCTCGGGCATCGTTCTGGCTTGTGGTTCAACATCACGCTGATGATTGTGTTCTTTATCTGGGGGAGTATGTTCTCCTTGTTCCCGGCCATCATCGGAGACTACTACGGCGCTGATAATGCCACCTCTAACTATGGCTTTCTCTACATGGCCAAAGGCGTGGCTGCCATTCTGGCAGGTTGGGTGGCCGCCAAGCTCTTTCAAAAATTCGGCAATTGGAATTGGGTGTTTTATGGAAGCGCGATGCTGGCCGTGCTTGCCTCGCTCCTGGTGCTAGTGATAAGGGCAATGCCACTGCCGGGAAAGCAAGCCTCTGAGAGCCCCGCCGAAGTCAGCCTGGCAGAAGCTGGATGATGTACGTTGGGTTAGGAAGCTCTAAATAGCTGATCCTCTTAACAAGCCCTCAGTTTTGCCTGAGCGAACGGAGCGTTGGACCGGTATTTCGTGTCTTAATTTAGCCCGGTTTCTCGCAAATATTCTCTGTTGTCGCAGTCGTCGGCCACGTAAAAAATCCAAACCAGCAGCAAACTATTTGCGTATTTCCTCATCTTCATTAACAACAGGAGACCCTGAAAGCTGGGCCTCAACCAAGTAGTTCCAAACGTATCAACCTAAAAACGGCAGTTAAGTAGGCGTAGCAACGAGTCTGGCAACTCCGCCAAGACCCTTTCCGTGTAAGTATTTTGAAAAGGCCCGACTCAGAATTATTTTCCAACGCTCCAGGGAAGACAACTGCTCCGCAGTTGTCTTCACCCAATGAAGAAAACCACTCACCGCCTTCACCGCCTCAGCCATCTTGGCCGATTGAGCATGGGTGCTGGTAATGCTAACCCTGATTTGCTGGCTATGCCGCGTCTGCCGGGCAATGGCGTGCAATAACAGGGGCCGTGAAGTAATGGCTTCAGCATGTTTGTCGGGAGTTACCAGGCGGGTATACAGCGTCCACCAGTTATAGATCAGCGCGATGATGCGCGCCATGAGGGCACAGCGGTCCCGATCCTGAGTGGTAAAACCGCACCAACCCCATTGATTTTTCAACTCGTCATAGTTGTTCTCACCATCGCCCCGATCGCGATACAGTTGGGCGATGCTGAGCACCTCCCCGGGCAGCGAAGTCACCAGCACGGCATATTCGTACACCACCCCTTGGTGAATTAACTCCGTTCCCTTCAACCGCAGTTGCGCGGTCTGCGGTGCTTCCCCGCTCGACTCCGCCCTGTTCCGCAGCGGCCGTCGCAACAACACCACCCGCCGCTCCCGACTCCATCCCTGCAACTGCAACCTGCAATCCACTCCTTCCCAACCTTGTCCCGCCGCCGCCCATCCTGGCTTCTGGATCCAACGCTCTATTAAGCCATGCACATTCTTGGTCTGCCGCAGCTTGAACAGATAGTACAACTGCCGTTGCTCACAGGCCTGCATCATCTTCTCCGAGCCCCATTGACAATCGCCGCGCATCAGGGCCGGACGAGACGCAACCGGCAGCCCATCGATAAACTTCCATAATCCCGGCTGCCCATAGCTGGCCGCCGTTTGATTCCCGGCTTGTACTTCCACATCCAACACTAAACGTAAGCTGCCGATAAAATAACTGTGATACACATGCGAAGGCCGCCCCGGCTTTTGTGGGTTGTAGCCCACCTTGGCATCTTCCTGATGCCCATACAAGGGCTTCACCGTGGAGTCTACATCCAGTATCCAAGGCTCGACCAACAACGGCTCATAACTGGCGCGCAGATGCTGCGTCAGCCATGATTCCCATTCCCCCTTCTGTTTTCCCGCTTGCAGCAACATCCGTCGCACGGCGTCTTCACTGACCACCTTCTTCATCCCCAGCAATCCAGGGTTGACCCCGTCTCCACGCACCGAGGAGATGTGCGCATATCTCCAATGCCCGGCCAGCACCGACAGCAGAATCGTCCCCAGCACATCGCGCTTGCGGGGCGCGTTGGGGCTGCGATAGTGCGCCGGACAATCTTCCACCCAGCGGTCAAATAACCCCGCGGTCTTCAGAAACTCAATGAAAAATGGCATCTGGCCCAGAGCACTGACCGCAGCCTCGGGTTCCCAACGCACCTGGATTTTTCCGGCGTAGGTATCCACGGTGATAGGGTCATCTGTGGCTAAGTTGGAGACTTTTTTCTCTTCACCTTTTGGGTGAGCCTGGATCAGATCATTGGGGGCTAACATGTC
>JAFATF010000515.1 GCA_019244045.1 Acidobacteriota bacterium
CGTTGGCTCTATGATCGGCGTGACGCACAAGAAGCACGGCGGGACTGGGCCGCTTGGCTGAGCAAATGGGGAAACCGTTATCCCAAGCTATGTGCCTGGGGGGAAGAGAATATCGAAGAAACACTCAGTTTTTACCGTTTGCCACCACAGCACCACAAGAATAGGAAGTCCACCAACCTGCTGGAGCGATTGAGGGAAGAGATCAAACGCAGAACGCTGGGGGTGCGCATCTTTCCGAACACGGCCGCGTGCTTGCGCTTAGTGCGAGCGCTGGCCGTCGAACTGGACGAGACTTGGATCGAAGCCATGCAGTACCTCCACAGGGAACCGCTGGCTGAGCAGAAAACGGAGGCCTTACGCCAGCGGGGTGACGCCGCCTAAAGGCGGCGAGCAGAGGTTACAAAGGGCTGCTGACCTATTCCAATTTGCAGAAGTTGACAAGCATAACTCTTTGCAAATCATCGTGGTTTCGCTACAGTAGGACCGAGATGGCCTTTCCGCTCGACCGACAGGAAGTCCAAGCACTGATCCAGCGACCCAGCGGCAATCTCACTTTGGATCAGCTACGCGCCTTGGCCGAAGACAGCTTCCGAGCCATTCGCGCCCGAGCCACCGTTCACCATTATCTGCTCGACTGGCATCAGTTCTGCGCCTGGTGTTACGAGCATCAGCTTCGAGCTTTGCCGGCCACCCCCGACACCGTAATCCTATTTGCCACCGACCTCACCAAGAACGGGGAACGCAAGGTGTCCACGATCCAACGCAAGTTTTCTGCCCTCGCCAAGATTCACCTCCACCTCGGCCTGCGGTCGCCCACTCACGCGCCCCTGGTCCGGCAGTTTCTTGGCGGCTTGCGCCGCGAACTGGGTATCGCCGTGACGCGTAAAAAGCCGGTGATGGTGGATGATCTGAAAGGCATCATTCAAGCTTTACCCAATACTTTGATCGGCACGCGCAACCGCTGCCTGTTGCTGCTCGGTTTCGCGGGCGCTTTCCGGCGCTCGGAACTGGTGGCGCTGAACACAACCGACTTTGAGACCACGGCGGAAGGCCTAGTCGTGGCCATTCGCCGCAGTCAAACCGATCAGGTGAGCGAAGGTCGCGTGATCGGCATTCCGTACGGCACCGGCAGCACCTGTCCCGTCCGTGCTCTCCAGGACTGGCTCTCGGCATCGGGCATTCAAAGTGGCCCGGTTTTCCGTCAGGTGAACCGCCATGGGCAGATTTTGCCCGGACGCCTCTCCGGCGAAGCCGTCGCGCTGGTCGTGAAGCAATACGTCGAGCAACTCGGCTTTGATCCACTCCGTTTCGCGGCTCACAGTCTCCGAGCCGGGCTGGCCGTTTCAGCAGCGGCTCATGGCAAAAGCGAACGGTCCATTATGAGGCAGACGGGCCACAAAATTTCAGAATCAGTTCGGCGCTACATTAATGACGGGCAACTGTTCCGCGACAATGCCGTCGAGGGTCTCGGGCTCTAAGCTCCGCCCGAAGGCGGACGGATTCTGTTGCCTCTAGGGGTCACGCTGTACTGGGCCTTAACCCGACCTTGACACTGGTGGCGAATTCTATCTTCTACTTTCTCAAGCCAGTACGGGCGAAGCTGCCAGAACTCAGGGAATTAAAATATTTCTTGCCTCCAATGTTTGTGAATGGAGAACGCTAAGTCTCCAAATTTCCTCGGAAGATTGAAAATTTGAAAAAAGTGTCCAGCTCAGAAAAAGAGATTTTTCGACCTCGTGCCGCCAGTCCTGACAGTTTCACGCCATCCAACTGGGGTCCTCTTAAGCGACCGCCATGCCAGACTGCTTAGCTGGACTTTATCCATCAAGCGGCATAGCAAAGCGCCTCGGTTAAATGCCTAAAGAAGAAGCGTGGAATTTTTGTTTGGTCTCGCTTTTTGGGAGACCATGGAAAAGGCAAATTGCTCCATAACTGTTGTCGTACGGCGGCGATGGTGTCGGAAAAGGTCAGTTGTGGCTTGCGGTACCAGGCTAATGACCGGAGCGGCAGCTTTCCTCTCTGGTGCAATTTGCTGGCCAGCAGAGTCACGAGCGAAAACAACGCCAACAAGCAAGGGGTGGTGCGGGCAATGGCCAGATCACTCCATTGGCGCTGGCTTTCTAAGCCGAGATGAGCGCGCACCTCGGCGTACGTGGTCTCTAGTTGCCAACGCAAGACGAACCACTGTACGATCTGCGCAGGCTCTATCTCTCGATCCGTACACAGCAACGCTTGGGTTCGGAATTGCTGCTGGGGATCACGAATCAGCACCCAGCGGAGAGGCACGACCGGCAAACTGACTCGATACCAAACCGCGGTACCGGTAGCGACCTGGAGGGTGCGGGGACCAGCCCTATACCAGTGAGGAACCGTGATGCTCCGCCACCGAGTTTGGGGATCGATGATGCGCTGTCGCAAACTCGGCAAGCGTTCCCCTTTCCGTCTCGGTCGACCGATCTGTCCTCGGTAGCGAGGAGGGGCCGGAGCATAGAGCTGTGCATCCAAACGCAATCGTGTGATGCAGGTTATTGTCTGCCGCCGGTTCGCTAAACCCCCGAGAAAATCCAGCGCGGCA
>JAFATF010000638.1 GCA_019244045.1 Acidobacteriota bacterium
CCACCGCGTCGATTGCGCTCAATCGCAGAGAGCAGATCAATGCCATATGGCTGATCATGGCCGCTTTATGCATCTTTGCGCTCGCATATCGCTTTTACAGCAAATTTGTGGCTGCCCAGGTCCTCGCACTGCAGGCACTCCGCGCCACCCCCGCCGAGCGCCTCGAAAATGGCCGCGACTTTATTCCCACCAACAAGTGGGTGGTCTTCGGGCACCATTTCGCCGCCATCGCAGGACCGGGCCCGCTTATTGGTCCGGTGCTGGCGGCGCAATTCGGATACCTTCCGGGAACCCTGTGGATTCTCGCCGGTGCGGTGCTCGGCGGCTGCATCCAGGATTTCGTGATCTTGGCTTTCTCGCTACGCCGGGATGGGAAGTCCATGACCGAGATGGCCAAAGATGAAGTCGGCCAGGTCGGCGGAGTGGTTGCCTACTCGGCCGTCATCAGCATCATCGTTATTCTGCTCGGAGCGACCGCGCTGATTGTCGTGAACGCCCTGAAGTCGAGCCCCTGGGGCACATTCACCATCGCGATGACCCTGCCCATAGCCTTGCTCATGGGAATTTACCTGCGCCACCTGCGCCCCGGCAAAGTTCTTGAAACCTCTCTGCTCGGCTTCATTTTGGTGATGCTCTCAATCTGGGGAGGGCAATGGGCTTCGCATAACGCTATCTTGGCCCCGCTTTTTACGCTCTCCGCAGCGACACTGGCACTTCTGATCATCGCCTACGGCTTTGCTGCGTCCGCCCTACCGGTTTGGCTCTTGCTTGCGCCGCGCGACTATCTGAGCACCTTCGTCAAGCTGGGCACAATCGGCCTGCTCGCGCTCGGCATCGTGGCCATCCATCCCACCCTGCATATGCCGGCTCTCACTCGCTTCACCGATGGGACCGGGCCGGTGCTTGCGGGTAGAGTGTTTCCTTTTGCATTTTTCACCATTGCCTGCGGAGCCATTAGCGGGTTCCATTCCTTGATTGCGAGTGGCACAACGCCCAAACTGATCACTCGTGAAACCGAAGCACGTCTCGTGGGATATGGTGCCATGCTCGCCGAAGCCATGGTTGCCATTATGGCTACCATTGCCGCTTGTGTCCTCCAGCCGGGAATCTACTTTGCTATCAATAGCCCTGCCGCGGTTGTTGGCCAAACCCCGGACACAGCCGCTGCCACGATCAGCCGATGGGGGTTCCCGGTCAGTGCCTCCGAGATGCAGTCGCTCGCCCTGGCGGTCGGCGAACAGACACTCTACAACCGCACCGGTGGCGCACCGGCCTTCGCGGTCGGCATGGCACACATTTTCGCAACCACTCTCGGCGGTCCGACCGTCCTCGCCGTCTGGTACCACTTTGCCATCATGTTCGAAGCGCTCTTCATATTGTCAATTCTGGATGCCGGAACCCGGGTGGGCCGATTCATGCTGCAAGAGGCTCTCGGCCATATCTGCAAACCGCTCGGCCGAACCAGCGCCTACCCCAGCGTGCTGCTTACGAGCGCGCTCATGGTGGCAGCCTGGGGCTATTTCCTTTGGCAGGGAGTCAGAGACCCACTGGGCGGAATCAATTCTTTGTGGCCACTGTTCGGCATCGCCAATCAATTGTTGGCCGTGGTCGCCTTCTGCGTGGCCACTACCATCCTGGTCAAGAAGCGCCAAACCCGCTACATACCGATCACCCTGGTTCCGCTTGTCTGGCTCGTAGCCGTGAACTTTACCGCGGCTTACGACAAGATTTTCGATCGCAATCCGCGCATTGGCTTCCTCTCGCAGGCACGCCAGCTGGCTGCCTCGGGAGCAAACGCCCGCCTGATTTTTAATTTCCGCCTTGACGCCATCATGACCGGACTGCTGATACTGATGGTGACCCTCATTGTGATCGAAGCGAGTCGCCAGTGGTTCGAGGTACTCACCGGTCGCAAGCAGCCGGGGGTCAAAGAGGCACCGTTTGTCACAACCCGCTTGGCTATGGAGGAGCAGACGTGAGGAATTCCTGGCTTTGCGAACGGTTCAAGTATGCAGCATCTCTCTGGCTGGCCGTTCTGCGTGAAATCTTCGACGAGTCCGCTTATGTTCGCTATCTGGCGCGACATCAGATGCGTTCTTCAGCCAAAGTCTATGCCGCCTTTCTTCGCGAACGCGCCGCTCTCGATTCAAGGCGCCAGCGATGCTGTTAGGCAATCAACGTTCAACACTCGCGGCTGTTGTTGACCCGGCTAACGCGATCCCCCGCTGCGGTGCGTTCAATATAACTAAGCTTTGAAAGAGGTTCTTGTCACCTGCTAGCAATGATCATGACGGCATTGCAGCAAACGAGCTGATCAAACCGTACGTACGCCGAGCGAGCGCAGCAACTAGCGAGCTAAACCAAGCCCCGAACCATGGAATTGCGGGACCGCCAAGCACCAATTCGGGGAGTACCGAGGCAGCGCGGTGTGAGGTAAACTCCCCCCATGCGGGTCTTGGGGATTGACTGCGGCACCGAATACACCGGCTACGGCGTAGTCGAAATGCTCTCGAATGGAGAACTGCGCTGTTGTACCTCGGGCGCAATCAAACTCTCTCGCCGAGATCCCATGCCGCAGCGCCTCGGAAAAATCGTCGAGGCGCTGGAAGCGATCATTCACGAACACCATCCCGATCACGTTTCCATCGAGGACATTTTCTATGCTGTCAATGTGAAGTCCGCCCTGAAGCTGGGCCAGGTCCGTGGAGTCGCCATGCTGGCCGCCTCCTGCGCCGGATTGCCTGTCTCCGAATATGCGCCGCTCGCGATCAAATCTGCCGTGGTTGGGTACGGCAAAGCTGACAAGTTACAAGTGCAGCACATGGTTACGCGTCTGCTTCGTCTCCAGGCTCCTCCGGCTACCGCTGATGCCGCCGACGCCTTGGCCATTGCCATCTGTCACCTGCATACCGCCGCCACGCTCCAGCACCAGGGCGCCGCGGCCCACTGACGAACAAAAGTTGCTCGCGATTGTTTACAATCAGCTGCAAATGCACCGCATACGGCCAGCTCTTCTCGTTTGTTTGCTGGCGAGCAGCCTGCTTTCCTCAAAAGCCAGTGAGCCTCCTCAGGCGACCGTCAGCTTCACCCTCGATTTTCCCCAATCAACTCCCGATCATTATTCAATTGTGATCGATACCTCGGGCAATGCCAGTTACACCTCCGGGCTCCCCAAGCCTGAGTCGCAGGCGGATTCGGAAACAACCTCTGTCTCCGACCAGCCTTACCATTATGGCTTCACGCTCTCCCCAGCCACCCGCGATCGCATTTTCGACCTCGCCGCCCGCGCCAATTACTTTTCCGGCAAGTTGGACGACACGCGGCATAACATGGCCAACACCGGCGTGAAAACCTTGCGTTATAAAGATTCGCGGCGGAGCACAGAGGCCAAGTACAACTACACCACCAATTCTGCCGTGCAGCAGCTCACGGCGCTGTTTCAACGCCTGAGTACGACGCTCGAGTACGGCCGCCGTCTCAGCCAGGCCTATCAGTATCAGAAGCTCGCGCTCGATGAAGAGTTGAAGGGCATGGAGCAGCAAGCGGACCAGAACGAGCTCGTTGACGTCGAAGCCGTTGCCCCCATCCTTAAGAAAATTGTGGGCGACTCCTCGGTAATGAACGTAACTCGAGCCCGCGCTGAGCGCCTGCTCGAGAAGGCCAAGAATTCCCGAGCAGCTGAGTGAGGCAGCCAAGACCGACCCAGAGCACAAGCCGCACTCCTTCCCGCCCTTCTGCTGAGCTATTGCCCCTGGCCCGAGAGGTTGACCTCGGCTTGTGCCGCCTTTCCATGCAAGAACCTCGACAAGGTCCGCTTCACCAGCCCAATATTGGAGGGTGGAACTGGTGCGGCGGGTAATGAGCGACCGCCTTGTTGGTCGGTCAATGCTCGCGGTTGCAAGACAATAGTGAATTTAGGCGCGCTCCCAATCGGCGGCTGGTCAGCGAGTGGAATGTCCCTATTCTTATACCTTCATCAGTCTCCTTGAGACGTGAAATTGAAATCATCTTCTTGGAAGGAAATGGCACACTCTCGTCAATGATGCCGATACGTCTTTTGGCGACATGGCGGCGTGGGCCCGACAGAGTGCCACGGCGATGTTCGGCTCAGGTGTGCCATCTATGGAATGTCTTAGTACGAGGTGCCCAAGACATTCACTGTTGGTTCCCGTAGTCCATTGATGAAGCGCTGTCCGTAAGGCTGCGATGAGGGTAGTGGCCCACTGATAGGCATAGCCGTGTTGCGAGCCGGGAGCATCTTCGGACCAGCAATCGTGCCCCCCGCGTGACCGTCGAGCTATGAAACTGCCACTACCGACAGGTGGGGAGCGCCTTTGGCCCTTATCAGCGGTTTTTCCCATTGACGCGTGACCGGTGCCCGCTGGCGATACTATTGCCGCATGCATGTCAAAACGCCTCACGGATCCCTGTTGGTGAGTGAATTGGCATAAGTTTCGGTCGCTCGCGAGGCAAACCGTGCTGCTGAATACGAACTTGCTGTCGAGAGTAGAAGGAGACGGTTTAATATCAGCGACTTAATCCTTGCAATGTCGGCTTCTACCTGGTCGCTTCTAGGTGAGAATGACTCTGGCTGGCCGAACAGGTGGGCACCAGGGCGACTCTCTTCGAGCTCAGAGCCGCCCTCCGCGCACGGAGCAGCAACTAAACTGCACGAGCGGTCTTCTAATAAAATAAGATACCCGGGAGAATACCTATGAAACAGAGCGTGAGTACGTCGCTCCTCTGGTTGGCCATCTTGGTCCCGCTTTTGGTTGCCCTAACGGCTTTTGCGGAGTCGAACGTCCGCATAGTGCGGTTGAGCGATGTCGAAGGGTCGGTTCAGATCGATCGCGGAACAGGGCAGGGATTCGAGAAAGCTTTCCTGAATATGCCCATTACCGAAGGCGTGAAGCTCAAGGCGGGGGATGATGGCCGTGCGGAAGTCGAGTTCGAAGACAATACCCTCATGCATCTGGTTCCGAAGACCATGCTCGAGTTCACCGAACTGACTCTACGCGATTCCGGGGGGAAGATTTCAACGGTTGATGTCGAATCGGGCGAGGCCTACGTCTATTTCGCCGGCAAGAGAGATGATGAGTTCACCGTCACCTTTGCGCACGAGAAAACAACGCTCACGCATGCTGCCCACTTGCGAGTGAAGGTGGGGGAGTCTACTGCCGAACTTGCCGTCTTCGACGGCGAGGTCCAAGTGGACGGTCCTGCCGGGGAGATAAAGTTATCCAAAAAACAGACTGTAACCTTTGATCTTAGCGAAGATCAGTACAGCGTAGCCAAGAAAGTAGAACAGGATCCCCTCGATGCTTGGGATAAGCACGAGGAGCAATATCACCAACGCTACGAGGCTTCTACCGCCTACAGTTCTCCTTATAGTTACGGCTTAAGCGATCTGAACTACTACGGCAATTACATGACTGTCCCCGGGTACGGTCTCTGCTGGCAGCCGTATTTCATCGGCATGGGCTGGAATCCATATATGGACGGTGCCTGGATGTTATATCCCGGGTTTGGTTACTCCTGGGTTTCCGCCTATCCCTGGGGTTGGATGCCCTATCACTCCGGAAGCTGGCTTTTCGTGCCTTCCTACGGCTGGATGTGGCAGCCCGGGACTAATTGGGTAGTGTGGAATCGCATACCTGCCGTCATTAATCCGCCTCGCAACTATGTTCCTCCACGTCCTCCGGTTATAAATCAACCTGGGATGGTTCGTGTCGGTCGGGGTCCGACTTCATCAACGCTGGCGGCGGGCACGAGAGCTGGGTCGAAGCTGGTGCTCGATGCGCCCCTGGCGGGTATTGGGATACCCCGCGGGGTGGAAAATCTGGGCAGGGCCAACCGCGCCTTCCAAAGCCACGGACAGGCGAGGATTGGGCTGCCCGGTGGCGTAAGGGGCGCAGCCATGACCGCCACCCCGGTCCCCCGTGGTGGTCGTGGCATGACTATGCCGGCGGGCGGCGGGCACTGGGGTTCAGCGAGCACGGGCCATGCTGCTTCGTCGAGCGGACATGCGAGCGGTCCGAGCAGTCATAGGTAAGGAGGTCAAGCGCTGCAGTTTAGGAGACGGCAATCCCTGCATATCCCACGACCGTGTCGCGGTCTCCGGAGACATCGCCCGAAGTTGCGTACTTGACGAGTTCGGCTGATCTGGCGCCCAGAACGTTGGCGGCTGTCAGCATTGCCACAGCCGGACCATAACCGCACATACTGATGCCTTCTCGGGTTACCACCTGGTACAGCCCTCGCGCATCGAGAGCCATCATGCGCTCGATGGCGCGCTGATCTTTCCTGCGT
>JAFATF010000095.1 GCA_019244045.1 Acidobacteriota bacterium
AGCGGCAGGAGCGAGACCGGCAACCGCTGCTCGATGGGCTCAGCGGGGTCCCGAACCCGGTACACGCGCAACGGCCGGGTGATGTTCTTCACCTGCTGCTCACCCAGATCCTCGAAGCCGAAATCGAGCTTGTCGCGGATATTGTCCCGCACCATTCGACTGATACAGATCCCGCCCGGCTTCGCCAGCGCCTCCAGTCGTGCGGCGACATTCACCCCGTCACCGAAAATGTCATGCTCCTCGACAATCACGTCACCAAGATTGACCCCAATACGGAACTCAATCCGCTGATCGTCCGGAATAGTTGAGTTGCGATCAGCCATGCTGCGCTGGATCTCAACAGCACACCGCACCGCATCCACAACACTCGCAAACTCCGCCAAGAGGCCGTCGCCGGTGTTCTTGACCACGCGGCCCCGATGCTGCGCGATCTTCGGATTGATCAGCTCCCCGAGATGCGTTTTGAGGCGCTTGTGTATCCCTTCCTCATCAGCTCCCATTAGGCGAGAGTAGCCCGCCACATCAGCGGCGAGGATCGCGGCTAGGCGGCGGGTCGTGGCCATTTTGGGCACTCAACCTCGTTCGGACGGATTGATGACGGGTTAAATATATAGCCCCGCATTCGCCGGATGACGCGGCAATTTTGAGCGCGTCGTAGATCGTTTTCATATAAAATTCAGTTCCTTATTGAGAACCAACCGAGATGGCGATGGCGGACCTGACGGGTGAAGCGGACAAGGGCGCTTTGAGGCTCGATTTCGACCGGCGTCTGCTGCTGCAATTCCGCGGTTAGGCGATCACTCCGACGCTGGGCTGCTGGCTTATCGCGAGCTGGATGACACGCTGCGGCTGACCGACACGGGGGCCGATAGGCTCGCTGACGCGCGTACCGGCAAGAACGGCCGCCATCGGCTGGCCGGCCTGTTGCGCCAATCGGTGTTCGGGCGGCTGCAGCCGGTATCGGAAGGCCTGCTTGATCGATTGGGGCTTCCGCTCCTCTCAACCGCTAGGAAGGTGGCTGCGCGCCTTAGTATCGTCACGTTATCCCAGGTCATCCACCATTCTGCGATCTTTCCGTCACCTGACGCAAAGGGATAAGCCTTTAATTGCAAAAGCGTATGACCTCGAAAAAAAAGAAGAGGAGGTTATACCCGTCGATGCATGGCAATATCTAAGATTGGGAATGCAAAAGGATCTATCTGGATGGAGATGGACTGGAGGATGGACTGGTGCCGCTTCTGGCGCGCAAAGAAATTTTACTGGGGTGCTGCTAGGTAAACCAGCCACCTGATTTTCCATACACCCCTTGCTCGTCAAACCCCCTGACAAAGCCGCGGCGCCCTGATAGAGAACATGGCGCTCGATCACGCAGGACGACCGCAGTGGTTGACTTCACTATCGGCATTAACGCCAAAGACGGCGACATCGGCCTCACCATCATACTCGAAGACAGAGAGGAAACCCTCACGATTGAGGAAGCCGAGAGCTTCCATGACATCCTCGGCCTTCAGATCAATCTGGCGAAAACCCTGACACACTCAGGGGGCAAGCCCCCGCGGGTGCTGAGCTACGACCGCGAGGCCGCCAGCCAGTTTCGGTAGGCGGCTCAGCGCCCGTCTTGAGCAGGGGACTCTGCTCGCTCCGCTTTGTTCGCGTCGCAATTCGCAGCCGAGCTGGGTGCAAGTCGGTGATCAGCGACCAGTTGGGAGGAAATATGTCACAGCATGATGTGATTCAAAGCCTGCAGCAAGCGATCAGTAACGGCAGCAAAGAGCTGTTTGATGTGGTGCCATGCGTGCTGCGGCGGGTGATCGAGGATCGGTTATGGGAGCAGCGTAGGGACAGGAATGGGGAGCTTTTTCGTACATTCGAGAGTTTCGTAACGCACATCCTTTGGGAGGGGCTGGAGAGCAGCATTAATGACCTGCTGCTGTACTCCCGTCGGTTTCTCGATGTGCAAGCGTTGATCCACGCCGAGGTGCTGGCAGCGGCTGAGCACGGCCCCACTCAGCATACTGCAGGAGTTCGTGATGCGAACTTTCCACATTCCGATACAGCGACCTACAAACTCAGCCGGTTGAAGCAGAACCATCCAGACTTGGGCGAGCGCGTCGTAAAAGGCGAGCTGTCCGCAGCTGCCGCGGTCATGGAGACAGGTATTCAAAAGCGCACGACCATCGTTCCCGATGTTCAGGCGCTGATCCGGGCTGAGATGCCGATAATAGCGACGCAACTACGCAACGAGAACGATACATTCGACCGTAGTAACGATGTAACAGTCGGTCGCGGCAACTCCCCGACCTATGTACTGCGCCGGCTGCAGCGTGACCATCCCGCCCTTGCCGAGCGCGTCATGAAAGGCGAGCTGTCCGCGAACGCCGCGGCGATCGAGGCCGGCTTTCGTAAACGGACTATCAGGGTGCCTGATGATGCTGATGCCGCGATCGATGCACTTGTCGGTCGGTTTGGTATCGAGAGAGTTCGCGCGGCGCTCGCTCGTAAAACATGAGCCTTTATCCTCTTCGGCCGCATCGGTATCGACCTCAATCGCATTTCTTGCCTGCGTCTTTTAAATCGAGGTAATATTTTAGAGACATTAGACAACAGCGAATGTAGCCAATGTCGAAATCTATGATTAGGATGATCACTAGGACTGCATGGGGAAATAGATGGGAACCAAAACGGTTGCCGCATGTATGGTGTTTCTCTCCGTTGCATCTGCCCATGCTCAGCAGCCGCAAACTGAGAATTCCGGAAAGGCGCAGGCGACCACGCCAATACCTGGCATTGATGATGCGGCATTTGCAGGAAGCGCCAGGGCAAGCAAATTGATCGGCAGCAAGGTCTACACGGGCGATACACCCATAGGCCAGATTGAAGACGTGCTGGTCACTCTCGATCATGCGACTGTAACCGCCGTCATCCTCTCGGTGGGAGGGTTTCTCGGGATCGGGGACAAGCTGGTAGCCGTGCCATCGAAGCAGATTAGAGTCGGCCCCGAGGCAAGATTCATCATCGACCTAACAAAGGAGCAGCTCACCAATGCGCCGGCCTTTGACTTCGCTAAGTTGAGATAGCCGTGCGGTCATAATCCGACAGAAAATATCAGCTGAAATCCAGGCGCAGTGTGGGGTTTCGGTATTTTTATGAGAGTATCACTTAG
>JAFATF010000184.1 GCA_019244045.1 Acidobacteriota bacterium
GACGACGTTCGCGTCACTACACCGGTATTTCTGTTGGTGGCTGCCAAAGCAGCCTCGGGAACAACCGCGCCTGCGGGATCTCTTACTGTGCCCGCTAAGCTCGCGGTCACTTCCTGAGCGCTGGCGGCGTAACTGAAAACGAGCAGCGCAAAAATTAGGGGGCAGTTGACGCGTCCAAGCCGAGTGACCGGCCTGGGAGTGTTGGGTATCATGACCCCTCCTTTTGGGGATCATTCCCCTCGAGCTAGTTTCCCACTCTCGTCTTCAGCGTTGTTGGCGTCTCTCGAGCGTCCAGAATAGATGTTGAAGCTAGTGGCCCCCAAAGGCGTTGTCAATCACATTCGATCAATGTCTCAAAAAAATCGTCCAATAAGCTGGATAATACAATTCCGATAGCACGCTTCTCGGCAGAGCGTTTTTGCCCCAAGGATTTGGTCCGAACGGCGATAAACTTCGAAAGTCTAGAAGCAATTCGTTAGAAGCAGTTGGCGAAGTAAGGGCGAGTCGAGGTTTTTCATCAGAGCAGCTTCGTGTGCTCCATTACCACCCGATCATGCCGGCGATCCTGACCGCCATCCCCTTCAAGATGCGTGTTTCTGGAGCGCAAGTCCACGGAGCGCCAGGTTGGTTAGCGAGAAGAGCCTTCAGACCAAAGACATAGCACTCAGTGGTTGTCTTGGCGAAGCAGATCGCCCGCACCACCGCTCCAAGGTGAGAAACAGAATTCTTTGCGCAATTCAAAGCGGCGGCTAAGTCCCGTAGGGTTAGACGACTCTGACACTAGCGACTGCCGCCCGGCAATGATTGCTCGAAGCAGATGGTCTTCCGTTGTCTCACCGGATTGTATAGGCAAGAGGCGCGCGGAAACGAACTCTACAAGAAAACTTACTCATTGTGATCGATGAAAGATACATAATGATCTGGCAGAGTGTGGCGCTCGCGTTCGCGCAGCCAATTAGCTATGCGAGACAGCTGATCACCGGCAAGGTGTTTACCAGGTGTCGAGCGGGTCTGCGCCACAGGCAGAACCTTCTCTCAGTTCGTTTATCAAAGGAAAGGTTAATGAACTCGTGCGCATAATTCTGTCCAAAACCCTAAAAGAATCCCCGTTAGAGTTGTTTCGCCTGGTGTCACACAAGAAGCGTTACCATTAGGGACCTGTACAGTCAAGGGAAGCTCTGAAATAGCTCGCGTCTTACGGTGGCGTGGAGATGCTCCGAGGTGCGTTGTCGATGACGGGAGAGCCAGGCGCACTCTCAGTTGGTGCTAAAGGGTTCTCGCATGCTTTTTGGTGGTTGAAAGGTCGGAGGATCCTTGCAAGATATGCAATGTCCGTGAATAGCGACGGCAGTGGAACGGGGATCTGCGGGCGCGAGGTTTCAACACTGTTCAATCCATTGATGAACTTCTGCATAGTCATTTCATTGTGCCGCCGCTGGCGTACTTTGGGCAATTCTGGGGTGCAACTTCTGCCATGTTTGCTGGCTCTTTCGGCGGTACCTTCGCTGGCTGCTCACAAGCCACTCGTGCCCCGACCGCGGCAGATTAAATATGGCAATGGAAGGCTCGCGCTCAAAGGCATTACGATTTCATTCGGTTCGAGTGCGGCCCCAGAAGACCGCTTCGCGGCTGACGAGCTGGCCTCTGCGCTGGCAGAAATCACCGCTGAATCCGTGCCCGTAGTAAGCAGTGGAACTGCGGCTCACGGCATCGTGTTCCACCGGTCGGGTGCTGTGGATGCATTGCCCGGCCCTGACGACCGTACGGGGACGGATTCCCGGGAATCATACACGTTGATCATTTCTAATAACGGCGCCGAGATTCGTGCACGATCTTCAGCCGGCGTCTATTACGCGGTGCAGACCATCCGGCAGCTGGTGGAAGAAGGTGCTGGGGGAAGCTTCTTGCCGGAAGTGGTTATTCATGACTGGCCCGCGCTCGCCTATCGCGGCTTCATGATGGACACCAGCCATGGACCGCTGCCAACCGAGGACGAGATCAAGCGACAAATTAATTTTCTCGCTCGCTGGAAAGCCAATCAGTACTATCTCTACAGCGAAGCGAATATTGAGCTGCGCGGTTATTCGCTGATCAATCCCGGAGCACGTTATACAAAATCACAGATCCAGCGAATCATTGATTACGCCAGGGAAAGGCACGTCGACATTGTTCCTTGCCTCGAACTCTATGGTCACCTGCACGACGTATTTCGGACGGAGCGGTATGCGGATCTGGCTGCGCTGCCGCACGGAGGCGAGATCAATCCACGCAACCGCCAGGTACAGAGCATGTTGCAAGACTGGGTGGAGCAACTTACGGCACTGTTCCCCAGTCCGTGGTTTCATGTCGGTATGGATGAGCCCTGGGAATTAGAGAAAGCCGATAGCAAAGCTGCCGGAGGAGTGGAGCCGGAGACGCTTTACATCGAGCAATTGAAGAACATAACCGCGCTAGTGCGAGAGTTTGGCAAGCGTCCGATGTTCTGGGCTGATGTAAACAGCGGCGCGCGCATCTTTAGCAGGTACCCCGAGCTATTTTCACAGCTACCCAAGGACATAATTGCGGTACCGTGGCACTATCATGTTCTGCCGGACTACAGCGATTTTGTGGCTCCGTTCGCGCAAGTGAAAGTGCCGGAAGTGTTTGCACCCGGCATTTGGTGCTGGGATGAAATTACGCCCGACTTTATCCGGACCTTCGAAAACATCGACACGTTTTTGGCCGATGCACGCAAATACGGCACATTGGGCATGATGAATACGGGTTGGGCGGATGCTTCGCAGGTGCTCTACCGAACCGCACTGCCCGGGATGGCCTACGGAGCCGCGGCAGCGTGGCAGACTGAGCCGATGAATCGCGCCCGTTTTTTTACCGACTACGCAGCATCTTTCTATTCCCCGCCGGTAGCGGCCGAGGTTGCGCCAGCGCTCGAAGGCTTGGCAAAAGCGCAGCAGCTTATCGAAGAAATTCTGGGTGCGGAGACCATCTTTCGTCTGTGGGATGATCCGCTGACACCGGAGCGGCTCGCGCATCTCGCTACACAGAGGGAAGCATTGCGTAACACCCGGCTTTTGGCGGAAGATGCTGAGGAGCATCTCTCCCGTGCTTTGGGCCTGAAGGAGGACGTCTACTCTATTCCAAGCCTGGTTGTCGGGGCGCGGATGTTGGACTACGCGGGAATGAAATACATATACGCACTGGAAATGGCCAGCTACTTCAATACGCTCGGCAGCCATCCGAGCCATGCCGACGTGGAGTTCTATCTGGGTCGGGAGTCGAGCGCACGGAATCACGGGCGCATTATGGACCTGATGGATGGTGTCTTGGATCTGCGCGAGGCCTACCGTTCGGCTTGGCTGAGCGAATACACGGACCACCGCCTGGGCAGCGTGATGGCGAGGTGGAATGCCGAACACGAATATTGGCGACGCTTACAGACCCACCTTTGGGACGTGCTGCACGGTTTCAAAGATGGCGATACATTGCCCACACTCGAAGAACTTCGGCCGCACATGTAGAGGATGCCAAAAAAAAGTTTTTGGAAAACTTGAAGTAGCTCCGCTACGCCGGGACTGAACCTAGGCGGGGAATCCCACACAGTCCAACAACTGATTGGAGTCGATTATTTATGGCGCTGAAGCTTCTGTTCACTATGATGCGGCCGGCTCGGTCGCTCGCAAACGCGGCACATCTCTGCTCACGCGCCCAATGTTGCGCCGCCCGAAGCAGTTTCATGGCAACACCGCAGTCGCGAGCCCCTGGGCAGACGTATAGCCCTTCCACATAGCCAGTTCTGATGCCAGTTAGACCGGGTACATCGTCACGAATCGAGAGCTCGGAAAAGCCTACAATCTCGCCAGTACGATCTTCTGCGATCAAAACGGCAGAAAGATCTGTGACGTTATGGCCGCCAAAAAACAGCGCAATCTCCGGGCCATGATCTTCAGCGCCATCAGGCCACAAATCTCGCCGCATCATTTCCCAGAGGGGGCTGTCGGCTGGTCTTATCGATCGGATGTAGACGCGCCGCATAATAAGGATTTCCTTGCCGCCAAGCTCTCTTTCGCCCCTGCGAAGAGGAGCCACAGCATTATCGCACGCGCCGGGCAGAAGCGGTTGAATGTACTTAGAGACTTGGTCCGCATGCGTGTAAAGCTCCAGGGGGTCAGTAGCCGAAACAGGCGAGCACCAGCCAGAGGCCGAGAATGCGAGGCGGGAAGCGCGACCTGTAAACAAGAAGCCCGAATGGAAGCAGCCACACCCCGCAACAAATTTGCTTCGCCAGAGCATCGTAGTGATGCACGCGGAGGAACAGGCAGGGCAAGGGCGTCGCGCGGTCGGCTTTGTCGAAGATGGACAAGGCAAGATGTAAGGCAGCCCTGCAATTCTCGCATTCTTCCTCAGCGATGTCATGCATCCTCGGTCCATGCTTCTCGTTCGACACCTTGGGTTCGCGAATCGGCTATTGCTGATAGCCTTCTGCTCGCTGGGAGATCGCATTTCAGGCCCTGCAGCGCGAAGTGCATGCACGTCGAATTGCTCTTGCTCAGCACCTTGGGCGTTAGCATGCTCGGCACTTAATTTCGAATGCTTGACCGTTTCCGTTCCTTGAGCGGAGAATTCTGCGCTGGTTGTTTGCGCAACAAAATCGAGAGATCGAGCGACAAAGCGCGCCGCGCGGGTATCGATATCCCTGGCAGGCCCGGTAGCGACATGCTCAGAACAGCTGCGATCAAGATTAGTGGATTGCGAGGCGTTGCCTGCTAAACGATACCGACCACGATGCACCTAGCCTGGGTCCCGAGGAACAGTCCTGCTACTGAACCCAGAGCGAGCAATTCGAAAGGACCGTCCCAGCGCCGTTTCTAAGATTTGTTTGAGTTGCGCGCCCAAGGCCATGCGAGTTCCCAGTTCTTTCATCCGCCTACTGACCGAGTACGCTGCCGTTCCCAATCTGCCGGTAACCGACAGCATGGCGCCGAACACGGCAGGGCAATGAATCTAATATGTGGCCCGACCGCCGCTCAGGTCGAACGTTGCGCCCGTCGTGTATGAATTGTCTTCCGATACAAGCCAGGCCACCATGGCGGCGATCTCTTCCAGCGCAACGAACCGGCCTCTCGGTATCTTCGAGAGCATGTAAGCGATATGTTCCTCGGTCATCTGCTCGAAGAGGCGTGTGCGGGCGGCGGCGGGCGTTATGCAGTTTACCGCGATGTTAGTTCCCGCCAGTTCTTTCCCCAATGACTTGGTTAGCGCGATAACTCCTGCTTTGGATGCGCTGTATGCCGAAGCATTCGGATTACCTTCTTTGCCGGCGACGGAGGCGACATTTACGATCCGGCCATAACCCTGCTTTAGCATCAGCGGCACCACAGCCCGGCAGCAGTAAAATACACCGTTCAGATTGACCTCGATCACCTGTTTCCACGCATCCAGCGGATACTCCCAACATTTTGCGTTAGGCCCCGCAATTCCTGCGTTCGCCACCAGAATGTCGATTCCGCCCAGAGCCTGCTCGGTCAGATCCGTTGCGCGCTGGACTGCTACCGCGTCGCTGACATCAAGCGGACAGATGTGCACTTTCCCGGTTGTGCTCAGCTTATCGCCGGCTGTTTTCAACAACTCTTCGTTGGCATCCCATAGCGACAGGGATGCCCCTGAGACCAGCAGCCTTTCGGCAATTGCGAAACCGATCCCCTGCGCTCCGCCGGTGATAATTGCGCAACGGCGCTCGAGATCAATCTTGTTCATCGCGTGTTCTTCTTGTTCACGCGCGGGCAACTTTGTCATTGGCCCGAGCCGCGAGAGGCAGTCGGGCTCTCAATCACCTGATCCAGCGGAGGCAGGGGATCCCCGGCTTGTGTGCTGTCGTTGAAGTGACGCAGCTTTTCGTGTACACCCCGCCAGTACTGGTATTCCGCATCCCACCGCCCCAGCGCCGCACCCAGTCGATAGGGCGCATATTCCTCCAGCCACTCGGAACGGTATGCCGGCTTGAGATCCGTAATGCGATCCATCAGATCAATGACATACGAGTGATCATAATGGGTGACTTGCGATTCCCACTCGTTCCACCAGCGCTCCGGGTCAGGTCGCTTCGGCCCGACCTTAGCCCAGATCGCACCCAGATCCAGTGGTGTCTGGAATTTCTCTCCAGCATAATCGAGCAGCTCACTGCCGATCAGGAGGCTGTTTATGGTTGCCGGATCTGCTCCGAGACTCTTGGCATGAAACAGAGCCGTCTCCGCCTGCTCTGCATGCATGCGCGTCTCGTGAAGGTCTTGCTGATGCCCAGCTAATTTCTTGTAGTACGTCGGGAAGAACGGGTCCTCCCACAGGGCAAACATCGATTGATCCCCAAGTAACTTCTTGGCATCCGTTTGGGCTATTGTCATATCGCTAAGAGCGGAGGCGAGATCCGCCGCGACGGCTGCTGGATACATCAGCCGCGCATAATCGGAGAAGAAGTTGGTGCGGTTAATGGGATCGGACTGCCACGGTGCCGCCGCTCCGTATGCCATGCCCGGCCATGACATGCGCATGAGTAGCTGCGCGTCGTCAGCCCAAACAGAATTAATCAGCCCCCAAGCTCCTGAGCGCCGCCCGGCTGCCAGGAACGTATCGATGTTCTCGAAGCTGGTGTCGAAATCGGGAGCAATGTCGTCATAGCTGGTGAGTCCCGGCTGCACAAAATGCGGAATGCGGTGACTGATTAACGGAGCGAGCCAGCGCTTGTAGGTTGGATCCTCGGAAGTGTAGTACCAGGCGACAGCAATCAGATCGGGTGGAAGCTTCGGGATGACCTGGGGGTACTTCACCACGATGTCATCCCAGGCCATTACATGTTTCCCATGCTTTTCAAACAGGCCCGCCACGGCGGTCAGCTGCTTCACGAACAATTCCGCAGGCTCGTTGTTCGCTCCTTGCGCACGGGTAGCCATTTCGATTTGGAAAGTCTCATCAAAACCAATGCTGACGAACGGACTGGGGAACAACTCCGCAAACTGGTTCGCCCAATCGGTCATGAGCGGCATCACCTTCGGATTTCGAGCATCGAACTCAGTGCCATGCGGCTCATCTGACATTTCCGAGTACTCTTCGATACGGAAAAAGTCATGCTGGTGCCCGAATAGATCAAAGTTGGGAATCACGTCAATGTGCCGCTCGCGTCCATAGGCCACGATTCGTCGCACCTCTTCTTTCGTGAGCCGCGCCCGCACATTCAGCAATGGATAACCCTCGAGCTCAATGCTGTCTTCACTGTAGAGGTAGTACTGGTTCGCCTTCCAACGCGCCAAAAAATCAAGCTGCCGCTCAATCTCACTCTCTCTGGGCAGCGGGCCATGACTGATGTCCACCATAGTTCCGCGGTACGCCATTGCAGGCCAGTCGTGAATTTCGACGACCGGCAGCACGGCCTGCGCACCTTCCCCTTCCATGAGCTGGCGCAGCGTCTGCGCTCCCCAAAAAATCCCGGCCGAAGACCGCGCGTGGATCTTCACCCCCTGCTCTGTCACCGACAGATCAAAGGCTTCCCGCGAGTTCGGTCCAGGCTGCTCTCCCGGCCGCGGGAGCGGTTCATCCTTCGGTCCTTCCCGGTCGAAAACGATCGATAATTTCCCGCCTCCCCTATTTCCGTAGGAAACGATGGTCAGGCTCAGTCCTGTTTGCTCCCGTATCCAGCGTTCAAGCTGGGCGGCGGTAAAAAGGTCAGCCGCTTCCGGAGCCATGCCAAACACGATCTGCGCGTCGCGCAGTTCAACTTGCCCGTTTCCATAGCGAATCTGCTGTGGGCGCGGCAAGAGCGGCCGATGCTCCGCATATCCCGGCTGGCACCAGATGACAATCGCCAGCATCGCCATGCATTTTTTTTTGATCATAAACATCCTTCTCTGACGCAGTTGCCAATCCCTAGTGCTCCCAAATGAAACCGCTGTGCGACACAGCCAACAGATCTGGCCCCCTGTGCTGCCACAACAAAATTTGAGATACAAGTTCAGCCTACGTTTCCCGACGCATGTTTCTGAAGCTTCCGAGTTACCTCTGTTTTCAGCTTGCGACACCGTTGTTCATCACCATCTTCCCCTCTCTCCACACTGACCTGATTCCGGAAGGAGCAATCTCGGGCATTTCGTAGCTCGCCGCTGTATTGATGGAATCTGGATCGAACACTGTTATGTCGGCCACGTGACCAGGTGCAATCCGGCCACGTTCTTTCAAATGAAAGATTGTTGCCGGTTTTCCCGTAATCTTGTGAACCGCTACCTCCAAGCTTAACCATTTGCGTTCACGGACAATATCTCCAAGCAAGAGAGGAAACGTTCCATACAGCCGCGGATGGGAACGTCCGCGTGTATAAACGCCATCGGTGACGACAGTTGCCAAGGGGTGGGTGAGTAGCGCACGAAGATTTTCCATCGATTGGCAGTGCTCCACAATCGTCACATCCCCCTCCTGCTCCAACAAAAGTTCTAACACCGCACTCTCTGGTTCAATTCTTCTCTCATCTGCGATCTCCTCGATTGATCTTCCCACCAACGAGGCTGAATTGTGCGCAACTGAGGTGATCACGACTCCACTCCAGCGTGCTTCGGGCCTGACTTCATACCGGATCGATTCACGTTGCACCGGATCTCTCAGTCGTGAGAGGAGCTCGGAAATTCCGCCCTCGAGCGCACTTTGGGGGAGCACTTGTGTGAGCACCGTGGAGCCGGCCAGCCAAGGATATGCATCAAAACCCACATCAACTCCGCGTGCGAGTGCATGCTCGATGGCCGCAATCGCGCGCTGCTGTAAGGGCCAATGATCTTCCCCTGCGGCTTGCAGGTGGGAGATCTGCAGACGGCATTCCGCGGCTTCCGCGATCGAAATCTGTTCGTTAACAGCCTGAAGGAGGCCAGCGGAGTAGCTCCGCATATGAGTTGCGTAAACGCCGCCTCTACGTGCGACCACGCGGCAGAGGGAGGTCAATTCTTCCGCCGATGCTCCGGAGCCAGGAGCGTACATCAGCCCGGAGGAGAGACCCGTCGCGCCTTCCTGCAACTGTTCGTCGAGCAGGCTCACCATTCTGTCAAGTTCCCGGCTGCTGAACGCTCTCGTAGTATTACCAGCAACTTTGATTCGCAGCGAGCCATGTCCCACCAGCGATACTACGGCCGCCACGCTGGATTCCCTCGCGCTGGCAAGATAGTCAGAGGCGGAACGCCATCCCCAACTGTTATTTCCGCATAAGATACCGTTGGCAAAATCGCGCAATGTTTGGGGCTCGTTCGGCAGAGGGTAGGCTGAGAAACCACAATTGCCTACCACTTCAGCAGTCACTCCTTGCAATAGCTTTTCGGTGCGATTCTCCAAAATCTGTAAGTCGGAGTGACTATGAGCATCGATGAACCCGGGGGCGACGATCTGTCCCTTGCACTCTATGATTTCAGCCTCGGCCTTGCCTGCAGTCGATAAACCGCTGCTCTTGTCGTTGCCGACAGAAACAATCAGCGCGCCAGATATGGCAACGTCGCCTAGGAAGGGTCTAGCACCTGTGCCATCAACAATCGTACCGCCTCTCAAAATGATGTAGGGGGGTGATGTCACAGGGGCGACTCCGAAAACGAACCTGCTGTTTGGCGGTGTACACTGGTGCTTCTACTCTTCATCTTCGATGACCGTCAATGACGACTTTCTAAGTGAAGAGCTCAATCGCTGCTCTCATCTATGTCACGGCCGCCGCAGCCTCGGAGGGGAGGCCTCGTCGGAGCAGCGGAGAAAATGTCTGTCCTTGTTCATGCGCAAGCTACCGCCGAGATTACAGATGCTCTTAGCACCTCTGTCAAGCCGCATAAAGAGTCAAATTGTTCATATTAGTTCAATAGATTGAACGACCTTAGCCAATCAGGACCTGGACTTTCTTTACCTCATATGATGCTTTTGCGCCGTGACGCGCGAGGTGTAGCCACTACGTTGAGGTCGGGGGCGGAGTCTCTCGGAGGGCGGCAAAAAAAGGAATTTTGGAGATCGTCCAGCGAGCCCGATCCTGGTAGTCCCCTGAGCAACGAATACCCGCCGACTCGTGGTTCTCCCGCTGCCAGCCCCTGACCGGCACCGCAATCGGTCATTACAATCTGTAGGCGCGATGCACCAGGTCGTAAGCCAAATCGTGCGCCAATCGCTTGGCTTCGTCTTCGTCCAACCGGTGCTCGACGACAAGCTTTGCCAAATAAGCAGAGTCTATTCGTCTGGCGGTATCGTGGCGCCCGGGGATCGAAAGAAATGCTCGAGTGTCGTCGTTAAACCCTACGGTGTTATAAAACCCGGCTGTTTCAATCACCTGCTCGCGGAACCGCAGCATGCCCTCCGGACTATCGTAGAACCACCAGGGAGGCCCAGTCGCAAACATGGGTAGTGCCCGGCCAGCGGGGCGAGCTCTCGACTGTATGTCGATTCGTCCAGAGTGAACAAAATAATGGTAAGGTTCTGTTCATTGCCGAAGCGGTCGAGCAAGGGTCGCAGATGATCAACGTAATTCGTCGGAGTGGGAATATCGGCGCCGATGTTTCGCCCGTACCGTCGGTAGAGTTGCTGGTTATGATTTCGCGCGCTGCCCGGGTGAATCTGCATCACCAGTCCGTCTTCGATGCTCACGCGTGCCATTTCCGTGAGCATCTGGGCACGAAAAAGTTCCTGCTGCTCCCCAGAGGCCTGTCCCGCCAGTATGCGGCTGAACAGATCCGAGGCATCTGGCGGCGAGAGATTCGCAGTACGTGCCGTAGGGTGTCCGTGATCGGTCGCGGTGCACCCTAGCGCCTTGAATCGGCTGCGGGCCGTCTCAAGAGCTCGCAAATATCCTTTCCACTTCGTGGTGTCCTCACCTGTCTGCTGGCCCAGCTTTTCCATATTTTCGCGGAAGCTGGCGAAATCAGGATCAATAAGCGGATCAGGGCGAAAGGTGGGAATGATGTGCGCCTTCCATTCCGAGTCACGGATAAAGCGGTGGTCCTCGAGCGAGTCGATAGGCGAATCTGTTGTTGCCAATACCTCAATGTTGAAGCGCCGCTAAAGAGCGCGCGGCAGGAATTCGGGCGTGGTTAGTTTTTCGGAAATAGTGTCATAGTAAAGATCGGCTATCTCCGCCGATAGGCGCTCCTTCAACCCGAATAGTTCCTGAAACGTAAAGTCGAGCCATATTCGCGTGGGCGTGCCGCGAAAAAGATAATAATGCTCCGCCAATGTGTGCCACACCTTGCGCGGATTCTTGATCTCGGGCTGCGCGATTTCCAACTCCTCAAAGGAAATACCCTGACTGTAAAGCATGCGGTAAATGTAATGATCAGGCTGAACCAAGAGCTGGGCGGGATTGGGGAAGGCATGGTTCTGGGCGAACCATGCAGCCTGAGTGTGCCCATGTGGACTGAGGATGGGCAAACTGCAGACACTCAGGTAAATCCTCCTGGCCACGGCCCGTGTCGATGGATCGGCTGGAAATAGTCGGTTTTCATCAAGCAAAAGCATGGTGTGCTGGGTTATCCTCCTTTTCTGCTCATACCACGCTCTCAGGCGACTTTCCCGCGCGCTGCTACTTTCCACTCGTCGATCACCTGCTCCCCCTCCACCAAGTAGACGCGGTCATGCAGGTTAATGCAGGTACACACGTGATTCGGAACCACCCTAAGCCGGTCGCCAATCCTGATCCGGGAATGATTTGGAATGCCTAGATGCCCATGCTCCTCTGAAAGCTCTTTCAGCTTGAATTCCGGATGCTGGAGGATGTAGCCATAGCCCAGCCGATCACCAGAGAGCAACGCATCGGCAGAGAGGGTCTTACTACCCGCATCGAGGATGGCTCGTCCGGAAATACTGGTGCTAACCACGGTCACCAGTACCGTCAATGCACAATCGTTGAATTCGGCCGATTCGGCCTCCACGGTATTGCGGTCGTTGAATACGTACGTACCCGGGCGAATTTCCGTCAGCCTGTGGAAGCGATGGCTGGCAAAAGCTGCGGGCGTGTTTCCGCCGCTTACGACGGGATACGGAATCGAGGCGGAATCGAGTAGCTCGAAGAGCGCGTCCAGGATCTTATTTTCATGCTCTATGTCACGCTCACGCGTGTTCTGATTCCCCATAATGTGTCCGGGATAAACCAATATCCCGTCCCATCGCAGTCCAGGAAGTGCAATTATCTTTTCGAGTTCGGCCATCGCATCGGTCGTTATCGCCCAGCCGCAGCGGTGAAATCCGGTGTCGAATTCTGCCCTGATTCCAATCTCAACTCCCGCGGCCTTGGCCGCTTGCGCGACCCCGGCAGCTACAACAAGCGAATCGACGGCCACCGCAATTCTGCCGCGACTGGCAAGATCGGTCAGACGTTTCCACTTTTTCTCTCCCCACAAGGGGTAAACAATCAATATATCCGTAATGCCGGCATCAGCCATTACTTCCGCCTCTCCCAGCTTGGCCACGGTGATTCCTGCCGCTCCATGCTGCAACTGCAGCCGGGCAATCTCGGGAATCTTGTGCGTCTTAGTGTGCGGCCGGAGCGCGAGTGTATGATCACTGCAATACTCAGCCATCGTGCGCAGGTTGCGATCGAGCACAGTCGCGTCGATCAATAGGGCCGGAGTTTCCAGGTCATGAATGGTCATCTACGATCTCGATTCAATGCAACTTAGTTTGCACGCGAGCCCCGACATCAGATCTCGCTTCACGGATAAATGGGGACCCCTTCACTCGTACTTCTTTGTATTTGCTTTCTCGAGGACGAATTCAAGTCCTACGGGCTTCACTTCGGTAGGGTCCGCTAAGGCCGAGAGTTGCTTTAGATCGAAATATCGATACAGATCAAGGCAGAAAAGTTCCGGAGCGGAGCGAAAAGGCACTGCGTTTCGCAGCAGGTACTCCAGGCTTCCCATCCAATGACGGGTCTCAATCGCCTGAAAGGCAGTGGGTTCGAGCGCTGCCGAGGTCACGGCAATTACCTGGCTACGAATCCCGTCCGCTACGACGCTGATGCTGTGATTCTCGTTTTTCCGAAGCCACTCTGCTATGGCCAATAATTGCTCGGCTTCGAGGCCCAGCGGGCGGTCGCCCGTGGTAGCGACCAACATCTCCCAATCGGCTGGATTTTCTGGGGCCGTGGCTCCGTTGAACAGTAAATCGAGGGCCAACACCTTTTCACCGCGATTCACGTGTTCGGAAACTATATCCCCGGTGCCTTTGTAGCCGGCATCGGCGAGCACCAACGTAACCGGGCCGTTGGATAACGCTCGAATGGCTCTCAGGCATATGCCTGTCGCGCTCAGCCCGTTTGAAAAATCAAAGCGATAGGACAGAGTTTCCAACCCAAGATGCTTGCTATTGTTTGTCCGCCAGGCATTCTCAACTGAGAGCGGCGCATAGCGAATCACGTTGTTTAAGCGTTCCCGCTGGCTCTTGATCCACAATACCCGCTCGCTGCCTGTTGGAATTGCAGTCCGTGGCGCTTGGCTCGCCAATTTTCTGGCCAAACCCACGATGGTCAGGTTCTGCGGCGGTAAACCTACCTTGAGCTGCTCTGCCGATCTGATCTCGTTATCACTTGGTATTTCATGTGCGTTGAGAGGCAAACCCAAGTATTTGGTAAAGAAGTCATAGGCTTGTTGACGATTGTCAAGCTGGTAGTTATGGGTGCCCGGATCGCGATTCTCGTACCATCCCAAATCGTCATCCTTACCAAACAACTGGAAAAAGGGACGGACTTGATCATAGATGTAAGGTTTCACCAGGGCTGCCCGAAAACAGCAGTCGTCCTCCGCGTTGTGAATGAGCAGCGTGGGACGAGGAGCACGGATGGCCACCAAAAAGGGGTAATCCTCCTTTTGAGCGAAGTCGGTTGCGTTTTCCTCGATTTCATCCGTGTCCAGAGGACGGAGAAGGTTGGACTCGAGCGCCCCTATGCCAGCTACCTCCACGGAAACGGCAACACGCTGGTCGAGCGCGCCCAATACCGTCGTCTGCCATCCACCTCCCGACAAGCCTGTGACTCCGAGTCGACGTACATCGACCTGGGGCAGGCTGGCTAGATAATCAAGCCCGCGCCGCATGGAAAGATAGAAGAAGCCCAGCGCGTTGGCGCCTACCAGATCGAGGTCTGCCGCGTAGTCATGCCCATTCTCCGGCTGCGCGAGTTCGCCAAACCCTACCCAAGAGAGGCTCAATGCGAAGACTCCGCGCTTGGCGAAGTTGATGCAACGCTTTTGCTCGTATTCCGCCGCATTTCCTTGAACTTCGTGTCCGATGACATTCAAGATCGCGGGAATTTTGCCATTAATCTTTTCCGGTTCATACAAAAGGGCGGCGGATTCAAAGCCCGGCACAATCTCATAGCGGAATTTCCGTAGGCGGTATCCTTTGTCCGTTTCCATGACCTCGGTTTGCTGAAAGCGGGGCCTGGCCTCGACCCAGTCGCTCGGCCAGCCATGGAAAGCTAGATCCTCAAGGACATGCTTGCGGATCCTGGCCGCCTCGGAAGACCATTTCTCCTGAGTGTTGGGCAGGGATAGCTTGGTGATCCGTTTCGCCAGGTAGCTTTGCAACTGGTGCGCAGTAACTGCAGGCGGCTGGATGCGCTCTTCGAGAACACTCTCGACGGAATGAGCTGTAGTTTGAGCGTTAAGAGAACCGAATAGGGCAAGAGGGAGTGCGCCGCCGATCAATGAAATCGCTTGCAACAGCCTCACGCAATCTCCTTTTCTAAGATCATGAAACGCGGGCAATCATCAGGTAGAGGAGCAAGCAAGGAGCTCGCCCCCTGTTTTGACCAGCCTGAGCATGCTGATGATTCCAATGCCGAAATGTTAATGGGCGCTACTGCTTATGGGCTCTCGCTCGACTATATGCGCCTAACGACAGCTTGTTCTGACGCCCCGTCTGCAAAGGCTACCTCTTGCGTGTGGTTCGAAACGCGATTCATAGCAAGCATGATGTCCCGGTTGCCTTTTCCTTTAACCTCGACCAGTGCCGGACTGCTTTCTTGAGCCGAGCAGGACTCGACCATCGCCCCATGTACATCTTCAACCACCATGGCTGGCATTTTGCTGTCTATGTTCGCGGCCCGGACACGAACGAGATCGAGATCCAGAACATTCTTGCACTTTACCGCCGGCCCGCTGTTGGCATTCACCACCGCGTTGCTCAGGCTCAACCCGTGCACCTGGTAACAGGAAATGCCTTCTTCTGCGGTTCGCACGAATATATTCTCCAATGACAACTGCTGAATCGGACTCTCGGGCAAACCTTCAATCACGATCGCAGTCTTTGCCCCATCCAAAAGAATGTCACTGCAATGAATACTGCGGAAGATGGGGGTGCGTATGTCAACGGGATGAACAGTAAGCCGATCTTCATCTTCGTAGAACATGCTGACGACAACTCCCGTTTGCTCCAGGTTGCGCATGACGACGTTTACTGCAGACACGTTCTCCACCACGTTGCCTCGTCCACGGGCAGTCCGGAAGTAGAGACCGCAGGTGGTTCCGTCACATACGCAATTGCTGATGGCAACGTTGCGCACTCCCCCGGCGGTTTCGCTACCAATGCCCACTCCGCACCCTCCGGCGTTAAACGCGCAGTTCGTCACCGCGACGTTCTCTGTGGGGAGAAAGGGTTTTCCGGGAATCTGCTTGTAGCCAGACTTCAGCATGATGCAATCATCCCCGGTGCTGATGTAGCAGCTGGCAATGCGCACGTTCCGACAGGACTCCGGATCAATGCCATCTGTATTCCATGAGTGTGGTGGGTTAAGAATCGTAATCCCGTCGATGTAAACGTCCTCGCAGAGCACCGGGTGAACGGTCCATGAGGGAGAATTTTGGATGCTAAGACCTCTGATTTGCACCTGGCGGCTGCGATAGAGATTGATGACGCGCGGACGCGGCCAAGGCAGAGGTGAGCCGGGAGGATTCTCGGGCTCCCGCCCTTTAAGTCCCAATCTCCGTCGTAGGTCTTCGGTCTTGCCCCATGCCTCGAGCCACACTGCTCCCTGGCCGTCAAGAGTGCCGCGGCCGGTGATTGCTACATTCTCAAGATCGATGCCGGTGATCATGGAAGCATAAATGGTGCGTTCCAAGCCTTCCCACCACCCGGAAATGGTCGGGTAATCGGCGAAATTGGTACTGCCAAGCAAAGTCGCGCCAGCCATCACTTCAAACTGCAGGTTGCTCTTCAGGAAAATCGGGCCCGTTAAATACCTTCCGGGCGGAACAAGGACTTTGCCGCCACCTGCAGCGGCACAGGCGTTAATTGCCGCTTGAATTGCGGCTGTCGAAAGCGTGCGGCCGTCACCCACAGCCCCAAAATCTAGAACGTTCGCCACCTGTCGCGCAGGTCTTGGATCGGAAGAGTCATGAGTTCCTGCGGGAAGTCGAACAGATGCCGGATACTCGGCGCTTGCCCCTGCGGGCGCAGCCGCTGTCGTAGCAGCAAGGCCGAGAAGGAACTCGCGACGGCCGGAATGGCTGGCTTTCATTGTTTAATTCGTTCACAGCTCTTGCGACGAGATCGCCAGGCTCTTAGAGCACAATACCTCACGTGGGCCGAACCCGCGCGGACGCCTCGCGCCAGCCGTGCCACCATGACCAACTGGCGTCAGCACGGGGAAGCGCCAATTTTCCTGGATGGTGATTTGCCGGTCAAGCGAGATTCTCTTAGGGTGGCAAAAATATGACCAATTTGCTGGACGGCGCCGGCTAAGGGAGGAATCTTTCATTTACGAGTTTCTGCGGAAGCTGCTATCTTCACTAACGGTTCTCGACAGGCTATGGTCAGGCGAGCTTTGCAACAGGTTTTTGCCTGCTGCCGGCTGCGTGCAACTGAGAATAAACTCACGACCTCTTGCATTCAGAGTGTTGTCAGCGCAATGGAGACAGATCGGATTGAGCAATTTCACCATCAACGGGATTGTTCCGATCGTTCCAACACCCTTCGATTCGGATGAGGAGATTGACTGGGGAGCTCTGGGAAATTTACTTGATTTCGCCGTTGCTGCGCATGTTGAAGCGATCTGTCTTCCTGCTTACGCCAGCGAATTCTACAAGCTGGCCGAAGCGGAGAGGAAACAGACGGTAGTTTTTGCCGTGGAGCATGTCGAGAGCAGGGCCTCGGTGGTCGCCCAAGTGAATTACGCGTCCAGTCGGCAAGCGGCTTGCGCAGCCCGTGAGGCGCAAGCCGACGGGGCATCCGCCGTATGCTGTGCCGTACCCCGAATCTTTTCCCTCGACGACAGCGCCTTAGTCAAGCACTTTGATCGCATTCTCCAGGCTATCGATATTCCCTTGATCATCCAGGACTTTAATCCCGGTGGCAACTCACTGAGCGCCAGTTTTGTTGCTGAGCTTCATCGCGCTCACCCTCATTTTCGGTACGTAAAGCTGGAAGAACCACTCATGGCTGAAAAAGTAGAAGCCATCCTCGAAGAGACATCGGGTGAGGTGGGCGTACTTGAAGGCTGGGGCGGCATGTTCATGCTTGAGCTCATTCGGTCCGGCATTTGCGGCGTCATGCCGGGTCTTGCGATCAGTGATATTCTCGCCCGCACATTTCGTCTGGCCAGAGGTGGGGATCTGGATTGCGCCTATGAGCTTTATCAGGGAGTTCTTCCCCAGATTGTTTTTTGCCTGCAAAATATGGAGTTATACCATCACGCTGAAAAGCTTCTCCTCGAGGCTCGTGGGATTCTTTCGCGAGCCAAGGTTCGATCAGCAACCCGCACCCTTCGCGAATCTGAAACAAGGCACATTCAATTTCTTAATGTTAAGATTTTGAGCTTGCTGGATCGTTTTAATATGCCCAGAAATCCTGCCGGGCAAGCAAGTTTTCGCAACGCCGAGCGGTGAATGGTACAGTAAACGAGCGTGAGCTGCCCAAGCGCGAACCTGCCTCGGCTCGGCTCATCCTTTCTGCACACAAGGTTCATTGTTGGCCGGCCCCCTGGAGTGAGACCAAAAAAGAGGTTGGTGAAAGACATGCCTAAGCGCGAAATCAAGCACCCGGACAAACTTGTTTCGACTGGATCGTATTCGGCGGGTGTCGAGGTCGATGGCTGGTTGTTCATCAGCGGCCAAGGCCCTTTGGATCTCCGAACCGGCGAAGTAGTGAGGGGTTCGATCGAGGACGAAACACGGTTGACGCTGTCGCACATTGGGAAAATCCTTGAAGCTGCAGGCTACGGTCTTCAGGAGGTCGTGAAGTGTACTTGTCATCTGGCTGACATTCGGAATTTCGATGATTTCGATCGCACCTACTCAAAATTCTTTTCTGGAGTTCGACCTGCACGAACTACCGTTCAGTCCGTTCTGTGGAACGGCATTAAAGTCGAAATCGATGCCATTGCGCGCAAAGCATGAACATCCTGACCGAACCCCAAGCAAGGCAGAAACACACGTCCTCGGCTGGGTCGCGCGCAAGCGAGACCTGATTTATCCCTACGAGGAATGGACGAGAGAAATCGATCGATTGTCCAAGGCTCATTTGGCCGGAGTGCCGTGTCACCCGTTTTCCGGCTAAGCAAGTCTCGTCCAGCCGGTTGCACGAAAAAAATTCCTTCGATCGAAAATCGGTTGACAGCTCAGGTAAGAGCGGGCTAGTTGATGGAAAATCCTGATGCTATCTGTGTCTCCGGAGGTCCTGTTCCCATGTCAAGCCGAGCAGTGGATCGTGGGTTGCGCTTTTTAGGCGAATGTTTGCTTGTGTCGTGGTTGACCATCCCCATGCTGGCGCAATTCACGACGGCACGTCTCGCAGGCTCGGTTGTTGATCCTTCCGGGGCGGGAGTGGGAGGCGCCAAAGTAACGGTCAACGATGAGCTGACGTCGTACACGAATGACACGACAACCAACAGTTCAGGGGAATACGTCTTTCCCAGCCTGCCGGTGGGCACTTACCGGATGAGCGTCACAATGCCCGGGTTTACTTCCTATGTACAAAGCGGGATCGTGCTGCAGGTCGGCCAGTCGGTAAACCTGCCTGTTCAGATGAAATTGGGCGCAGTAACAGAGCAGGTTACGGTAAATGCCGATGCTTCGATGGTGACCACGGATTCGGCAACGGTCGGTCAACTTATTACGCAGAAGGAAGTCGTTGAGCTGCCGCTCAATGGGCGTTACGCGCAGCAGCTGGTATTCCTTGTCCCCGGCGCGCAGAATGTGACTGCCAATTACTGCGCGGCAAACTGCGAAGGAGGAGTTTTTCCCAGTGAGCAATATGCCAAGGTTAATGCCGCCGCCGCAAACGGTGTAAGTTATCAACTGGACGGAGCCGATTTTAACGATACCTATATCAACACCAATCTGCCTTTTCCCAGCCCTGACGCCATTCAGGAGTTCAATCTAGTTAGCGACAACATGAGCGCCGTTTATGGCGACGCTCTCGGTGGAGTGGTCAATGTAACTCTGAAGGCGGGAACCAATTCAATTCACGGCGGGGTGTTCGAATTCCTACGTAACAATGTGCTCGATGCGGCAAACTACTTTTCCACTACCGGTGTGAGTCCGCTCAAGCAAAATCAATTTGGAGGCGATATTGGAGGCCCCATCGTAAAGAACCGGCTGTTTTTTTTCGGAAGCTACCAGGGAACCAGGTTCAGCTCAAGCAACGCCGGGCAGATCCAGTTTGTGCCTGATGCCGCCGAACGTACCGGCAATTTTTCCGAGCTCCTTTCCGGGCCCTCACCCGTACAGCTGGTCAACCCGACGACAGGAGCACCGTTCGCCAATAATCAGATACCGGTTAACCCGGTGGCCGCTTTCATTCTCAAGGGGGTGCCGCTTCCCAATCCGATCCCCGGCCAATCGAGCAATGCATTCAATTTCAGCAGCCTTCCCACGGTGCAAAACACGAACGAGTACTTGATTAAGCTGGACTACAATTTTGGCAAGCACCATCTCAGTGGCCACTATTTCCAGCAGAACTACACTCAGCCCCTGGTCGTCCCCACCACCGATTACCTGCAGATGACGGGTAACTCAGAAACCTTGATTGACCACAACGTGAGCGTGGTCGATATCTACACCATCTCCCCACATTTCTTGCTGGGCAGTTATTACGGATATACCAAAATCGATGGCACCACATACGCATCAAGTCCGTTCACCATGGCCGATGCAGGCGCAAAAATAGCTGTGCCCCCGACTCACGGAGCTGGGAACATAGCGTCGCTGAACGTTGGCATCAGCGGCGGATTTGGTCTTGGCAGCGGCAACTATGGAGTCTGGAATCGTGGAGATCAATCTCTGCGTGAGATTGCCACCCTGACGAAGGGCAAGCATGTACTGCAATTTGGCGGCGAAGCGAAGCGCCTCACGCAGCCCATGGGCAACACATTCCAGCAAGGCGGCACTTTCGATTTCGGCAGCTTAACCGGCAACGGCCTGGCGGATTTTGAGCTTGGCTTCGTCCAAACCTTCATCCAGGGTGGAGGACTGTATCTCAATTTTACCGGTATCAACTGGAGCGCATTCGTGCACGACGACTGGAGAGCGACGCCCCGCCTTACGATTAGCGCCGGGCTTCGTTGGGATCCGTTTATTCCTTCCAAAGACAGCCTGGGAAGAGTCGCATGCTTTGAGTCAGGTGCTGCCCGCTCCGCGCGCTATCCCAACGCTCCCCTGGGGCTGCTCTACGGCGGCAGCCATCACGACCCCGGATGCCCGGAGGCGGCTATCTTTAACAATCTCTTTAATCTTGGTCCAAGATTTGGCTTTGCCTACCAGGCCACAAAGGATGGAAAGACCAGCGTACGAGGAGGTGTAGGGTATTATTACGAGCCTCCCAATTCGCTCATCTATCAGCAAATTGTGGGCGTGCCGCCCTTCGCGCCAATTTTCACCTTAACCAATGTAAGCCTCTCGGATCCCTACGGCAGCGCCGGTGTGCCCAACCCATTTCCGGCAAGCTTTGGTCCGCGAAATCCTCCTTCTAATGTAACTTTTTCCGGGCCGCCTTCGTTCTCGCAAATCCAGGATCCACACCTTCGCCTGCCCATGATCTTAGGTTGGAACCTGACGGTCGAACGCGGTTTCGGATCGAACTGGTTGCTGCGCGCCGCCTACGTTGGCAATGACGGCCATCGGCTCTATGGAACGGGTGACCAGGAGAGCGGACTCCTGCAGTTGAATCCCGCAATTTATAATCCGGCGGAATCGCCCCTGGAAAACCTAGCCAACACTCAGCAGCGGCGCGTGAATCCGAATTTTGGATCGGTCGCTTCCATTAATTCTGGCGTCAATAGCAACTACAACGCACTTCAGCTGACGGCGGAAAAGCGGTTCGGACACGGGTTTTCGCTGCTTTCCAGCTTCGCCTGGTCCAAGGCAATGGATGATTATGCCCCACAGCCCCAAGGCTCACTGGCCTCGATGTATACCAATACCTGCAGCTGCGGTCGTAAATTCGATTACGGCCCCTCGGCCGACGATTTGAACAAGGTTTTCAAAATCAACGGCGATTACGAGATTCCCCATATCCATGTCGAGAGAATTGCCGATAAGCTGTTGAACGGATGGCAGCTGACGGCGATCGCTGATTGGCAGACTGGTCTTCCGTTCACCATTTTCAGCGGAGTTGATAACTCTTTCAGCGCAATCGGGGAAGACCGTGCCGATCTGACCGTGCCCAATATCGGCGATGCTGTCCTTCCTGGCCGCTCCCATCGCCAGAGCATCCAGGAGTGGTTCAACGTCAATGATTTCACCCTGAATGCCATCGGAACCTTCGGCAATACGCGGAAGAACGCTCTGCGCGGACCGAGGTTTTTCGATACCGATTTGGCGCTGATCAAGAGGACGCAGCTGAGTGAGCGCGTGTCTTTGTCGTTCCGTGCAGAGTTCTTCAATGCCTTTAACAATGTCAATTTCGGGTTGCCGGGCAACAATGTTGCCGCCGGCGTGAGCGGCGGGTTGGGCCAAATAACTGGGACCGCAGGTTCGGGGTCCTATAACGGACCGACCTCCTACGGAACAGCCCAGCCTAGAATCATCCAGTTTGGGCTGAAGGCAAATTTCTAAAGCATTGTGGGTAGAATCGTCCATACGCGGAAGGGGGCGAGGCGCTAAGGCGTCGAACGCGCGAGGCACGCTACTTCGCCCGCTCATTGACAGAAATCAGAACCGGTTCCGACGCAACGCCGTTGGTCACGACCTCCAGCAGGCTCAAGCCCTTCTCCTGGTCGGTAGGCACGTCGAAACGCGCAGTGACCGGATCATGGTTCGCGATGGCCATGCTGCTGAAATGATGTGTGCGACTGTAGAAAACATGTCGTGTCCGGAGATTGGTAATGCGCACCAGTGGGTAATTCGTCGCCATCTGGAAGTCGTCGCCCTCCATCGCGCCCTGGGAAATGCCATTCAGGTACACGCCCTTCAGGCGGTAGCTATTGCCGGGCGAGACCACCCGCGGCACATGAAGCTTCGACGGCGCGTACCAGGGACGCTCGCCATAGGCATCGTGGTGATGGGGCGTGTAGATTTCAAGATCGGTGTTCTCATCGAATTCCAGAATCTGACCCGACGGGAGCACCAAAAAAAAGCAGCCGCCGTCTATCGGAGAATCCGGGATGTCGGGCTGCGGAATCAGCTTGCGCCCATCGAATTCGAAGAACTTGGTCGGTGCGCCCTCGCCATAGGTGTCTGCAGAGGTCAGTATGTGGCCGTTGGGTAGCAGTGCGGCGCCGGTGTCCGAGGCCAGCAGTTGCAGCGTCTGTCCGTTGGCGGTCACGGTAGGGAATGACGGTCCCGCAGACCATTGGTTCTCGTAAGAGTCATACAGCGAGTTGGATCCTTCGGCACCTTCTGCAA
>JAFATF010000703.1 GCA_019244045.1 Acidobacteriota bacterium
ACATTACCCCGGTATCCTCGATGGCGCTGGGAAACAAACCAGTGCTATCGAAATCTAGCGGCGAGTAGGTTTGTATGGGGAGACCCGTGTACCCGTGATAACCGAGGTAGCAGCAGTCAAGAAGGTTCGTTATAGGGGCGGCGGCCCACACAACATTGTGCACCAGGAAAATGGGGAACTTAGATGGGTTGACACCCTGGGCGGCCAGCGCTGGAATGACTGTGCTGTCCAGGTATGCGTCAAACCAGTTAATGTCAACGATCCCCATGCGAGCACAGAACGATGGCGGCCCTAAGGCGCTGGTTGAAAGAGCCAGGCCGTCAGCTTTGGGAACCTCTATGACGATCGGAGCCAAAGTCTGTACCGGACTCAGCAGTACGTGATAGGTGTTGTGATCGTCCACCTTCCAGAAATTAGCCCGCTGAAAGGCGTCGACATACTGCGTGGTGCCTACGATCGTTCCGCCAAAATCGAACGTGGCCGGCCTCAAAATCGGAGATTGCTGAACAAGCTTTAGCGGAACATCATTGGGCGCACTCAAGCACGCGGTGTCAGCAACAGTCGGATCAAATGTCGTCTCGCCCGGCTTGGTTGTAATTACGTTAGTCGTGCTGTTGACCTTAGTGCCGACCTCCCGCGTTTTGATGATCAGGGGAATGATTTGCGTTGGGACACTCACGCTTCCGCCACCATTGAATGGATTACGCCCTACCATCACCCCGGTGTAGCCGTTTCCGTCCCGGGTGGACTCGACGAAAAATGTCCACAGGGGTAATGTCTTGCCCGACTCGCCGGTCGCTGTGTTCAGTGTCGCATCCACACTCTCGCGGCTGGCACCCGGCTTCGCCCAGGAATATGCTCTTAGTCGTGGCGCCATGGTATGTTGCTGTGCTTGCTGCTGCGCCAACAGTGATGGCGCAACGGTGCACAGCACGAGAATGGCGCAGGACCAAAACGAAATTAGCTTGCGACTCATAATCACCTCCACATCACCTCTCCTGAAATAACGTTCGATATGCAGAAACGGGCACCTAGTGTACACCTATTTCTTCTGCTATGAACGTGCCCACGTATCAATAATTCGACGTCGAGGCTCCAAAATGGTAGAAGCTGCAATCTTTTGCATATGCGGCACCCACAAGCCGGCGAAAGGTCGCTTCACATAAATGCGGTTTTTCCAAAAAAGCGGCTGTAGTTGCAGATGAGTTGTGGCATTCAGTTCCCGCCAATGAGTGGTGGAGGTGCCGCAAGAGAACTTTGCCCGTCTCCGCGATTGGCTGGAATATTTGTAATCTCCTGTTTCTGGTGGAAGGAAGCACCTGTTTATCCAGAGGCAATGGTCGGGGTCATAGAACTGGGACGACCGCGTGCTTGACGAAAGATAGATCGCGTTGACTAGGCTTCGCGATGCATATAGAGGAAATTGGCAGTATCAAGATGGACGCCTCCGATGTGGCGTTCTTCCGCACCGGAATAGCTGCCGGCGTCATTCTTCGTCATCCTGATGGTGAACCTAGATGCGTGCCGAAACGGAGATCTCGTGTTCGGAACTGGTTTCGCTGCCGTGGGGTACTTGTTAAGAAATTTGTGTTTGATTAGCTGAGGTTCTTTCGGCAGGAATTCAACAATCCAGAGCAGTATGTGTGTAACAGCGAAAAAGCTTTTAGACCTGACGCGGGCGCCAGCCGTGGAAAGTGCTTTGCGATGCGGCGCTGACCGCGGCGGATGCTATGAGGCGAGCGAGTTGGCAGCGGTCGTTCCTGGGGCATCCTGACGTGGAAAAAGCAAAGGACGCTTTTCCCACAGCTCCTTGAACCTTCAGTTCAGACTTTCCACAACGGCGGCTGCTGCTGTTATCAAATGTTTTTTGGACAAAACATTTATTTTACTCCTCTGCCGTGGTATTCCAGGAAGTGCCGGCGCGCGCGATCGCTTGCCTTAATATCTACTACTGATGAAGCTTCCCTGTTCTGCAAACGCGACTGGGAACTCGGTCATCAAACCTGCTCCCCGGGGCTCGGTCAACAGGAGAACCGGGTTTTGCGAGATCAAGATTTTATAAGGTGCGGTTATTGGCCAGCTACGATACGTGGCTGTGGAGGAGGCGAGCACTCGAAGACCGGGTGATGCTCGAGATGCAGCTCATTGCCGAGTATCTGCCGGTAAATGTGGTACGAATTTGTAACCCACGCGATGAACCGTGAGGAAATGCACTGGGTCAGACGGTTGTCGTTCCAGTTTTTGCCGTAGCCTCAAAATGTGATTATCGACCGTCCGAGTCGTCGGATAGCTGTGATAACCCCAAACTTCGTTGAGAAGTTCCTCGCGAGAAATGGCGCGTTCGACATTGCGACTCATGAATTTCAGAATCTTGAACTCCTGGGCAGTCAGAGACACGAGCGCGCCTAGGCGCCTGGCCTCCATCTTGCGAAAGTCGATCTGCACCTCGTCAAAGGCGAGGAGCTCTGAGTTGTGGCGTTCGGATCGTCGCAAGGCAGCCCGCACTCGCGCCACGAGTTCTCTTCCGTTGAACGGCTTCAGCACATAATCGTCAGCGCCCATTTCCAGACACAGGATGCGATCGATCACCGAAGAAGACCCACCCAGGACGATGATCGGAATATCACCGTGGGCGAGCCGCATCGCGTCGAAAAGTCGGCGAGGGTTACCCTCTGCCATCTCGAGGTCAAGAACGAGCACGGCTGGCGGGGCGTTCGGCAGCATGTTGTGACCTTCCGCCCATTTGTCAGCGATGTTTACCCCATAACCCTCGGACTCGAAGAGCTGCTGCAGCTTGGCTTGCATGGCCTTGTGCTTTTCGATTATCAGAAGTCGCGGCAACGGCAGGAAGTGCGAAATTTCTGTTAAGGCATTGGCGACGGTAGTCACTGGCAATCTCCATTCTTCGGGCTTTGTTGTCGCCCGAACCCGGCTACTTCAAACCGCCCTCTTCGAGTCGTAGTTGAACAAACGGTGAGCAATTTCTTAGTTCGACATTCCTGCGTTTCAAGCCTCGCAGCAATCCCACACCCTCGTGGTCGACGAAGGACACCCCGGAGAGATCGAGTGTGAGCTGCTTGCCCTCAGACCGGACTCGATCACATGAACGACGTAGTTCATCCACCCAAGGGCCGCCCAGATGACCCTCGAGCCGAAGCGTCTCGGCTGCTCGCGAAGATTCGAATATTGAGATTTTGAGGATGTGCGGCTGCAAGTATCGGTCCCTTTCTTTTTAGTTTGCGGGGGGCCAGCCTGGCTCCCGCCGATTTCTTTTTTCACATTGCTGTTCATCGCAAATCGGCCAATTCTGCACGCAGTTTTCGCGTCGCCCGAGCAAGTGAGTATTTGACTGCCTGCTCGTTGGCGCTGATCATGTCGCCTATGGCACAGAGCTTCAGCCCGTGGTGGTGCTTCAACTCGATGACAACACGCTCGCGAGGTGTGAGTTTCTGCAGGGCTTTATGAATGCGGAGGCGCAATTCCCGGCATGTGCACGCGGTGTCCGGCTCGGTCGAGCGGTCCGCGGGCAGCGTATCCAAAAGGTCATACTGTTTACCGTCGGCAGTTGCTACTGACAGATGCTGAGGGCGACGATGTTTTTTTCTCAGATATTCCAGGCAGAGGTTCGTCGCGATGCGATAGATCCAGGTGGAGAAACCGCACTCGTACCGGAAGCCCCCAAGCTTGCTGTAAGCACGGAGAAACGTTTCCTGGTAAACGTCTTGCGCATCGCTTTCCGATCCCGTGATGCGAAATGCCAGGCGAAAAATGGCGCGATCGTGATGACGGACCAGTTCCTCAAAAGCCTCGCGATTGCCGTTCTGCACCTCTCCCACTAAAAAGGTATCGTCGATTGATGCTTGACTGGCCACAACATTCTCCCATTACGCCGCACGTCACATTCCGAGCACACGCCAAAAATCTTAATTGGCACAATGCCAGCGGGAGCTAGGATGGTGCATAGCAGTTCGGCTGCCCCCGTGGACCGGCCGGGACGATAAGACAGCGCACTTCGAGCTCGGCAGAGCCCAATCAGAGCAACTTTGCGACTGCCACTTACTTGACGCATTCTGCTGGTTCGACATACGCGCCCAATCGAAATTTGCTCACCCGATTACCGGTTGAGTGCAGGGGAC
>JAFATF010000746.1 GCA_019244045.1 Acidobacteriota bacterium
TCCGCCGCATGTGGTAATGTAAGCGCCGTCGCCTGCCTGAACTCACTGGCTGCCAAAAAGCCCGGCTTTGTTGACGGTCCAGCTCCTCGATGGGGTGCGGTGCAGCCCGGAAAAGACGTCACCCTGGCAGTCACACCGGAAGCTCTGATCATCGGCCACATTTCTCTCCCCTCCACCGAACCGCCCGATCGCATAGACATCGAACTCTATCGCCGCGAGGTGCGGGAAGGCCGGGCACACTGGGAACAGGCCGGAATGGCGAGCACGAGATCCGATGGTGAATTTCGTTTTGCCGAACTGACCGCAGGGAGCTACAAGCTGCTCACCCGTGAGCTGCTCGATCGTGACCCCTTAAACTTCAATCCACGCGCTCAGCTTCTTGGCTACCCGCCTGTCTACTTTCCCCATGCGCGCGACTTTGTAAGCTCGCAGGTGATCCAGTTGTCTGCGGGCCACCTTTTCCATGCCGAAATGTCCCTGGTCAAACATCCCTATTATCCGGTTAAGATTCCCCTCACCAATGCGCCTCCCGGAGCTGCAATTGACGTTCGTGTCTCCTTGCAAGGCCGCAAGGAGCCTGGTTTTTCACTCGGGTACAACCAAGCGGAACAGTTGATTGAGGGGCTGTTGCCCAACGGCACCTACACCATCGAGGCCTCCAGCTACGGGCAAAGCGCAAGCACGGGATCGCTAACCATAAGCGTGAGAGGTGGGCCGGTCCAAGGCTCTCGCATGGTGCTGACACCGAATCGGTCGATCGCGGTGAAGGTGAAAGAAGAATTCACGGCCTACGACGAAGCCAATACCCAGGGCATGGTTTCTCATGCTCACCTGGGCGGCCACGGTCCCGGCGGCTACCTCCACGTATATCTCGAACCGGCAGACGATTTTTCCGCAGCCGGCGCCGGCTCGCTGCGTGCCCCCGCTAGCGCGATCGACGAGGAATTGCTGATCGACAACGTTCCGCCGGGCCGGTATTGGGTTCGGGTTAACACCTCGCGGGGCTACACCGCTTCGATCACCTCCGGTGGTGTCGATCTGCTGCGTGAGCCTCTGGTAGTGGCATCTGCAGGCTCAAGCAACCCTATCGAGATCGTCATGCGCGATGATTGGGCAGAAATCATATGCACAATCGAGGACCTCACGCCGGGCGACAGTCGAGAACGGGAGAATTTAGCTGCGCTCTCAGCGCAATCATCCCCGCACATCTACTTAATCCCTCAGTCGGATAGCCCCGGCGACTTCCGCGAACTAGGGATACTGCCGCGAGGGGAAATGTCGATTCAGGTGCCTCCAGGGCTCTATCGTGTGATAGCGCTCGATGCTCCGCAAGAAGAGCTGGAATACTACAATGCCGAAGCAATGCGCGCCTATGAAGCCAAAGAACAGGTGATCCATCTAGTTCCGGGGCAGAAGGAACATTTGCGGCTTCACCTGAGCGCTGCCGGGGAATGAAAATGGCACGATCGCAAGTATCGTGTCGGCCTTTACTGATCACCCTAGGGCTGACCTTGTTAACCTCTGCGCTCGCACAAGAATCAAATGCACCCCAAGCCCCGCCTCCAACTGCCGGGTTTCGCATTGCCGGGACGGTGGTGAATTCCCTGGGAGGAAGCCCGTTAGCGCGAGCACGCGTGACTATCGAAGACGCCAGGAACCCAGGTAACATATTGACTGCCATTAGCTCCGAGGATGGCACATTCCAAATTCGGCATGTGCCGGCGGGCAAGTATGGGCTGACGGGGGCTAAAAGCGGGTTCATCCCCGCCAGCTATGAGCAGCACGGCCAATTTTCAACCGCCATTGTGACCGGCAATGGCTTTGATACTGAACACCTGGTTCTTCGGCTGGCGCCATTTGCGGTAGTGTGCGGCAAAGTGCTCGACGAATCTGGAGAACCTGTGCGTCACGCCCGCGTTGTGCTGTATCGCGAAGATCGCCGCATCGGGGTGGAGCAAGTCCAGAGAATACGCGCCGAAAAAACTGACGACCAAGGCACATACGAATTTTCCGGCCTGCCTGAGGGCACGTATTTTTTATCCGCCAGCGCGACTCCCTGGTACGCGTTTCATCGGCCCTTATCCTTGGCTCAATCGGAGGAGAGCTCGCAAGATCTGGATCAGTCTCTGGATGTCGCATATCCCCTCACCTATTACAAGGACGTGACTGAGGCGGATGAGTCTTTGCCCATTCCGCTGCGCGGCGGCGACCGCCTGGAAGCCGACCTTCATATGAGCCCGGTTCGAGCGCTCCATCTGTTGTTTCGTGTGCCCGGAAATGGGCAAAACGGTTTTACCGTGCCCATGCTGCAGAAACCCACTTTGGATGGCCTGGAATTTGTTTCTAACCAGGCCCCGCAGATGATCTCCCCCGGTTTGTACGCGCTCACGGGAATCGCTCCGGGTGCATACAGTGTGCGCCTTCCGGGCGTGGGGGAACAGGCTCCTGTCGATATTGATATCGATATATCGAAGGACGGGCAAGAACTGGATACCTCCCGGGGCGAGCCTGCCAGCGTCGTGAAAGCCACGGTGGAGGCGCCGGGTGAGAGAACCCTACCTGCGGGTCTGAGCGTCGCGTTGCGTAACAGCAAACTTCGGGTGGTCGCATGGCAGCAGGTTACTGCGAAGGGCGAAATCGAATTTGGCGCTGTTCGTCCGGGAAACTACGAAGTGATCGTGCTGTCTCCCAACAGAGCCTATGCCTTGACGCGCATCTCCTCCCAAGGAAGTGAAATTCCCGGGCACACTTTGAACGTAACAGCCGGTTCGGCGTTGAATATTTCGCTGTCGGTCGTGGGCAGCACCATGAAAGTAGAGGGCATCGTTAAGCGGCGCAACGGAAAGCCCGTGGCCGGCGCCATGGTCGTCCTGATCCCGCAAGACCCGGAATCGAATCGCTCGCTGTTTCGCAGGGATCAGAGCGACATGGACGGAAGTTTCAGTTTACCGGGCGTGATTCCCGGAACCTACACTGTCGTAGCGATTGAGGACGGCTGGGACCTCGATTGGGCGTCGCCTGGAGTGATCGCCAGCTATTCACAACGCGGCAACCCTATCAAAGTTGCTGGGAGGGACGGACTGATGCAGCTACCGGAGGCAATCGAGGTGCAACCGAGGCATTAATTTCTGACCTAGTGGCCTAAGGGCGCACAGTTCTCTGGCTGCGACTGCATGGTATTAGCTGAATGCTGAAGGAGCTCGCTAAACCAGAAGATAGACTTGCCCTGATTAGTTACCTTTTATATTGCGGCGCCCCGCGGTGGAATCGAAGTCCAACTAGCCGCCGCTTTAGACGACATCCGGTAATCAGCGATATGCGGCCTGGACGCGTGCATTCCACAGTCTGCGAAGAAGGGCCGATCAGTGCATAAACCGACGCGCTGCCGTACTAACCAGACTCCGGATCACTCGGGGATGAATGCGCATAACCTACCCGAGAGCGGCCCATCGGCGCGCACCAGACGAGACTGGACTCGAAAAGTGTCTCGAAAATACGGTATCGAGGATGCCCCTACAATCAGCTGAACACCTTAAGAGCTGTGGAAAACTTTTGACAGTAAGTTGCTGGATCCAATGGTACTTACAATTTTATCTGCTTCTTTCCACAGGTGATTGAATGCGCTGGCGATAGGCCAATTATGGCGTAAACGGGTGATTTCGTTTTGATTCAGCTCCTAGGCGGCTGGTTCGGTTGTGCTTGGTTGCCAGGTTGGTTGCCCGGAGTGCGAGATGCGGGGGGCTGTTGGGAATCGGGCAAAGGCTCAAGTAAGGGTGGCTGCTGGTTTGTACTCGGTGCCGCATTAGGTGCGGTATTCCCACTTTGCGGAGGAGGAATATTGTTGGCCGGCGTTCTCGTCGATTCAGGTTGTTGGGATTCGGGTAATGGTTCGAGAAGGCCACCTTGCGGAGGGACGCTCGTAGGTGTCCGGGGTTCAATTCGCTCTGGAATCTGGGGCGCTGGCAACGGAGGCGAATACAGCCTATTTAAAGGAGGAGCTGGCTTGTTGAGTTCTGGCTCCGGTTCGGCCACTAGGCTATTGTCTCGGCGTCGGAGTTGAGGCATCGGTTCTCCTTCGCGTCGTCGGGCGGTCTGCAGAGCTTCAATGGCCGCTTGCGTGTCGTTTTCATTCTGCTGGGCGACCGAGCTGACGGGCTGTCCCTCGGCTTCTCGCCGACTGGCGTAAGTTACCAGCAGGTTGCGATCCGCCGCGGAACGGGCGTCGGCATAGTAGGTTTCCGCCGTTTCGCGATCCCCATTCAGCTCGGCAACGTAACCCATGTTGTTCAGGCTGAAAGCATTCCGGGGATCGAGCTTGTAAGCTTCTTCGAAAAACTCCTTGGCCGCCCCTCGATCGTTGTGATTGAGGGCAGCCACGCCACGTAGATTCAAACGAGCAACTTGCGCTTGTAGGTCTTCGCCTTTCGCGATCGTGCTGTTAACCGATCTAGCATTATCCGCAGCCACTTCGCTGATCGCTTTACCTCGCCATTTCACATCGGGTGAAACAAGGATTACATCGCTTGCGTGCAGGCTGGCCGCCGAACTGTAATATTTCAGCGCCGACTGCAAGTCGCCCTCTGATTCCATAACGAATCCCATATTGTTCATTGTGAATGGATTGCGGGGATCGGTGGCCAGCGCCCTTCTTAACACATCTTCCGCTTCCGCGATGCGGCCTTTTCCGAGCAAACTGATGGCTTCGATATTTGCCTTATTAGCCTTCAGTTCAGGAATATCCAAGGCGGCGAACGCCTCGTCAAGAGGTCGACCCTTTAGCTCGGGTCTGGTTGTCGAATCAATCGTGGCTTCGGTTGCGTTTTTTGCAGACAGCTCGTAATAACGTAGTGCCCGATCCGCATCGCCATCGAGTTCTGAGATGTAGCCAAGATTATTGAGCGTAAACGGGTCGTCGGGATCGATCAAGTAGGCTTCGTAAAACAGCTTTTTAGCCTTCTCCAGATGGCGTTTCGAAACCTCTCGCACCCCTTCACGATTGAGCTTCTGAACCGGACTGAGCTTCCCGCGTTTGGGTAGAGTAAGTGAAAACGCCTTGTCCTGCCCGGCTGCGCTCAAACAAACGCTGAGAACCAGCGCGAGCAAGCCGCCGGCCATTGCAACGCCTTTGCTGTGCTGCAAGCCGAAACTCATGAATGGCATAAGCCAAGACCCGATCTAAAAGTATGGTTGGATGCAATTGAGCAGCACGGGTTTGCCGGCGCCGCACGTAAGGTGCTGCGAATTCATGATGATGCGAGGCGACCCCCGAGTGCCGCTTAACATCCAAAGCAGCCGGAGTTTACGCCCCATGCCATTTATTGCGTTTGTTGCCGTCCTCGCACTCGCCGCCCTGACCTCGGCGCAACCTATTCAAGCGCCAGCAGCCAGTTCTCAGAAATCGAATCAGGCGGCCGAGAAGGAGCGGTCAGGATACGATCCTCTCCTTGATTTGCCACCGCTGGCGCAAGGCAGGGTCAGCTTAGTCGGCGGCACGGTGGCCAAGATCGATCCCATTGCCGAGCGCCTCGAATTACATGATTTTGGAGGCGGCAAGACGGACATCCGCTTTGATGTGCGCACCCAGGTACTTCGAAACGGCGCACCTGCTGCCGTGAAGGACATCCGCCCTGGACAGCGCGTCTACGTGGACACCATGCTGAATGGTGATCAGGTCTTTGCTAAGTCCATTCGACTCGAGACCGGCGCCGATCAGGGCGATGCTCGCGGGCAGGTTGTAACCATCGACCCTGCACGCGGCATTTTGGAATTGCACGAGGAAATAGCCCGTGAACCTTTCCGCTTTCGCCTATCGAAGGAAACAACCGTCCTGATCGACGGCCGCCGCGCCGCCCCGGCGAATGTTCTTCCCGGTGCGCTGGTGACGATCGTCTTTGTAGGCGGCGCTACCTCGGGTGTGGCACGCGAAATTCATGTGCTCGCCAATCCCGGCCAGCACTTCACGTTTGCGGGAAAAATCACTTTTCTCGACTTGCGCCTGAAGCGCTTTGCCATTTTGAACCGCAGCGACGGCCAAACCTACGATATCGCGCTCAGTCAGCTGGGAACCGGCCAGTCACGTGGCTTGCGAGTCGGATCCGAGGCCATTGTCAAGGCCGTATTCAATGGCAAGAACTATGAAGCTCAGAACATCGAGATGAGCACTTCGGGAAACAACCAGGCGCGCCAGTGACCCGCATTCAACTCTGAAACCCAAGCCCCCCGCGAAATGTTAGGCTTCGCGGATGTCGGTCGCCGACATTTCGCCGCGTAGAATCCTTTGAATAAAAAAATCCCGATCGTGGAACATGTAGCGCACAATGTTGCCGGCATACCGGGCGAGAGTAGAGAAATCGGTCTGATACCAGCAGCAGCGTGTCATGTTGGGGGAAAGACCACAATAAAAACTGAAATGCTGGTGAGCGGTGGCGGGATCGATCAACATGGCTGCCGCCATGCGATGATTGCCTTCGATAATGGTCAGCGGGCTGTACTCATCCACTCCGATCAGCAGCACGGAGTTGGTGACCAGCTTTTGTTCAAGGTCGGCGGCCACCCCGCGCATTTTGATCGAAAACCTGTTGCCTTCGGGAGCCTCCACTTGCTGGCGGATGCGTTCGATCATGTCGATAAGGTAAAAACTATCCGCCGCAAAGCTCCGCCACTGCTTGCGAGGGAAGGCGCGGATTCGTGACAGATCATCGCTATCGAGTTCCACCTGCCACCATTCGGTATCGGCCGGCAGCTCACGCCACATGCGTCCCCGCCGCCGGAACAACAGCGCCCGCCGAATTCGGTTTTCCCGATGGTTCTCGAGATCGGGGCGGTGGACAATGCTATAAAAACGATCCCGATAACGATCGAATTCCGGCTGATAGAACTCCGCTTTCAAGAATTCCGCAATCACTTCGTTCTCGTCGACGACTCGCAAATGCTTGAGTCGAGGGTGGGCGCCATAATCAGCCTGCTCACGCCCGGGGAACTGTTGCGCGCGCAGGAAGGGCACCGACACCGCCACTAAGAGAAAGATCATGAGTACAAGCTGGACAGTGATGACGTCGTGCAGTGTGGAGTGGAATATGTATATTCCCACGGCGATTGCCGCGCTGACTGCCAGCTGCAGCCAGCTGGTGTTGGCGATGCGGCGAGACATCTCGTAGGTCATCATGACCACGCTAAATGAATAAATTCCGGTCAAGGCGGCGTAGAGCACTAGTAAGGATGAGAATGAGGCCGGAGAGTTGACCATAAAGTGGTACCCCAGCACCATCCGCCAGAGCTTCTCCGGCGCCAGCCACACCGCCAGGGTGAACAAGGAGGCAACCACCACGACTAATAGAAGAGCGGTGCTGAGGACCGTCCTTCCGCTGCGCTCTTGCGAACTGCCCGCCGATACCGGAAACATGCTGCTGACTACCGACCAGGAAAGCATGTAGACCACGCGGCCCACCAAAGCGATGGCGGCGTACAAGCCCGCCATAGCTCCCGGAAAGAAGTGTTTTACCAGGACGATGTCAATATTGTTGATAATGACCTGGCCCACGAAAAACACGATGGCTTGCATGCCCTCGCTGAAGGAAGCAGGAAGCCCGGGCCGAGCCGCCACCTGGAGGGATGGGCGCGGCGCCCCTGCCAGGTAGGCCATCATCACCGAGGCCACAACCGCCACGATGACCCCGGTGACACCATAACCGTAATGCAGTAACACCAGGGCGCCTCCCAGCTTGACCACCACTTCCAGAACGAAGTTTTCCGCCAGATGCCGGAAATGATACAAGCCCTGCATCAGGCCGCGGCGGACACCCAGCGGGATATAGAAGGCCGTACCGATTCCCAGCAAAACGACGTAATTGCGGGTGGGAAGATTCAGATAACTCGACACTACCGCGCTGGAGTAAATCAACAATGCGCCGACCACGATTGCTACTTGCCACGAGCGCCGATGCAGACTCTGGTACACGGCGATCTTGGCCGCCATCTCGGCATTTTTGGCGATGAATTTCGAGCACACCAGCTGGAACGCCAGCGTAATCGAGGACAGCAACATGAGAAGCGTATAGATGGCGGTGGCTTGTCCAAATTCGGTCGCGCCCAGCACCCGCGCAATGGCAATGTTGTAGATGAGGTTGGTGGCGCCCACCAGGGCAGAACTCACCAGCATAATCATGCTGCCGCTGAGCACCCGCACACGCAGGGCTGTCGCCGAGCCCGACGCTGCCACTGCCACTTGTTCCCGCATCACCATCTGTGACTCGCTCTCGCTTTGCATCGAACTTCTCGCCCAATCTTTTGTTGGAGTACGACCACCGACCCTGGTTCGAGCAAGCAGCGCGTGCCAAATGCGGCATTCCAGAGATGCTTAGATGACGACAATTAGAACAACGTCAACTTGACCACCGGCACAATCGACATGCGGCTGTGCCCAGGGAAGTCGTAGAAGGTTTGCTGCTCGACACCGACGGAGAAGCGCAGAGGAAAAGATACCGGCAGGCTCTCTTGTCCGTCATTGACTACTCCGCGCAGAGGGTGCATGTAGGAAAGGAGGAATCCATTATTGAAGTTGTCATAGGCGTGAAATGCCATGCCTTGTGACCATGTCCCGCGGGCATCGATTGACCAGCGCTCGTTAGCCTTCACGCGCAAAGAAAAACCTGGGCGCAGCATTTCCGCGTAGGCCCAGGAGTTCCCTTCCACGCGCCACGCCTTGAGATACTCGGCAACTGCAGAGGCCGTCACCTTGCTACCGAATCTCCGCTGGATTCCGGCGTAACTGTCGCTCTCAAAATATTCATGAATGGCAGGGCGATAAAGAAGATCGCGGGCGCCATAACCGCTGATCAGCGCCGTCTTACCCCAAGGTCTGCCCACCGTGAAATTCACCGTGCCCGAAAAATCTCGCGAGTGAAGATTTTGCTCGGTAAAGGGCCCGGCCTCGCGGATCAGATCGCCAGAGATCGAAATCCAGTTGGCGATGGAGCTGGTCGCCAGGTAAAGGTACTGACGGAACAGGTCCTGGTTCATCTGCACTGGAGAAAGGGTGTCGCGGCGAATGGTGTACTCCAGACCCGGCGTGAAGGTTAGCTTGATATTCCCGAGGTGCGCGATGGGGCTTACCGCAAAATTGAAGATGGTGTCGTAAGTGTTGCGGCGTTGGATCAATACTTCGCTGGGAAATGAAAAGGTACCGCGGGCGTTGCGCTCGGCGATGAATCCGTTGATGATCGGTATGCCGTCGCCCAGGCGGAGATGGAAATCGGCATCGGCCCACGTTTCAAGCGATTTGCGCGGCAGCGGCAAGAACGGGGAAGAACTGGTGAGATTACGGAAGCGCGCGTCCATCTGGTAAATATTCTCGTCCTCGAAAATCGGCTGTACCCACGCCTGGGAGCCGACGCTCAAGTTATTGGTGATCGGTCGGCCCTGTTCCCCCGCCAAGTCGAGAACCGCCTGCTCGGCGATGTCGCTGCCCGGGCGCAGGGAGTTGGCGCGCGCGAAGGCGGTGAGGGCACGATAGTTATTTTGCTGCTGCCGGTAGGCGTTTCCTAGAGAGATCTGATAATCGAAGTTCTGCTGCTTGTCAGGATCATTGACGCTGCTCAACAGGGTCTCAGCGGTCCGGGTTTCTCCCATGGCCAGATGCGCATTGGCGGAACCTATGGCGACAGCAATTTCATCAGCCCCGGCAGCCTGCGCCCGGCTGTAGAACCGGTCGGCCAGCGGGAAATCGTTCATCGACATCAAGACATCCGCCGCGTCCAGGTAGTCTTCAGCGGTAATGACCATTTGATCGGAAACTCGGGCTTCAGCAAAGCCCAGGGCAATCTGTTGCCGCGCATCCTGCCAGCGCTTCTCCTGAGCAAACAGTCGAGCTACCGCCAAACGTGTCCGCAAACGATCAGCCTCGGAAAGCTCCAAGGCTTCCGCGTAACGATTCATGGCCGCGTTGCGGTTGTTGAGCGTGATTAGGGCTTGCGCCGTGGCTAGTAGGATTCTGGAATCGCGGCCGCCGTTCTTTTCTGCCACCTCGATGGCACGCATGGCCTCAGGCTCGCGATGCAGCTTGGCATACGATCGCGCCATCTGCGCGTACAGCATCGGATCCTGGCCGTACTTTAAGGCCGTATTGAGGGTTTGGATGGACCCGTTATAGTCATGCAGGCCATATTCGGCGTCGGCCAGCGCCAGATAGGTGGGCACATCGTCGGTCTGGGACTTCAGTGCGGCGCGATATTCCGGGATAGCCTTAGCCAGCATCACGCGCTGGCGATAAGCTTCGGCCCTCGCCAAATGCAGTGGCCGGGAATCACCGAGCAACCGTTCGGCGGCATCGGTCTCACGTAGGGCGGCCTTGGGACTGCGCAGCTGCAGCAGCGAGTAGGCAAGCCCGAGGTGAGCTTCGCCGTAGTCAGGGCGAAGCTTAAGCGCTTGTCGGAAATCCTCGGCGGCCCGAGCCGCCAGTCTCATGTCGTTCTCGACGTAACCCCGGTTCATGTAGCCGGTAGCCATGCTGGGATCACGCTCTAAGGCTTCGGTGAAATCATTCACCGCGGCTTGAAAATCGCCATTGTGTGCGTCCACATAGCCGGCGATGAGCCGCAGATCCTTGTCTTTTGGGAGCAGGGGCTGAAACTTGCGCGCGATGTCCATCGCTTCGCGGTAGCGGTTTAAGAACAGAAGGTCATAACCCAGGTAAACGGGTGCTTCCGGATCGCGGGGAAGTTTCTGAATTACTTGATAGCCGAGTTGGGCGGACTCGGCGTATCGTCCGGTCAGCGTCAGGTAACGCTCATGCTCGCGCATGACAGGTGGCTGCGCCAGCATCGCGGTCGAGGAGTGATCGAGCCAATTTTTTGCGGTTTGGAATTGATGAGCTTCGAGGGCCGAGTTGATTGCGCCGGCTACTACTAACGCATTGTTGGGTGCGAGCTGATGTGCCTTGTCATAGCTTTGTTGAGCCCGGGGAAACTCACGACGTTCGGTATATAGGTCGCCCAACGCCAAATAGGGCACGTAATCGGCCGGATAGAGCTCGGCGAGCTTCAGGAAATACTGTTCCGCGGCTTTCGGGTCGCCCATCTCGCGCGCCAGATACCCAAGTGCACTCAGGGCAGCCGCATTCGCAGGCTCCGCCTTCAGGGCGCGGTTGTACATTTCTACCGCTTCCCTGCGCCGTTCCGTTCTCCACAGCAGATTTGCGTAGTTCAGGGTAATGTTGGTATTCGATGGCGCCAGCGTCAGCGCCTCCTTCAGGTCACGCTCCGCGGCGTCGGGATGGTTAAAGGCCATGGCGATGGCCGCACGCAAGCGCAGGAATTCGGGCCGGGTGGCATCCTGGATATTGATACCTTCCATCAGGTTGCGCGCTGCCGTGGCCTCGCGATCGGCCCCCGCACCATCGCCGGTATCCCGATAGAGCTGGTATAAGTCAAGGTGCAATGAGATCGGATACAGCACTCCCTCCGGAACTGCCTCCGGCAGGTGCGCCAGCGCTCTCTGATATTCGCCGGTTGCCTGCTCAGGGCGGTTCTCGAGTGCGAGGATTTGGCCCCGTATAGCGTGCAAACGATAGTGTTCCGGTGCGAGGGCGTCTGCGCGCTCAAGCAATCGTTCGGCGCGGCCCAACTCTCCGGCATTGACCAGGGCCTGGGCGGCGTTGAGCTGAATCTCGACTTGGCCTTTGGCCGCATCCGCAGCTTGGACATAGGTGTCAGCTGCCTGTTTCCTACGACCACCAACCTGGTAGGTGTAGGCCAGCTCGGCAAGTGAGTTCGCGTCCTTGCGGGGGATTGATTGTAAAATCGCGATCGCTTGCTCATACTGCCCCGAGTCACGCAGGAAGCCCGCCACCGAGCGCAATACCTCGCTGTTGTTGGGAGCGCGATTGCGCGCGCGGTCAAGCCATCGCCGCGCCTCAGTCTCATCTCCGAGGCGTTGATAGGTACGCGCCACCAGAAGCTCGGTGCGAGCGTCCGGCTTGATGGCCTCGGCTCGGTTGAAAAAGCTTAGGGATTGCTTAGGATTTTGAAAAAGGAAAAGCTCACCCGCTAGACGGAGATCATCGGTGCTGCGGGGATTGGCGGCGAGTACTTTTTCGAGCAGCGCTTCGGCTTCATCCGCCCTGCCCATCTTGGCGTAAGTTTGCGCCAATCCCGAGAGACCCTCGATCGACGAAGGTCGCTCCGCCAGGCCTTTCTGGTAAGCCTCCACGGAAGTCGAGTATCTCCCCGCGAGGCGAGCGGCATAGGCCAACAAAAACCAGAAGTCGGGATTCTGGGGGGCGGCGCGGGTGGCACGCGTGGCGTAGTCCACTGCCGCGCTGTAGTTTCCTTTGTCGAGCGCCTCCTGAGCTGCACGCGCCTGCCGCGCTACCTCGATGCTTGACCCCCATCCCAGTCCCGCATCAGAACGCCGAGTGGCTCGATCGCCCTGGCTTGTCGACCTGTCTGCTTTTCTGGCCGGCGTCGAAGTAGTCGAATTTTGCCCATTGATTTCGAAGGTCTGAGCTCGGGCACAAGATGCGGCCAACAGCAAGCAACCCGAAAGAATAAAAATGCGCCTCGCCAACATCCATGACCCTTGTGGGGAATCCCGAACCGGCTTGCAATCCGCTCTGATGCCCAGATAATGGTAGCGGTTGGACATGAGAGTAGAAGGTCATCGGGTAGTCTGGCGCTAAGTAACACAGTTGTAAGGTTTACGGGAACAGCAGCAACTTTGAAGTAAACCTTATCCGGCTGTGCTGAATCCAAAAGTGGCTCACAAAGGAGGCATCTACCGTTGGTCTCGGAAACGAGTTTTCTTCGGCGCAAGATTCCCCTAGCGATCAGCGTATTTGTCGCCCTGGCGATTCATGCCCCGCTGTTGATCATGCAACTGCCCCTGCGCACATCCTACGACGCGAATTTCCATATCTTCTTCGCCTCGCATTACGCACAGCACTGGTTTGAACCCTGGAATGAGAAGTGGTTCGCCGGCTTTTCCCAGACTACCTATCCCCCTCTCGTGCACCAGTGGATTGCTCTGGTGTCGCGCGCCATCGGCCTCGACGAAGCTTTCATGTTGGTCATGCTCTTGGCCGTGATCTTGATTCCCGTCAGCGCCTATGGTTTTGCCCGGCTCTGGGTAGATGAGCGGGCCGCCGGCTATGCCGCTCTGCTTAGCGTGTTTGCCGGCACTGTGTCGTTCCTGGTTTACTCGGCCGGACAGTTGCCTACTGTTCTTTCCTGCACTTTGTTCCTGCTCGCAGTTACCTATTTTTATCAGTGGGCGCACGCGGCCGAGTGGAGAGCGCTGCTCAAAGGCCTGGCGTTGAGTCTGGCCGCGGCCTCGGCGCACCACGTTACTCTGATTTTCGGATCTCTGATCTTTGCACTGCCCGTACTATGGCTGGCCATGCGAGATCGACGTGAAGAAGGGGCGAGCGCAAACGCTGTTCTCGGGCGCGCCCTGGTATTTGGTGTGTTAGCAGCTGCGGGTATCGCCGTGGTGTTGCTCCCCTATTGGATCTCCATCATTCAGCATCCCATTAAGCAGGTTCCCATCCCGCATGCCAGCCGCTCCAATCTCCTGATGAACACCAACATCTTTATCAACTATCTGATCGTTCCCTATGGAGCGTTCCTGCTGGCCCTGCCCTTTATTGTCTTTAAAGGCGCGGGCCATCGAAGACTGCGCCCTCTTCTCCTGGCCTTTTGGTTCACCTTCATCTTAGGCTTGGGCGGTACCACTCCTCTGCCGCACTGGATCCTGGGACGGGCATTTGAAATATTGACCTTCGAGCGCTTTACGCTTTGGGCGGTGCTCCTCGGGTTGCCGATTGTGGGCCTATGGGCGGAAGAACTTATCGATCGCTACAGCTGGAAGGCGGCGGGTGGGTTCGCGATCGCTGCCGTAGCGACGATTTCTCTCGCAATGGGCTGGCTGACCTGGAGCCCGTTCCGTCCTACCGGTGGACTCGACGTCAGCGCAGTTGTGGAGTTTCTCAATCGTGACGGCCACGACCAGTATCGCTATTTGACCCTGGGCTTCGGCAATGCACTGCCGAAACTGTCGACCTACGCGAATGCCGGGAGCGTCGATGGCGAGTACAACTCGGCGCGCTTGCTGCCGGAAATGACCAATTATGGTGCGGCTCAATTCACCACTGCCAAGTTCTTCGGAACCGCTGGCATGGAGTCGCTCAAGATGATGCTGCGCCACGCCAATCATTACGGCCTAAAGTACATTTTCGTCTACGATGCCTACTACGAACCCTTGCTGGTTTTTACCGGCTGGCGACAGATTGAAACCTTCAACCAGGGAGCGATTACCGCCTGGGTAAAGGACGATGTTCCTCCGGCGCACAAAATCATCTCTGATGCGCGACCCGCCCCCTGGGAAGGCGTTCTCTGGGGGATCCTGCCCATGGCCAGCAGTGTCGTGGCCATTCTGTTTCTCATCTTATTGCCGGACCGACGCTTGGCGCGCATCGGCAACCTCCTGACCATACCCGCTCCCGAACCTGTCTACGCCCCGGAGGTGCAGCCGTGAAAGCCAGCCTCGCACTTTTGCTGGTCATGGTGACGGCCGCGCTGATTGCCCTCGGCTGGGTTCAGTCCGGCGGCGTCACCTCGCATGAAATCAGCGCAGCGCGAACCCCGGAGCAAGCCGTTGAGGCTCTTATGGCCGACGTCGAGGCACACAACTGGAATCGCGCCTACGCGAGACTTGCCGACACCGGTACAGTCGAAAAGCAGGACTTTATTCGCGACTTGTCGGGCAGCAACGGCAGCCTGCGGACGTATTCCAACCTGCAAAGCTTCACGGTTTGGCCACTCCATGCCACGGATGAAGACGCTACGGTGCGGGTTCGCATGACTTGGTCGAGTGCCATTGGCCCGATGGATGATGTTCGCGACCTGCACCTGCGGCATGCGGGCGATGTATGGACAATTGACTGGCCTAAGCCCAATTTTCCCAAAGTGCCCCCCCAGGTCATTCCCGTGAACTACCTGAGATGGGACGTTATCGGCCGCAACGCGGGCGATGAGTGGGGAGTCGAGAACGTCGATACCCCGAACGTTCGCATCACCTCAATGAACGCCATAGATCGGCCGGAAGGCCTTGTGCTGGTCGGGGAGGTGGTCAACGAAGACACGGTACCGGCGTATGTCAGCGTGAATGCCACATTGTTGAAACCTGACCAAAGCACGCTCGATCAGGAAAGCAGCTTTGACATGATCGCCCACACGCTTCTGCCGCGCCAGGTCTCTCCGTACCGCATCGATTTTCCGGGCATGCGTATCAGGCAGGTGAAAAGCGTTCGCATGGACGTCAAATCCCTGCTGGTTCCGGCCAGCGCGGATCCGGTCATTGCGGTTGCCAACCAAAAGTTAGGCAAAGATGCGCTCGGTGGAAATGTCCTCAGCGGCGACCTGCTTAACCAGAGCGGACAAAATGTCGATATCGCTCAGGTGGTTGCTGCTTACTACGATGCGAATGGGAAAGTGATTTGGGTGTCCAACGGCTATGTGGATCAGGCGTTGGTCCCCGACTTCCCGGTGCCCTTTGCCGTGAATATCCCCAAGGATATCGCTCCCAAAGTCGAGAGTTACCACCTGGTGGTAAACCACTACAGTAGGAAAAATGGCTAAGATGCACAGCTTAGTTTTTGTCCCCGCTCTGGCTTTGTCCCTGGTCTCCTCGGCACAGGTTCCCACGCTGCAGGTGCCGGCTAGGCTAATCGCCGGCCAAGCTTTCACCATTCCGACTCACGGGCAGGGAGAGAAAACCTTTTATCTGCTCGGACCGGGCTCAGTCGTCAAGCGTACGGTGGAGCTGGGGACGGAAGTCAAAGTGACCGGCGCTGAGATAGCAGCTGCAGGCCGCTATCTCGCTCTTAGCTGCGGATCGGACGGGTGCTCAGGTACCGACTTCTTTGTCCTGCCCGGCGATGCGGTGAAAATCAGCTTCTTGCTGCACCCTTCGAGAGTACCGGTAACGGCTCACAACGCTATCAATGCAACCGCCTTTGTCTTCGACCAATTTCATAATCCTGTGCTGCGGCCCGTGACCGTGGATTTCCGCGTGCTCCCCAAGAACGGTCCGGCATTTACAAAGTCGGTTAAGACGGTTCAGGGTGTCGCCTGGAGCGAAATGAGCCCGGCAGCCAAAGAAGGTCCTGTCAAAGTGATTGCCACGGTAGGAGAACAGGAGGAGCCGCGCGTGATTCAGCAGGTCGCATCCGAGGCCTGCAACCTGCGTATTAAGGCTCGACGCACCAGCAAAGGAGTCGAAGTTGAGACTGACCCCGTGAGAGACTGTCATGGGAACGCTGTGCCGGACGGAACCATCGTTTCCGTCACCGCCGTTGATGCTCAGGGCCGTACGACGGTAGATGCGCCGGTCAAGAAAGGCATTGCCCGTACTCAGCTGCCCATCCACGGCAGCGCGACCATATCCGTCGCCTCCGGAGTGGCGATCGGAAACGAGATTAAACTATGACCCTAATCGCGGCTGACTTCGGCAAATTGGGGCGCAGTACACTGATGAGCGTAGCCAGCATGCTGGCGCTCGCGATCTTGGCTCCTGTTCTCGTCGCCGCCCTGCGGGCCGATTCTATTCCCGCAGTGAAGCTGAATGCCGATCAGATCGCGCCCCGTGCCATCGAAGAACTCACAGGCCGAAATGTGACGCGGGACTATGCTTACGCATGGCGGGACCTGGCGGCCGCCTCCGAATCGGCTCGCGCCGACTTGCTGAACGACTACTTCACCGGTTTTGCCAAAGATAAGCTGGTGCGACGTATCGCCGATCAGCAAAAGACAGGGGTCAGAATTCGCTATATCGACCACGGACACAATGTCAGAGCTTTGTTCTACGCGCCCGATGGGGGAGAGATGCAGCTCGTCGATAATGCGCAACTTGAAATAGAAATTCGCGATGGCAGCAAGATTATTTATCGCGAGAAGGTCAATCAACAGTACCTGGTGCTGATGACGCCCGGCGCAGACCGCTGGTTTGTGCGCTCGCTCGATCAGCTGGCGGATCATCCCTAGCTCCGCAAAAATCGGGTCAGCTGGTGGAGGGCAGGTTCCAAGCCTTGCGGGTTCGGAACGCCCCTGTGGCTCGGGCGCATGCGATGGCCGTAAGGCTGCTAAGGTATGGCGTGCAGAAATTCCGAAATGAGACGATTCGAGCTACCGCTACTGCTGCTGATCGTCGTCATGAGCTTTTTTCCTGGTGGCTGCAATCGAGGCAGCGTGCGACAGGCCATTAATCAGCGTCTGCCGGAAAGCGCTGGTGGTCCCAAATTGGTCGCCGATTATCAGCCCTGGTTCGGCGACCCAGATCACATCAACGTCGGCTACAACAGCCAGGACCCGGCGGTGATTCGCAGGCAAGTCGAGCAGGCCAAAAACATGGGCATCTACGCCTTCGCAGTCGACTGGTATGCGGATCGCAAGCTCTTTTTGGACCGGAGCACGGCAATCCTGGCACGTGTCTCGCAGCAAATGCAGTTTCATTACGCGCTCATGTACGACGAGACGGAGGAAAATAACGGCCATGCCACGGAGGACGCATTGGCCGCCATGGACGAGGCTTACAAGAACTATATCGGCCCGCAAGCGCCCACCCACGATGCCTACCTCCTTTACCAAGGCCGCCCGGTGCTCTTTATCTTTCCCAAGCGTGGCGGCACGAACTGGGACCAGGTCCGCCAAATGGTGAATACCTGGGAGAGTCCGCCGTGGCTGATCTACAAAGACGATCCTCCCTCGCTATACGCCAAAGATTTTGACGGCGAATATGCCTGGGTGCATCCCAGTCATCAATGGATGCCCGATGGTAGTGATTGGGGACAAGACTATCTGGATGCGTTCTATCGGAAGATGAAGACCAAGTATCCCGACAAAATCGTCGTGGGAGGGGCCTGGCCCGGTTTCAACGACAAGCGCGCCTCATGGGGTTTGAACCGCCACATGGATGGGCGCTGCGGAAAGACGTTCGAGGACACGCTGAGCCTGTTTCGCAAGTACTACGACGATTCACATCCCCTACCCTTCCTGCTGATTGCCACCTGGAATGATTACGAAGAGGGCACTGCCATTGAAGCCGGACTGCCGAAATGCAGTAGCAATACGCACGCTGCAGGAGAGACCTAAAGCCATTACTACAGATCATGACTACTAAGGAAGCTTCCACGAACGATGGCCGTTACCTTGCAAGTATGTCCAGGCTGCTGTTTTCTCGCCCGCAGGCAAAGGAAGAAGCCAGATCTGCGCAAGCGCATGAGTTAGGGTTTCTCTCCGGACTGAATGAGGAACAACTGCGCCAATACCTCGATCTGGCCGCCGCTCACCATGTAACCGTGCGCTTGAGTCAGATAGTTCAGGCCGCCGCCGCCGCCGCTCATTACGGTAAGCTCGAAGAGCACCTTGCCGCCTCCCGCGAGCTCGAACACAAGCGCATTCAAAATGCTTTGACCTTCCTAAACACGATTTGCCACGAGCTGGAGAATGCCGGCTGTCCGGTCACGGTGATAAAGTCGCTCGACCATTGGCCCGATCTGGGCGGCGATTTGGACCTATTTTCTAGCGGCGACAGGGATGTGGTGGTCAACGTTTTTAAGACTCGTTTCCGAGCCGAAGTGGAGCCGCAAAGTTGGGGCGATCGCCTGGCTAACAAATGGAATTTTCGCATCCCCGGACTGGGGGAGCTAGTTGAGTGCCACGTGAAATGGCTCGGCCAGACGGGTGAGCAGATCGCTTTGGCGTCGCGCCTGGAAAGGCGTCGCGTAAGGAGCACAATTGCCGGCTACACTTTTCCCGTGCCTGCTGCCGAAGAGCGCATCGTTGTTTCCACGCTGCAGCGCATGTACCGGCACTTTTACATTCGCTTGTGCGATATCGCGAACACAGTCAACCTTCTAAACAGTCAGGCGGTAGATTTTTCTGAGCTGAAACAAGGTGCCGATTGCGCCTCGGTATGGCCGGGAGTTGCAACTCTCCTGGTCATTTTCAGCGATTATGTCGCTCAGTACGGTGGCCAACCGATCCAGCTGCCCTCGGACATCTTCGATCAAGCCCGTTCGAATGCGAGGCGAACTTTTGTACATCAGAAATTTCTCCGCGTTCCTATGTTTCCCGAGGCGGCGGAGTTATACACCAAGCAAATGCTCCATATTGGTGCACAGGGCGATCTGCGTGCCCTGGTTCGCCTCAGCCTGTTGCCCGCTCTGGCCACCGCCGCCTTCATCGGATATAAACTGACGGGCAGCGATAAAGGGGTTTGGTGACTGGCTGGCGAAAACTCCTCCCGCTGAGTCTCCGCTACAGAATCTCCCGTATGGAACTAAGGCTAGGTTCATCGTACATTGATAGAGTAAGCTACTGAACTTAGGGCGGCTGGTATCGAAGCCACCCCATGCGATTATCGGCGTTCAAACTTGCAGATAGTTAGCTTGACGTAGCTCATCCAGCTTGCCCGGATGAGCAAAGCTGCTCTTCCGGGTCAACTCCATGAGAATTGCACAGGTAGCTCCTTTATATGAAAGTGTTCCGCCCAAGCTCTATGGCGGTACGGAACGGGTAGTTTCCTCCCTAACTGAAGAGCTGGTGCGACAGGGTCATGAGGTGACTCTCTACGCGAGTGGAGACTCGGTGACCAGCGCGCGATTGGTGCCGGTCTGTCCGGAGTCGCTGCGGCTCGCCCCCCTCTCGAAGGATCACATCGCCCACCACATTCTTATGCTGGACCGGGTATTCCATGATAAGGATCGCTTCGACATTGTCCACTTTCATATCGATTACCTGCATTTTCCCCTCAGCCGACGATATAGCCTCAGTCACCTTACTACCCTCCACGGGCGGCTCGATATTCCCGATTTACAGCCGCTGTATCAGTCTTTCTATGACATGCCTGTGGTTTCGATTTCCAATGCGCAACGCACGCCTCTTCCCTGGGTGAATTGGCAAGGAACCGTCTATCACGGGCTGCCGCTGAATCGGTTCAGACCGTATGCCGGGGGCGGCCAGTATCTTGCTTTTCTCGGGCGGGTGTCGCCCGAGAAAGGTTTGGATCAGGCGATCGAAATCGCGAAGCGCGCCGGCATGGAGCTCAAGATCGCCGCCAAGATCGACCGTGCCGATCGGGAGTACTTCGACACCCTGATTAAGCCACTGCTCGACCATCCTCTGATCGATTTTGTGGGAGAGATTGGCTACCCGGAGAAGAACGCTTTTCTCGGCAATGCCTATGCGCTGCTGTTCCCGATCGACTGGCCGGAACCGTTTGGATTGGTCATGATCGAAGCCATGGGTTGTGGTACACCGGTGATCGCCTATTCTCGGGGTTCGGTTCCGGAGGTCATCGAAGATGGCGTCAGCGGATTTATTGTTACCGGAATCGATGGCGCAGTCGAGGCGCTAGCCCGGGTTCCGCAACTCGATCGCCTTCTCATTCGTGCGCGCTTCGAACAACGTTTCAGTGCGGCCCGCATGGGCGAAGATTATACCCGTGTCTACCAACGGCTGATCGGGGAGGAAACAGCATCGCTCACCTTGCACGAGGGAGTATCCGTTGGACGAGGGAACGACTCAACAGTTTTACATAGCGACGAAGTCGGCGCCTCCTGACGACCGCACGCGGGTTCTGAAATACGGTCCCATCTTTGCGGTCTTCGACCGCTACGGGGATGTGGAAACCATCGGCCTGGGGGAGGAAGGAATTTTCTATCAGGGTACCCGCTTCCTGTCGGAATTGGCTCTGTTCCTCGGCAACTCCCGTCCCTTGCTGCTCAGTTCGACTGTGCGTGAAGATAATTCGCTCTTCACCGCGGATCTGACCAACGTTGACCTGCTCGAAAACCAGCAGATCACCATCCCGCGCGGAAGTTTGCACATTACCCGCTCCAAGTTTCTCTTCGAGCACACCTGTTACGAACAGTTGAAGATCTGCAACTACGGGCTTGAGCCCATCGCAACTTCGCTGGCGGTGAAGTTCGATGCCGATTACGCCGACATCTTTGAGGTGCGCGGCACCAAGCGCATGCGCAAAGGAGAGAAACTCGATCCCGTGCTGGATTCAGGTACTGCCACTCTCGGCTATCAGGGTCTCGATGGTGTGCGGCGCTCGACCCGCATCAGCTTCTCGCCCGCACCAGAGCGCATGAGCGCTCGCGATTGCCGCTTCGACATCCATCTGCCTTCGAAACAAGAGATTGTCATTGAAATTACCATCACCTTTGATGTCGAGAACACGAGGAACGGAACCGCTCCCTATCATCACGCTTTGGCTACGTCGATCGAGGAAACACGAACCGCCGGAGGCGACCTCTGCCAGATCCATTCTTCGAATGATCAGTTCAATTCCTGGATGAAGCGCTCGGTCGCCGACATTCATATGATGATCGTCGGCAATCCGGAGCGGGATTACCCCTATGCCGGAGTGCCGTGGTTCAGCGCGGTTTTCGGGCGGGACGGCATCATCACGGCCCTCGAATGCCTGTGGGCCGACCCCTCGCTGGCCCGCGGAGTTCTCAAGTACTTGGCGGAAACTCAGGCGCAGAAGGCGATTCCAGAGGCGGATGGCGAGCCGGGAAAAATTTTGCATGAAGCGCGGCGGGGGGAGATGGCCGCTCTGGGCGAGGTTCCCTTTGCCCGATACTACGGCTCGGTGGACGCTACCCCCTTGTTCGTAATGCTCGCCGGAGCGTATTACGAGCGCACGGCTGACCTTGACTTTCAGCGCTTCTTGTGGCCGCACGTTGAGCGGGCGCTCGCGTGGATGGACCAGTACGGGGACAAAGATGGCGATCTATTCATCGAATACTCACGAGAATCTGCCAACGGTCTCGTGCAACAGGGGTGGAAAGACTCGGGCGATTCGGTGTTTCATCGAGACGGCGGCCTCGCCCAGCCTCCCATCGCTTTGTGCGAGGTACAAGGATACGCCTACGCCGCCAAGTGCGCCGGTGCCACACTTGCCGCTGCCCTGAATCAGGTGGCTAAAGCCGAAAAGCTGGAGCGGGAGGCTACCGAGTTACGGGACCATTTCGAGCGGGCATTCTGGTGCGAGGATCTGAGTACCTACGCGCTTGCGCTCGATGGCAACAAGCGCCCCTGCCGGGTACGAACTTCGAATCCCGGACATTGCCTGTACACGAGGATCGCAAAACCCGAACATGCTGTACGGATCGCAAAAAGCCTCCTGAATGGACCCTTCTTTAATGGCTGGGGCATACGAACCGTCGCCAGCGGGGAGGCGCGCTATAACCCAATGTCATACCATAACGGTTCGGTGTGGCCGCATGATAATGCCATCATCGCCGCTGGTCTGGGCGGGTACGGCTTGCGGCAGCAAGCCGCGCAGATTCTGCTGGGATTTCTGGACGTCAGTGGGTTTGTTGATCTCCATCGTCTGCCTGAACTGTTCTGCGGACTTGACCGCCGCAGCGGCGAAGGGCCAACAGCCTACCCGGTCGCATGCTCCCCCCAGAGTTGGGCGGCGGCCGCGATCTATCTTTTCCTGCAAGCCTGCCTGGGCATTGAGGTGAGTTCCCTTGAGAAGCAGGTTGTGTTCGAGAAACCATTTCTGCCGCCCCCGATTCCCGATCTCACCATTCGCGGCCTGAAACTTGATGGGGGTGCTATGGACCTGGCCCTTAAGCGCCAGGCCAATACGGTAGGCGTCGATGTGCTCAGGAATACGAGCCGCTTTCAAGTCATTATCCG
>JAFATF010000083.1 GCA_019244045.1 Acidobacteriota bacterium
AAGGGGAACAACTTCCTTGACATGGCAATCGCCCTGGTCATCGCAATCAGCTAGCGCGATGCTGCCGCCTTTGCCGGAAGTGTCCGCCGCCAGAAGAAGCATGTAACTCTAATCGGCTTCTACGAGTTCAAGAAGAACCCCCCCCGCGCTCGAGGGGTGCACGAAAACGTAGCGATGTCCGCCGGCGCCGATCTTGATCTGCCCCGTAACCAGGCGCACACCCTCGCGCGTGAGCCGTTCCACCGTAGAGGCCAGGTCCGGCACTCGCAAAGCGAGGTGATGCAATCCCTCGCCCCGCTTGGCGATAAATTTGCCGATAGGCGACGTCTCTGAGGTTGCCTCCAAAAGTTCCAACCGGCTTTCCCCGACCCTTACCATGACCAGCCGCACCTGCTCGGCCGGAACCGGCTCCGGACCGGAGACCTCGAGACCAAGCTTTTCGTAAATGGCTGCCGCCTGCGAGATCGACTTTACCGCTATGCCAAGATGATCAATGCGGAACATCGGAGTTTGCCCTCGATTGGGGTTGGAGGCGATTTAGTATTTCCTCGATGACGCTATAGGGATCGCGCCTATGCTCAGTTATTTCCAAGGCCAGCCGCTCGACTTCACCATCCCCCATCTGGGCGCGTGCGCGATCGAGCATTGCTGCGCGCAACATTTCGAGCAAGCGGTCGCGCCAGTTTTGAAGGCGTCGCCCGAGCGCCAGGTTTCGCGTGCTGAGAAAGCTCTCGTAGGCGGCGATGGCCCCGGCCAGCTCCGCGACTCCCGTGCCCTCGCTCGCCACGGTCTTAACGATGGGCGGGGTCCAATTATCGCTTCGGGTGGCGAGGGACTGGAGGGCGCGGATTTCTCGCTCCACCCGTTCGGCGCCTTCGCGGTCGCTCTTGTTGATCACAAAGATATCGGCAATCTCCATGATGCCGGCTTTGATGCTTTGCACATCATCGCCCATCCCGGGAACTAAGATCACGATCGTGATATCCGCCAGGCGGACAATATCGACCTCGTCCTGACCTACGCCCACGGTTTCGATCATGATTAAATCCCGGCCCGACGCGTCCAAAACCATGGCCACGTCGGCGGTCGTGCCTGCCAGTCCTCCCAACGAACCACGGGTCGCCATGCTGCGGATGTAGATACCGGCGTCGGAAAAATGATGCTGCATGCGGATGCGATCGCCGAGAATCGCGCCCCCGGTGTAAGGGCTGGTGGGATCGACGGCAATGATGGCTAGCGTGCGATTCTCTGCGCGATAGTGACGCGCCAGGTGATCGACGAGTGTGCTTTTACCGGCGCCCGGGGCGCCGGTAAGGCCGAGGATGCGGGCTCGGCCGCTATGGCGGAACAGCGCTTTAAGCAGACCTGAGGAACCGGGCTCGCGATTCTCGACCATGCTGACGGCGCGCGCCAAGGCACGCGCATCGCCGGCCCGCAAGCGCTCCACCCATTGTTCAAGCTCGTTCGCCAAGCTGCCAGTTTAAAGCACCCGGCAGGAGGCGAGGAAATCCGAGCTCCCGTTGTCAATCCTTCAGCAACTGCCTGGCTATGACCAGCCTCTGAATCTCGCTGGTTCCTTCCCCGATGGTGCACAGCTTCACATCGCGGTAGAACTTCTCTGCCGGGTAGTCTTTAATGAAGCCATAGCCGCCGTGAATCTGTACTCCCTCGTTGGCCGCCCGGACCGCTACCTCGCTGGCATAAAGCTTGGCCATGGAAGATTCAAGCGTCGTGGTCAGACCGGCATCTTTCATGCAGGCTGCGCGAAAGGTCAGCAGTCTTGCGGCTTCGATTTCCGTCGCCATGTCAGCCAGCTTCCATTGAATCGCCTGAAACTCGCTGATCGCTTTGCCAAACTGTTTGCGCTGTTTCGAATAATTCAGAGCGGCCTCATAGGCGCCCCGCGCCATGCCGAGCGACAGCGCCGCGATGGAGATGCGGCCGCCGTCAAGCACCTGCATCGCATCGATGAAACCATCGCCCAATTTACCGAGAAGATTCTCGCGTGGAATCACACACTCTTCGAAAATGAGCTCCGCCGTGTCGCTGGCGCGCAGTCCTAGCTTATTTTCTTTTTTGCCCGGGCGAAAGCCTTTGGTGCCCTTTTCGATGATGAAGGCCGATAGGCCATGGGTGTGGGCCGCTCGGTCGGTAACTGCAATGACCACCAGTACGTCAGCATAGTGCCCGTTGGTACAAAATGTCTTGCTCCCGTTCAGCACCCAATGATCGCCGCGGCGCACCGCCATCATGCGGGCGCTGCCTGCGTCGGAGCCCGACGAAGGTTCGGTCAGTCCCCAGGCGCCGATGTACTCTCCCGTTGCCAGCTTGGGAAGGTATCTCTTCTTTTGTTCTTCATTCCCCGCCAGGAAAATATGGTTTGAGCACAGGGACGTGTGTGCCGCGACGATGATGCCCACCGAGCCATCGACGCGCGAGAGTTCCTCGATGGCAATGGTGTATTCGACATAACCCATACCAGCACCGCCATACTGGGCAGGAAAGATTGCGCCCATCAAGCCCAGCTGGCCCAGCTGCTTGATGGCCTCCAGGGGAAACTCACCGCTCTCGTCCCACTCCCTGACGTGCGGCGCGATCTCGCGCTCGGCAAACTCATGCACGCTTTTTCGCAGCTGCAATTGCTCGTCATTCAGTTCAAAATCCAAGTATCCTCCAGGCGCCAGTTTGGCGAGCACTGTCCGATCGCCCTCCGACGGCCGGCTCGAACCCGGGCGGGCCGGAAGTTTCGATTACATCACAGGAGTTTGAATTCTAAAAAATGCACGGACCGACCGGTTGGTATCGAAGCATTACTTGCGCAGCCGAACTCCGAGTGGCAGAAGGCAAGGCTGCTCTAAACCAAGTGAAAGGCATTCCGCAACTTCCGGTGTGCCTGCGGGTTGATGTTCGCCGGGACTTCCCGTGCCGCAAGGTTTCAGCCGGAGGCAGCGGCCAGTTCTTGATTTGTGGTCACCGAAAAGGCGGACGAAAGGTTTTAAATTTTAAGTTTTATCGGAAGTTCATGACAATTCTCGCTGTTTTCTCCAACCAATTCACAGCCTGTCAGGTTGCGGGCTTACCCGGTTCGCTTTGGCCTCCGGCCAAAGATTTTTCGCGCCATCCATACAGGAGCGACCGCGACGTGCAGGGGATTGGTAAGAAAAGCCGGCTTGTTGCCCTCGATCAGATGGCCGAGCCAAGCCAGAGCGAAAGCCCCGGGAATCAGCAGGAGAGCGATGATCCAGTGGAACCAGACCACCACAATCGACGAGAAACCGACCGGAATGGCAATCAGGTGGAGGGCGCGATTGAGGGGATGACGGTGTGCGCCGTCATAGTGCGAAAAAAGATCCACATGCCACCTTGCGCAAGTGCCCGGATTATAGCTCGCGGGCGCCTCCCCAATTTGAGCGATGTTCGAAGATGCTTACCTGAGATTCTGAAACCGACAGCAACCGCGCAAAAATCTCATTGGACAGCAGCCTTCCGCGGCTGGTCAGCCGAATCACATCACGGTCTCGCAGCATCAGGCCGCCCGCAGTGAATTCACCAATCGTGGGAAGAAAAGCTTCGACCTGGTCGGCTCCGTACAAGAGGGCCAGACGGGAGATGTCAATGCCGCGCGTCAAGCGCAATCCCAGAAAAAACTCTTCTTCCAAGGCGCCCCTGCGGAAGACCAGTGTTCGGCTCGGCCCTGAGCCGGACAGGTACGGTTCGAGTGAATCGGGCGTAGAAAAGCGTACGGCATCCAAATCGGCGCATGCCACCGCGCAAGGACGGCCACCTCCTACGTGTGAAGCCGCCTGGTCGGCGACGCCGCTTAGCCAGGAATAAGGGTCGGCCGAGGCTCTGAGCATCGAGTGCGCGTCCAGTCCAAATCCAAGATAGGGCTCGCGTTTCCAGTATTTCAGGTTGTGGCGCGATTCGAATCCCGGCCGAGCGAAATTGGAAATCTCGTAGTGCACGAGTCCGGCTCGGCTGAGCTTTTCACAGGCAGCGAGATAAAGGTCGGCGATGAGCTCCTCATCGGGAACGAAATGAGCATGATAGCGACGACCGCCGGCCAGTAGCTCGCGGCCGAGGCGTGACTCATCATCGATTTCGAGCATATAGACACTGACGTGCGGAGCACCGGAGTCAATCGCCCGTTGCACCGACAGGTCCCAGCTTTCCTCGGTTTGGTGGGGCAGTCCCGCAATCAGGTCAAGGTTGGTGTTGGTGATTCCGGCAGCTCGCAGCTGCGCCAGGTCGCCGGCCACTGTGGTTCGATTGTGCAGCCGTCCGACTGCCGCCGCTTCTGGATCTATGAACGACTGCACTCCCAGGCTGACACGATTAACATGATGGCGCGCCAGCAGGGCCAAAGTGGCGCTCGATAGCGTACCCGGAGCGCATTCCACAGTGACTTCGGCATGCGACAGGAGACGGAAATTTTGCCGAATCGTGACAAATAATCTTTCCAGAGAATGAGAGTCTAGGATCGTGGGACTACCCCCGCCCAGATAGAGGGTGTCAAGGTCACGCTCGAATTCGCCGCCCATGCTCTCGGCCGTCCTGGCGGCGGACTCGACCTCGGCGACCAGGCGATCCAGGTAGCGTCCGACGACGCGCTGGGAAAATACGTCGGAGGAGAAGTTGCAATAGCTGCATTTCGAGCGGCAGAAGGGAACGGAAATGTAGACGCCAAGTGCCATTTCGTTCATTATCCCATTTGCCGCACCTGACGACGACCCGCGAAATCTGACTCTTGTCAGCGCCGGCGGGATCAGAGATAGAGACGTTGCGTTTGCTATAAAAAGAGGTTGACGACAAACCTAATGTCCACGAGCAACGGCCCAGGACGAATGACCCGCGTCGTTATTACCGGCATGGGTGTTGTGAGCCCGAACGGCTTCGGTCGGCAAGCATTTTGCCGAGCCATCCTCGAAGGTAGAAGTGGTGTCAAGAGAATTTCGCGCTACGACGTCAGCGAACTGCCGGTGCAGATCGCCGGTGAGATTGCCGATTTCGACGAGCTCGCCTGGATCGATGGTAAGGAACGCAAACATGTTTCCCGGGTTGTGCCTCTCTGCCTGGCCGCATCGAGCGAAGCTCTCAACGATGCGGGACTTAATCCGGCCGCCATGTCGCTCCAGGAAAAACGCGAGATCGGCATCATTCTCGGCAGCGGGGGCGGCGCGCAGGAGTATTCAGAACACAATTACCGGCTCTGGCACACAGGCAATGTGAAGCAAGTCAGCCTTTTTTGCATTCCGAGCGGCACGCCGGGGACAATTTCGAGCGAAGTGCAGATGCGTTTCGGGTTCCGCGGCTACAGTCACGTAGTCAGCACCGGGTGCACTTCGTCGAGCGATGCCATCGGCTACGCCTTCGCGCATATCCAGGCCGGAGTTCAGCCCCTGTTTCTGGTCGGAGGAGTGGATTCAACCATCACTCCCGGCATTATCAAGGGCTACACGCTCTTGCGAGCGCTCACTACATCGTGGAACCATGCTCCGGAGCGCGCATCGCGCCCCTTCTCTCGGGACCGTGACGGGTTCGTGCTGGCCGAGGGATCGTGGATGTTTGTGCTCGAGGACTACCATCATGCCCGCGCTCGCGGCGCACGCATCTATGCCGAGATCGTGGGATACGCTTCTACGTGCGAGGCCTTCCACCGAGTGCGACTCAGCGAATCGGCAGAGGAGCCCGCCCGCGCCATTACCGAAGCCATGGCCGAGGCTGGAGTTTCGCCGCACAACATCGACTACGTAAACCTCCACGGCACATCGACCGGACTGAATGACCGCATCGAAACCCGCGCCCTCAAGCTGGCCCTCGGCAACCAGGCGCGGCGGGTTCCCATGTCTGCCTTGAAATCCCTGATCGGCCATGCCCAAGGTGCAACCGGAGCCGCCGGGATGGCCGCCACTCTGGTTGCCATGGAGCACAGCCAGATTCCGCCGACCATTAACCTGGAAGTCCCCGATCCGGAATGCGATCTTGATTATGTGCCCGACCGGGACCGCAAGCAGCCCATCGAATACGCCATCTGCAATTGTGTGGGCTTTGGTTCAAAAAATTCGGCCTTAGTCCTGAGAAAGCTCGCCTAGCTTCGGCCCCGGACAAGCCTCGCTGCTTCCCGGCAGGGCAGGGGGGAGCCTTATTGGACAAAGCTTTTCCATCGCACCCCCTTCCATTCCCATCCATATGAGGTACCCTTGGATGAGCACCCAACCGCCATGCAGGAAGAAGAGGTACTAGGTAAAGCCTACGACAGCCGCCTAATGAAGCGGTTGCTCCAGTACTTACGGCCTTATACCTGGCAGGTGGCTCTGGCTCTTTCCGCCATCATACTCAAGGCGGGCGCGGACGTCCTTGGTCCATATCTGACCAAAATAGCTATTGACAAGTACTTAGCCAGAGTGCCGGCAAGCCATTCTCCGTTCGATCGCTGGCTAAGCTCCGAGCCATGGGCGGGCATCGCCCAGATCGCGTTTCTGTACGTCGCCCTGCTTGCCCTCGCCTTCTTCCTGGAATTCCTACAAACCTATTTCATGCAGTGGACCGGCCAGAAGGTGATGTTCGACCTGCGCAGCCAGATCTTCCGCCACCTGCAACGGATGCACATAGGTTTCTACGACAAAAATCCCGTCGGACGCCTGGTCACGCGCGTCACCAGCGACGTCGATGCCCTCAATGAGATGTTTACCGCCGGCGTGGTGTCGATCTTTGAAGACGTATTCGTCCTCACGGGGATTGTAGCCATTATGCTGCGCATGAACTGGAAGCTGGCCCTGATCACCTTTGCCGTGCTGCCCCTGATTTTTTGGGCCACGATGATTTTCAGGACCAAGGTCCGTGATTCCTACCGGCGCATTCGCGTGGCCATCGCGCGCATCAATGCCTATCTGCAGGAACACGTCTCCGGCATGGTGGTCTTGCAACTGTTCAACCGCGAGCAGCGCGCCTTCCAGCGGTTTTCTGAGATCAACGCCAGCCATATGGAGGCTTTCAAGGACGCCATTCTGGCCTACGCCCTCTACTACCCGGTGGTAGAAATCCTCTCCTCTGCCGCCGTGGCGTCGATCCTGTGGTTTGGCGGAATCGATGTAATCCGGGGGACAGCTACGCTCGGCATACTGGTGGCCTTCATGCAGTACGCCCAGCGCTTCTTCCGGCCGATTCAGGATTTAAGCGAGAAGTACAACATCTTACAATCGGCCATGGCGGCCAGCGAGCGGGTTTTCAAGCTGCTCGATACGACCGCGGAAATCACCTCTCTTCCGGTTCCGAAGAGAGCGACTGGGCCGGGGCGCATCGCATTCGAACACGTCTGGTTTGCCTATCGCAACCTGCCTCCCGAAGACAACAACTCGGGCGCTTTTTCCCGCGCTGCCCAGGGTTCCTCCGCCCTCTCGCCCAGGCCGGGCGAACCGGATTGGGTTCTCAAGGATGTGAGCTTCACCATTGAACCGGGAGAAACCGTCGCTGTGGTCGGCCACACCGGCGCGGGGAAAACCACTCTGATCTCGCTGCTCATGCGCCTCTACGATGTGCAGCGAGGTGCTATCCGCATCGATGGAGTTGACATCAAGGAGATGGAGCTCGGGGATCTGCGCCGGCGCTTTGGAGTAGTACTACAGGATCCCTTTCTGTTCACCGGCACGGTCGAAGGCAACATCCGTCTGGGCACCGATTGGATCGACGATGAGGCGGTGGAGCGTGCCGCCGAGGAGGTGAATATCGCCGATTTCATCCGCACACTCCCGAACGGGTTCCGAGAGGCCGTGCAAGAGCGCGGCAGCACTCTCTCCACCGGACAGAAGCAACTGATCTCGTTCGCGCGGGCGCTGGCACACGATCCGAAAATTCTGGTGCTTGACGAGGCCACGTCGAGCGTGGATACGGAAACCGAGTTCCGCGTGCGTGACGCCTTAACCCGCATGGTCGAGGGACGCACGTCTCTGATCATTGCCCACCGCTTATCGACCATCCAGCGCGCCGACAAGATTATCGTCATGCACAAGGGTCGGGTGAGGGAAATCGGTACTCACCAGCAGTTGCTCGCCAACCGCGGCATTTACTACAAGCTCTATCAGCTGCAATACAAAGACCAGGAAGCTCCGCTTGCTCCCGCCCGATCGACTCCCGAGGTCAGCGCCAGCGCCGACGATTGAGCATCGGCCAGCGAGGTGAAAAGACGACCGTTGCCCGCGTGTCCCCTGCTGAGGGTCGATCCAGTTATTCCTCCCCTTGTTCTTGCAGCTTGGCGATAACGCTCAGATCCTCGAGCGTGGTTACGTCTCCCTTCACTTCGCCGCTGCTCGCGAGTTCTCGCAATAGCCGTCGCATGATCTTCCCACTGCGGGTTTTGGGCAGAACGTCGGTAAAACGAATGTCGTCGGGTTTGGCCAGGGAACCAATTTCCTTGCCGACCCACTGGCGCAATTCTTCCTTCAACTCCGCCGAGGGCGCCTGCCCGTGCTCTAAGGTCACAAAGGCGGCGATTGCCTGGCCTTTGAGTTCGTCCGGCCTGCCCACCACGGCAGCTTCGGCAACTTTCTCATGCGAAACGAGGGCAGACTCGACTTCCATTGTGCTCAGGCGATGGCCGGAGACATTGATCACGTCATCAACCCGGCCCATCACCCAGTAGTAGCCGTCTTGGTCACGACGCGCTCCATCACCGGTAAAGTAGGCGCCTGGGATCTGCGACCAGTACTGCCGCACGTAGCGGTCGGGATCCCCGTGAATAGTGCGCAGCATGGCGGGCCAGGGCTTCTTGATGACCAGGAACCCGCCCGAGCCCTCGGCAACCGGCTGACCGTCGATGGTGACCACTTCAGGCGCCACCCCGAAGAAAGGCCGCGTTGCCGAACCTGGCTTGGTGGGAATTGCCCCGGGAATAGGCGTGATCATGATCATGCCGGTTTCCGTTTGCCACCAGGTATCGACAATCGGACAGCGGTTATGGCCAATCACGTCGCGATACCACATCCATGCCTCAGGATTGATCGGCTCACCCACGGTTCCGAGCAAACGCAAGCTGTTGAGCTTGTGCCTGCGGGGCCACTGCTCGCCCCATTTAATAAAGGTCCGAATCGCTGTCGGCGCGGTGTAAAAGACGTTCACCCGATGCCGGTCGATAATTTCCCAAAAGCGATCAGGCTCGGGATGGTTCGGTGCACCTTCGTACATCACGCTGGTGGCGCCGTTTTGCAGCGGTCCATAAACGATGTAGCTGTGCCCGGTCACCCAGCCGATATCGGCCGTGCACCAGTAGGTATCTTCATCTCGCATGTCAAAAACCCACTTGGTGGTGAGATAGGTACCTACCGAGTAGCCGCCCGTGGTGTGCACCACGCCCTTCGGTTTCCCCGTTGTACCCGAGGTGTAGAGGATGTAGAGGGGATGCTCGGAGTCGAGAGGCTCGGCGGGACATTGATCGTCGGCAGCCGCCATCAGCTCGTGCCACCAGTGGTCGCGTCCGGAACGCAGGCTGATGCGAGAGCCAGTGCGCTGATAGACCACCACGTGCTTCACCGAGGGGCAGGACCTCAGGGCCTCTTCCACGGCGGGAAATAGCTTTACCTCGGCGCCGCGCCGATAGGTTCCGTCCTGAGTGATGACCGCAACTGCCTGCGAGTCGTGAATGCGATCAACCAGAGCGTTCGACGAGAAGCCGCCAAATACCACCGTATGCGGCGCGCCGACTCTGGCACAAGCCAGCATGGCAATGGGCAGTTCCGGTGTCATTCCCATATAGATGGCAACCCGATCTCCCTTGCGCACGCCCAGACTTTTTAGAACGTTTGAAAACCTTTCCACTTCGCGTAACAGCTGCTGGTAGGTGAGGATTCGAATTTCGCCCGGTTCGCCTTCCCAGACCAGCGCCGCTTTGTTTTTGCGCCAAGTCTCGACGTGGCGGTCGAGGCAGTTGTAGGCCAGGTTCGTGCGGCCGCCTACAAACCACTTGGCCCAGGGCACGTTCCACTCCAGAACTTTGTCCCAAGGCTTGAACCAGTAGAGCTCACGCGCGGCACGCGCCCAGAACTTGTCTGGATCTTCGATCGATTCCTTGTAAATCCGCTCATATTCCTCGAGGCTCTTGATGTATGCGCGTTGAGAAAATTCGCCGGGGGGCGCAAACTTCCGCTGCTCTTGCAAAACGGAATCAATGCTGTGGGCACTGGGAACGGCGGTCTCTGGCATGAATTTTCCTCGTTGCTGATCAGTCTGCAACCGCTGATTTTACTGCCTCCTATCGAATCTGTCTTGCGAGCCGGCGCGATTTTCCCGCGTTATGAAGGCCACCTCGCAGTTGACTTCCCTAGATCCGCCTCCGCGCGTGCAAAGCCGTGGAGCAGCATCCGCGATCACAAGCTTCAACCGGATGCGGGCCCACAATCGCGACGCCGGGCAGCCGCGGCAAGGGCGCGGGCGCCCGCCACTCGCGCCCTGCGGGTTCAGGGTACATTCCTACCGCATGAGAGCAGACTAATCACGCTTCAATGGCCGGGAAGTGACACGATCTGGTTGCGAACAAATTTTCTACACAGGAGGGTATCTAAGAGAATGGGCGTGAGACGAAGTGGCATTGCAACGAGGCTCACGCCCAATCTGGATCACAATAGGCCAGAGGCACGAAAGCGAGTTACCGGATCTACGATGGGAATAGCTCGCCGGTGAAAAATCCAGCGCGCAATGGCGAATCCCACAGCTGCGTAGCAGATATAAATCAGTTTCACGGCTCCACTCCCCAGGCGACGGGCTTAGCGTGGGGGAGACAGCAACAGAGTACATGGCCAGCGTAGCACAGTCGAACGGGCGGTCAACTGGACTAAAGTGCTAGGCAGGTGCACGGCGGTAACAAACAAACACAGCCCACAGGTTTATCGACCTGAATGACGTTTGCCGGGTCTCGCCGAGCTTTCCTGAAAAACATGACTTTCGAGGCCTGAAAATCGCGCCCAAGTTGGGCTAAGATCGACAATTGCCGCCTCGTCTCTAGGCAAGGCAAGAGAACTCCCGCTGAACTCCGCAACAGATTTGACACTGCTTTAAAGCAGGGCCTATACTGCCGCTCCGCTACCCGTTAGCTTCGGAGATGTCGCTATGCTAAAACCTTCCCGGGCCCTTTACCTGATTTTTGTGATTCATACCGTCGGGCTAGCCGAATCTGCACCCGCCGTTCACCAGCCTACTCTTACGCCTCAGCAGAGTGGTACCACTCAGCGCCTGATTGCCGTCAGCCCTGTGAACTCCCGGGTAGTGTGGGCGGCCGGAGCCGGCGGAACCTATGTAGTGACCAGCGATGGTGGGATGCATTGGAAGGCGGCCGTTGTACCTGGAGCCGAGAACCTCGAGTTCCGCGATGTACAAGGCGTCAGCGAGCGGGTGGCCTATCTTATGTCAATTGGCACGAACCCGACCGACTTCCGTATTTACAAGACCCTCGATGGGGGTATGCACTGGACCGTCGAATTCGAGAACCACAGAGCGAAAGCTTTCTACGATTGTTTTGCTTTCTGGACTCCACAGCGGGGGATTGCGCATAGTGATTCGGCCAATGGAGTCTTTCCTGATATCCGCACCCTCGATGGTATCGCTTGGCGATCGATCGCCGACCATATGCCTCCAGCATTGCCGGGCGAGGCCTCATTTGCGGCAAGCGGAACTTGCGTCACCACTCAGGGCGAAAGTAATGCATGGATTACTACCGGGGGCTCGACGGTGGCGAGGATCCTCGCAACGCGAGATGGGGGCGACACTTGGAATGCCTATGACACTCCTCTGGTGAGCTCGCCCACGGCGGGTGGCGTGACGGTCGCATTTCGCAACCCATCGAATGGAATGGTAGCCGGTGGGGATCTGGCTTCGAACGATTCTGCTGACGCGGCCACATCAAGTGACGGAGGGAAGACCTGGACACTTACAACCAAGCCGCCCACGCGGGGAACCATTTTCTGCCTAAGCTACGTCCAGGCGCCTAATCAGGACGGGGAAGCAAGAAACCACGATTTCGACAAGACCGTCGTAGTGACTGCCGAGACCGCACCAAACTTTGACTCGGGCTCGGCGGCCTGGACACCCGATGAAGGCAATAACTGGTTTGCGCTGCGCAAAGTCAGCGGCTACTGGGCGGTGGCTTTTGCCAGTCCTGAGGCGGGCTGGTTTGTCGGAGTCAACGGACAGATTCTTAAAATCAGCTTCCGACCGAAAAGCTAGGGCGCACCCTCGCCGCGCAGATTAAGTCACCGGCCATTGGCCGCAACTTGTTAAGCTGCCATATCGCGAATGCGCTCCGCGGGCCGCGCGGCTGCCTCCCAGTCAGTCATCGCTACTACGGCAACTTCGCTCAGCGCCTGTCCGCGAAAGAACCAGGATTTTGCTTCCTCTGAAAATCCGAACAGTTGCGGCGCACTGGCTGCAAGCGAGAGCTGGCCAATATCCAGTTTCCGATGAGTGGAAAAGCTAAGCGGCCGGCGCCCGTCTCCGTCGTAATCGGTCAGCAGCGTGGCTCCGAGCACCATGCTTCCGTTAATCAATGCAGCAATTCCGGCTCGCTTGCCGTGACGGCCGCCAAAAGCCGTAAACCATCCGCCGGCGGTCAGGTAAGTTGCTGTAACGATCCAATCGAGAACCTTGTGTTGCTTGGGGCTGATGAGCTTGGGAACAGCCTGCATGATTCACTCCGTGGTAGTTGAATTGCTTGAACTCCCTCTTAGAGGCCTTCTCGGGCCCGACAGTTGTTTAGCATCGCAGGTGAGTGCGACTAGCTCCGGCTGCCACAGATCTAACTTGACACCTATTTGACCCTGTTTGGTTGACCTCTTCGCCCGTCTCTTGGGGAACTATAATTAAGAACGTGAGTTCCCAAAACACAATCCGCAAGGTGGCCAGCGCGCATTTCCCGACGCGTTGGGGCAATTTCGAGATCTCAGGCTTTGAAGGTGAGTTCGGCGACGGGTCCGCTCGCCGACTGGAAACGGCCGTGGCCCTGGTGATGGGCGAGGTGCGCGGCGAACCGCCGCTGGTCCGGGTCCATTCGCAATGTCTTACGGGCGACGTTTTC
>JAFATF010000165.1 GCA_019244045.1 Acidobacteriota bacterium
AGCCGTCATACGTCCACTCGAATGCTCGGGCGCAGCTTTCGGCCGAGCGGCATTGGCATAGAAGGGCAGTGTAACAGACTATCACCATTGCGCCGACACTAGCTACTTTCTGGTGCAAAAGTAATCACTCTTCAGTCGTAATTCACAAGATGCGGCACCGTCTGTCAGTGCTAAAAGAATGCTTGAGTGAGTGATGGAATCTTACTAGCACCGGAGGAGACCAGTGATCAAGTTACGGCACGCGCAGCCAACCGTGTGGGAAGGTTTGTTTGCCGAAGAAGTGGCCGAGCTGTGGGAACCATGGATGCGGGTAGTGGATGAGCTATTAGAAGATGAGGCGTTGTTGGATACCGTTTACGACGCCCAAGGCAAGCGGCATGGGCTGAGTCGGGTTCGAGGACGTCAGCAAACGCCGGCGGAAGTGGCTTTGCGAATGCTGATTCTGAAGCATGTGCGCAACTGGAGTTATGAAACGCTGGAGCGGGAAGTACGTGCCAACGTTGTCTATCGTAGTTTCTGTCGGGTGGGAATGGAAAAAGTGCCGGATGCCAAGACGCTGGTACGGCTGGGACAAGTGATTGGTGCGGAGACCATTGCGGAGTTGCATGATCGAATCGTTGCTCTGGCCCAAGAGCAGGGGGTCGTTCAAGGGCGGAAGATGAGAGTGGATACGACGGTGGTGGAAACCAACATTCATTATCCGACCGACAGCGGCTTGCTGAACGACGGCGCGCGGATATTGACGCGGACCATGAAAAAGATCGCCGGCAAAGCGGGTGGGCTAAAGCGTAAAGTTCGCGACCGCACGCGCAGTGTAAGCAAGCGGGTGATTGCCATCGCCCAGGCCGTGCGCCACAAAGGGATGGATGGTGAACTGAAACGCCAGCGAGAGTATCGGCAACTGCTGCGATTGACGCGACAGATTCTCAACGATTCGCGGAGAGTGCAGCTGGAAGTCGAGGCGCTGCCTGCTCGTCGGAGACGGGGCGTACAGGGGCTAGGGAAACGGCTGGAGGCGATGGCGGATCAAGTACGCAGAGTAGTGCGGCAGACCAAGGTCCGGGTATTTGGGGGAATGACACAGTTTCCGGACAAACTACTGAGTCTGTTTGAAGCCCACACGGAAATCATACGCAAGGGCAAGGCGTCGAAGCCGAACGAGTTTGGCAATGTGGTCGAGCTCCAGGAAGCGGAGAACCAGATCATCACTCATTATGAAGTGTTCGAAAAGCGATCCAGCGATCAGCACTTGCTGCTGCCCGCGATCGCAGCCCATCGGCGCAAACTGGGTCGAGTTCCAGGATGGGTGGCAGCCGACGCTGGATTTTACTCCCGAGCGAATGAAGAAGGGGCCACAGCCATGGGAGTGAAATATGTTTCCATTCCCAATCGGAAAACCCGCAGTGAGCAACGACGCCGTTGGGAAAAACAACGCTGGTTCAAACGAGCTCAAGCGTGGCGCACGGGATGTGAAGGGCGGATCAGTGTGATCAAACGGCGCCACGGAGTGGCTCGCTGCCGCTATCACGGAATCCAGGGTATGAGGAGATGGCTAGGACTGGGCGTGATCGCCGATAATTTGATCAACATCGGCCGGTACCTATCACCGCAAAACGGCTGAGTTGCACACGGTTCACGGGTTGCCTGAATCGATGGCAGCGCACGAAAACCAGCACCGAGAGAATGGTCTCTCGTTCTTCAATTTGCAGGATTCGCTCCTGCAAGTCCAATTTTGCACCGGAAAGTAGCTAGCGCGGGTTTACTGAGAATCGATCGAGCAGGGGAGTAAGTCCATAGCGTCTGAGCGAGTTACCAGAGCGGTGTTGTCTTACCCACGTGGGGTACTACGGTGCAGCCGCTCGAGGCCGAGAGTTTTCACGAGCGCCTGTTGCGGCAAGGTCTGTTGGGAAAGTACGTAGGCGGTGCGCGCCGGTCCCTTTTCCCCCTGGGGTGGGTAAAGCAAAATGAACTGTTTGATATCGTCCAGTTCTTCGAGCAACTGTTCGAGCGAGAGATCTGCCCACGCGGCTTGCGCCTGCTTGTGAAGGTAGTGCAGCAGAGAGATGCCCAGCATGCAGTAGAAAGCGTGAATGCGAATCTTGCGATCGGTCCAGTGATGCATAGGCTCCCAGCCCAGCCAGTCTCCAGCTTTCAGTCCGCGGAAGACGCGTTCGATCGATTGCTGACCGGCGTAGCTGGCCACCACTTGTTCGGCGCTCCAGTCCAAGTGGTTGGTGACGAGAACTGTCCGCCCCAGGCGGTGCTTGAGTAACTGTGAGAAAGCCGCGGAATCGAAGTCGAATTGTAGGTGCCAGCCGCTGGCATGTTCTTCCAGCTGATAGCGGATGAGTTGAGCTAGGAATGGAGCCGACAACCAGCGCTGGATCTTGCGCACGATCTGCGACTGTTTCCAGTGGGCTCGGGGTTTATTCAGCTCTTTGGCCAGGTGACGCAACGATTGCAGCACCCGGCTAACACTGGTCGTCAGGCTGTGCAGTTGCTCGCCCGCGAAGGCCGCCGAATACTTCACCAGGCAGAGATACTCGCGTCCGTGCACCAGGGTTTTCTCTGCTGCCGCTCGCACTCCGGGTTGGGCGCTGCTCAATGCCGCTAACTCTTCTACTGCTCGACGGCGTAATTCCGCCGGCGCTTGGTTCCAGGGCAAAGCGGAAATCCACCCCAACCTGGCTTCTTCCAGCGCCACTGTGTTGGCCAAGGCTGCCGCACCTTTGTCCAGCACTAGCGTGACCGTCTCCCGCGGAATCTGGTTTTGATCCAGCATGCGGGTGATGCGGGTTAAAGCCACCGAGAACTCCTCCACATCGGCCACATTCCCCGCATAAACGTGATGGCAGAGACTCAATCCATGCTCCCCATCCAGCACGTAGCTGAGTCCCACCTGTCGCAGATTGTGCCGACCTTGTTTGTTGTGTCCGCGCTGCGCCAGATGATTGCGCGTGTTGCTGCTGGCAATATAGGTATAGAAATTGGTGGTGTCGTAAGCCAGCAGCCGCCGACTCACCAGCTGTTTTTCCTTCCACCAGCCCAACAAAGCTAACTGAGCTTGCTCGAGTGGGTCTTCGTCCAGCGGGAGATCTTGTTGCTGCTCCGGCAAAATCTGTTCGAAGGCATCCCAGAAGGCTTGCGAGGTAAAGCGCTGGGGGGAGAAATCCCACAGGGCCGACAGGATGGATTTGCGATACCAATCCGCCACTTCCGTCTTCGGTCCCGGCTGACACACGCGATGTATGGCGGCCAGCAACAAATAGTGCGCTGGGGAGGGGCCGGAGCGTGGCGCGGGCCAAAGGGAACTGAGCACACCCCATACTCCAGTTTGCTGCGCCACCGACCAGAGAGCCGCAGGCAAACCAAACTGGCGCATGGAAGCCGCCAAGGGAATAGGGGCGGTGCGGTCCCGGACCATTTCCGCCAATTTCTCGGCAGTGCCCAGGTAGGCTTGATGGACGATGCGAGGCTGGCCCTCCACGCGGGCGCTTTCGACGACGTAGTAATAGAGCTTGTTGCCTTTTTTCTTGGCGACCAGGCTTGGCATATAGGGTAATACGATAGAACCACAGCCTCAGTTCGTCAACAAGCACGATAGGAATAATATGCACAGGAACCTAATTTATATAGGGTAATACATAAAGGGAGAAGAAATCATGCCGTGGAAGTACGTCGCCTGGAAGCACTTAAGCGGATGCGACAGCGTTCATTTACCGCGTTCCGAGTAAACTCCCGCTAGGGCATCGCCAACAAATCCGGCGGCAGAGCAGAGCAGCACTTCGCTCAAGGTGGAGCACTTCACCGACGGCAAGTCTGAGGAGCGCATCAGGAAAAATTTTGGCTGCTGCCGAGGCAAGGGTGAAATCGGCCGTGACCGTCATGCG
>JAFATF010000191.1 GCA_019244045.1 Acidobacteriota bacterium
GCGCTTCCGCCGCCGGACCAAAGTCGTTTCCAAAGCCGTGGAGATGGTCGATCTGTCCTTGCGTATCTATCATTACTTTCACGACAATCCGCCCAACTTCGCTGCTCTTGCTGCCACCTTCCTATGTATCTTCAGTTAGGGCTCTCCAAATTTCAGCCTAAGTTGACAACCCTATTCCTGCTGGAAAGACCGGAGCGTCAGCCCACAAAGTGCGCACGAGGAAGGCTCTCTTGGTTCATGTGCGGCATCCGCCGCGCCGTTTCCCTCGCAGAGGGAAACCTGGCTTCTTGAGGCACCGATTAAAAACTGCCGTGATAGCTCCTGCGATGCGGGCGCAGTTCCGCAGGCGCAGTGATCTTTCTCAGCCAGAATGGGGGTCATAGCCCCCGATTCGTCACGGGCAACAACGCCATGGCGGGGCGCAACCCTATATAGCGATAGCTCCGCCGTCCACGTGGATTTCCGAACCTGTGATATAGGATGATTCATCGGAAGCCAGGAACAGGATGGCGTACGCCACCTCGTCGACTTCTCCCGGCCGGCGCATCGGAATGACGCGCATGCGTTCGGCCCGCACGGCGGGATCGGCGGTCCGACCGGATGTGCGCATCGGCGGCATGATGCCGGGATGAACCGAGTTGGCGCGGATCTTGTCCTTGGCGTGTTGCACCGCGACCGATTTGGTCATCAGCCGTACCGCTGCCTTCGAGGCGTTGTAGGCCATGTGGACGTGCTCGCTGCCAATGATGCCGGCAATCGACGACAGATTGACGATCGATCCGCCGCCATTGGCGACCATGGCCGGGATCGCGTATTTGATGCCGTAGAACACGCCGGTCGCGTTGACCGCCATGATCCGGTGCCAGGCTTCGGAGCTGTAAAAATCCTGTTCGCCGCTGCCCGAAACGCCGGCATTGTTGACCAGCACATCGAGCTTGCCGAAATGCTGGGTGGTGGCAGCCACGACGGCGGCCCAGCCCTCTTCTTTGGTCACATCAAGCGGTTCAAACCGCGCCGAGGCTCCGATGGCATCGGCCACCTGCCGGCCTTCGTGCTCCAGCACGTCGGCAATCACGACCTTGGCGCCTTCGCGCGCGAACATGCGTGCTGTAGCCGCCCCCATACCGGATGCCGCGCCGGAGATAATAGCGACCTTGCCCGCGAGTCTCATGGCTGTCCTCCCTTTACTTTGAACAGTCCTCAACGGCCGGTGAAGTTCGGCGCTTCTGGGCAAAGGTCCATACCGCTTCTTGATGGTCCTTGGAAAGGTTCGACTGCGTCTCGAGACTGAGACTCAGAGCCATATCCCGTCGCTTGGGCTTGGACGCCGACGAGCGCAGCGGAGGTCATCAGTGAGCCAGGACATTGCCTGCTGCGACCGCGGTGGTTGGAGCAGAAGTTGTTGCCTCTTGACTCTCTTGCCGGTGCCGTTCTTGTTGCCTTCTTCGTTCTATCCCGCGCATCGTCGGCAGATGCCTCTTTATACTCTCGACATACGCCTTATATTCTTTAAAGGCCTTTATAAACTTAATTTTCTTGACATTCCCTCGATAATATTCTCCGCTTAACGCGGTAAACTCTTCGCCGCGCCGTTGCCAGTCTGCCATAATAGCAGGTGCTTTCTCATACGCTTCCAGCTCATCATGCAGAGCGGTTGCTCTCAGGCTGAAGATTTCTGATGACAATTCAAGTTTTGCTCTCACGCGACCAACTCTCTCGGCTGTCTCTAATGAAGTATGTGCTTGAACAGTTCCCGCTATACCTAACCGCTTTGCAAGGGCAGATCTTTCTGCAGAGAGTTTTTCAAGCGCCTCTGCTTTTTCCCTAAGTTCGGCTAATGGTGGTAATGGGTCTTGATACTCTTTTCCCATATGAAATTTTGTAATGAGTAGTATATCACATATTTTTGACATAACAAATCTAATTATAAAATATTTTCCTTGGAAAATATTATTAAATAAAAGATTTGATATCACTCATTGGAGCGACGCCAACCGCCTAAGCGGCCGCAACAGACACACTCCCGCGAGGGCATCGGCTATAATGGATGGTTATGGTTAATAGGGAGGATGAAGAAATTCCGCCATGATAGATCTTGGACAAAGCAGCTCGATAGCTCTACGGGCGGCTTTCTAATTGAATATAGCCAGGAGGTGATTATCACTTAATGATGGTTAATTCGCGCAATAATTTCGGCACGATGGTGGCAGTGTCGAAGAGGCCTTCTTCGTGAAGCTGGCGGGTTGCGCGATCATAATCATCGGGTGTCCACGGGCGTGACGTCCCAACAATTTTCCTGAGCCGTTCCTCGATTAATGTCTCGGCCGCGCCCAGAATTTCATGAGCGCGCGCGCTCCCCCAAATTACCGGTGCTGGCCTGGTCATGGGCAGTCTTCTCTTTCCATGACGGCGATGTTTGCTTTTAGGCATGCAGCCGATCACTCCCGCATGGAACATTCTCGGAGTGGGGCAATTGTTGTTCGATTTGGTGCGGCACGACAATAGCGGCGATGGCTTGGTCAACGGCCAACGAGTAGTCCATCACTTTTGTATGCCAGTCTCCGACCGACGCCTGGACCCAGTGACATCTGTAAATGGCAGAGGAGTGACATTTTGATCGGGCGCCTACAAACAATGTCGGCGCAAGATTGAAATGTCACCGGCTGTGCAAAGTTGAAATGACATTGGCCGCCGGGCATGTCTTCTGGGGATGCCAGTGCCTCCGGCAAGAAGCTGTGCAGCTAGCCGCTGAGGCGGTCTCACTCGGCCGCAGCGGTTACCAGAACGGCGCGGATTACGATGAGGAAGGTGCATTTTGTTACAGGCAAAGCAGCGCCCTTCAGTGCCTTGAGGGGGTCAATTAGGAGTTTCGATCGTATCCTGCTCCAGCAATCGAAGATTGGCGTTGTCAAAATCGCCCATAAGAGTGATCCTGGGTTCTTAACCACCGGGAATCCGGGGAATATCGGAGAGAACAAGTTCGCCCTTTGCCCGGATCAGGTGCATCAATGTGGTTGATTTCAAAACACCCCCGTTTTTCACGAACAGGCTGGCTGTTAGCCGCCGCTCTGGCCTGTGTTCTGGCGACTTCGTGGAGCGCGCACGCTGGCTCAAGCTATCTGGCGGTTTGGTCGTCCGACAAGGAAACCAACGACCCCAGCCTTAATACCGACTTCCTTGCTATCATTGATGCCGATCCGCGCTCCCCGACTTACGGCAAGGTGGTGAATACTGCGTCATTACAGAACATACCTGGCACGAACCTGCTCAACGATCTCGGACTTACGGACGCGCTCGGCCTGACAACGATGTACGGGCTTCCATCAACCGGGATACCGTCGGGTGCGCTGAACGAGGCGCATCACATGACGCACGAACCAATTGTCGTTGGCGGACACCGCTACCTCTACCTCGGAGGGCTCATCAGTGCGAACGTGTTTCGCTGCGATGTCACCGATCCGCTCAATATCCCCACCTGTCCGCTGGTCACGTCAGCGCAAGAAGTCGAAAACTTCTCCGGCGTCGACGACTTTGTCCAAGCGCCCAACGGCAATCTGCTCGTCACCTATATGGGCGCCAAGGACCTGACGACACCCGGTGGCGTGGTCGAGCTCGGCCTCGACGGCACCGTTGTGAATGAATACGCGGCCGCCAAAGCAGGCGGACCAACGCGCTACATGCCAAGCGTTAATGGGGTCACAGATACCGGGCTGTTGGCCCATCCGCACGGGATCGATATCCGCAAGGACCTGAACCTACTGGTGACGAGCGACTTCGCCGACCCGCTCAGCCTCGCGACCGCAGCAACTGTAGAGGCGCTAACGGAAGACTGCGGTACAACCATACGGTTTTGGGATCTTTCGCATCTTGATGCTGGACCCACGGCAATCGCACAGGTTCCTGTCGGCAAAGGCCGTGAGACATGGTTCGAGAACAACGCGCCCGAGGGGGTGATGTCGGTCGCGCTCACTCACCTTCACGAACACAAGGGCGTGTTCGCCGCATCGATGGGCGGCGGGGCCATCTGGTACGCGCCAGATGCCACCGCGGCCCAGCCCGAATTCCGCATGGTTTACAGAGCGGGCCCTGGCGCAGACGCCGCGATATTTTTTATTACGCCGGATGATCGGTTCCTCGTGCAACCGATTCAGGGTAATTGGTCTCCCGGGGACGCGGTTTATAACCGCGACTATCCCGGTGAACACTCCCGCCGCGTGATCGTTCTGGACATACAGAAGCTGCTGAGAGCTGGGACCAATGTTCAATGCGCGGCACCGCCCGTTGTCACGGATGCGAACGGGATCATCCAGCTCATTCCCGCGCGTAACAATGGCGCCGAGGATTGCCCCTCAGTGACCGGCACGATCAACCTGGACTCGCAAGCGAACTTCGATACTCATGGTGGGCCGCACTTCTTGGCGTTCGACCACGAGACCCGCCGGGTTGCCGCGGCGAACTACTTTGTGCAGCTGACACCATTCAACTTGCCTGGTCTGCACGAGGCAGGCGACGATCGGGTCTGCATGGCTAGGCTGACGCAGACGGGTCGGCTGGTCCTCGATACCGCGTTCAAAGACGAACTGACCGGCCGCCCCTGCGTCTCGATGGACCGGCCGACATCTTATCTGTGGCCCAATCACGGGACAACGGGTGCTGCCAAGCCGCATGGGATGGCTTTCATCAACCTGGAAGAGGACCGGGACTAAAGACGCTACGGAGGGCGGCCCATGAAGCGGCTGGCTTCAATCGGTCTCGGTATAGGTCTGCTCGCCAGTGTTGGAGCCGCCACCTTCGTGGCGGTTCCGCACCAAGCCGGCACACGGAATGCTGAGCTTGAAAACTTCCATCTGGTTGGACCGACTGGGCGCTCCTACTCGATCGAGAGTTTTCCGTCCGGCTCGGTGCTCGCAATATATTTCGGTTACACGACTTGCTTGCGAATCTGCCCGACCGCACTGAACAGCATCGCTGAGGCGATAGATAGCCTGGGAGCGGCCGGGACTTCTGTCCAGGTAGTCTTCATCGACATGGATCCCGCGCGGGCGGCGCTTGTGAGTATTCCGGCGTATATGGAGTCTTTCGGCCCACGTTTCCTCGGACTCACCGGCTCGTCTGACGATATCGAGCGGGCCGCCAAGAGCTTCAAAGTCAAGGTTGAACGTATCCAGTTCAGTGCCGACCCGACCGACTATGCGATGAAACACACCTCACCGATTTTCGTAATGCGGCCCAACGATCCGCACCCCACACCGCTGCCGGCGACGAGCTCGCCTGCTGCAATCGCAGCTGCTCTGAGGGGTGCGCTCTAAAACTTTTGCGTGCGGCGCGCGACTTTCACCGCATCGTTGTGAGTTTTGAAGGCTAGCTCACACGGGGAAGCCGAGTTCGCACCAAAAATTTGACCAACCTGGAAGCAGGGGATAACGGGATGGCCCAAGTTGTGTATCCGGAGACATTGCCAGACCCTATAGCGGCCAAACCGCAACTCCTTGGCGTTCCTCCGAGTCCGATAGGACGTGCCCCGAGCGCGCCACACATCATAGACCAGAAGCCTCCCCTACACGTCCTCCTCGCCGGCCCCCGCGGTTGCTGCGCAGGCGTGGACCGTGCCATCCAGGTGGTGGAAGAGGCCCTACGCCGCTACGGCGCCCCTGTCTATGTCCGCCATGAGATCGTGCACAACCGCACTGTGGTGGAGCAGCTCAAAGCTCAGGGCGCTATCTTTGTCGAGGAACTGGACGAGGTGCCGGCGGAGGCGCGGGTTGTTTTCTCTGCCCATGGCGTGCCGAAATCCGTACGGGCCGAGGCGCAGCGCCGCAACCTCTTCTACCTCGATGCCACTTGCCCCTTGGTGAGCAAGGTCCACCGTGAGGCCGAGCGGCACTTCGCCAGCGGTGGGCCGGAGACCCGGCATATCTTGATGATCGGCCAGGCCGGGCATCCGGAGGTGATTGGCACCATGGGCCAGCTCCCCCCGGGGGCCGTCACCCTTGTCGAGAGCGCAGAAGAAGCGCGCAGCGTGCAGCCGCCCATGCCGGAGCGGCTCGCCTTCATTACCCAGACTACGTTCTCCGTGGACGAAACCGCCGAGATCGTCGCCATCCTACGGGAGCGTTTCCCGACCATCGAGGGGCCGCGGCGCGACGACATCTGCTATGCCACCACCAACCGCCAGGCCGCGGTGAAGGCCGTCGCCGAGGACTGCGACCTGGTAGTCGTCATCGGCAGCCCGAACTCGCACAACTCCCAGCGGCTGCGCGAGGTGGCCGAGCGTGCCGGCACCGGCCGTGCCATCCTGCTGCCCCGCGCCGATTCGATGGACTGGTCGACGCTGGACGGGGTTCGTACCCTCGGCCTCAGCGCCGGTGCCAGCGCACCCGAGTCCCTAGTACAGGAGCTGCTGGGCTGGCTGGCCGAGCGCTACACGCTGAGCGTCGAGGAATGCCGGGTCGCGGAGGAGAAGGCGGTGTTCCGGCTGCCCGCGCCGCTGAACTAGCCCCCGCTGCTGTGGCCGCCTGCACCAAGGTAGACGACGAGACGCTCGCACGCGGTGTTGGTGCGAAATTGCCGCTTCCGGGCTTGGGCGGCAGGGCTGTTCAACGCTATGGGATGACGAGAAGTCTAAGCAGATTGTCGACGCCTAAAAAAGCCACCGCTCTCCAATTGGGGTGGGGAAAGAGAGCGGCGGCAGTGCGCAGCAGAACAAGGACAAGATTAACAGAACCTTCAATAGCGTAATTCGGTGCGTTACACAACCATTTGGTTCTATGGCCAAGATAATGCCGGCCTCGATGTAGCTCGGCTCTTGCTGAGTGGATGCCGGGATCTGCACGAAAACTAGCTGCCGTACCTTCCGGGCGACCTCGGTCGGATAAGATGGCCGCGGCGGGTCCTTAAACCTCCAAATGCCCTGCAGTTTTTTGAACGGCATCTCGTCGGCATAAACGATTTTGCGCGGGTTACCGATTGCCGACCATGCGATTAGCCCCTTGGCGTCGAGTTCGTCGAGCACCTTGGGGTCATAGCGCCAGTGCCGCTATAAAGAATGTTACCTTGCTCCTTCCGGTCAAAAAGTAGGGCTTCGCCATGCTTCCCCGACGTACGTCGGGGTGCGCGTGGCTCCAGTCCCGGGCTGCGCCCGCTTTTGACCTCCACTCGACAGGGCGGCCCTGCTTCCGCAAGTCGGCTTTGGAGGGATGGTCCCCCATTCCGGTCTCACCAAAGGGATTGAGCGTATGATCTG
>JAFATF010000222.1 GCA_019244045.1 Acidobacteriota bacterium
TGCCCGAGACGGCGTCCACATACTTGCGTGTAAGAGTGGCGACGCCGCTCATGCGTTGCAGGAAATTCAAAATCACGCGCTCGCAGGACAGGAGCACACGCGCGTTGTGACGCACGACCGCGACCGATTGTCCTTTATGCAAACGTACCCCATCGAAAATTTCCGGATGAGTCGTCACCTCATAATGCGAAGTTACCGCGCCATCGAGCGCGGCATATATATCGAGAATGCGTGCGATACAACCTATTCCGGCTATAATGCAGTCCTGTTTGGCAATGATGGTCGCAGTTGCCCGCTGGTTGGCGTCAATGCAGGCATAGCTGGTTGCGTCGCGCGTGGCGCGATCCTCCAGCAGGGCATTCTCAATAATCGCGGTAATACGACGAGAATTCCAATCCATGCACCAGGTCTCAGTTCGTGGTTAGGGTGCCAACTAATTCTAAGCTCTTACGACCTTGGGTCGCATCCCAGTTCATCCATCTTGAGCTTGACCTTCTCACGGAGTAGTTGCACCTCCTCCAGGCGTTTCTCCATGCTAGCCACGATTTGAACGGGCGCCTTGGAGCGAAACTGCTGGTTTTTCAATTGGTTTTGTTTGCTGGCAATGTCTTTGTCATAGCCATCGAGTTCTTTAAGCAAGCGTGCACACTCGCTCTGCAGGTCAATTTTTCTTTCGTAAACAATGTGTACATCGAATCGCGCTGTACTGCGGGTTCCCGATTTCTTGGCCAGAGAGGTGTCCATGAAAGTTAGCGTTTCCACGCTGGCCAACCGCTCCACCGCTCCCCGATTCTGCTCGATCAGAGCCTGAGTTGCTTGTTCGTGAGCATGAACTTCAATTCCAGTTTTTAGCTTGCTTTCGACCTTGAGTTCCGCTCGTAAATTGCGGACACTCACAATCAGGTCTTGAAGGATGGCCATCTCGGTCTCCGATGCGAGATCGATTTGCTCCCCGTTGGCTTGAGGATAGGACGCGAGCGCAATGGACTGTAGCGGGGGTTTGCCGTCGTAAAGGGCCTGCCAGATTTCTTCTGTGATGAACGGCATAACGGGATGCAGCAAGCGCAAAGCGGCCTCAAACAGGCTGACCAGATTCTCTGATGCAACCTGAATTTCTGCCGCAGCAGGCGAATTCAGCCGCGGCTTCAACAGTTCGAGGTACCAATCGCAGAATTCGCTCCAAAAAAAATCATAAATCCCATTCGCCACCTCATGGAAGCGATAGTCTTGGAGTTCCTGGTTTACCTGCTGGGTGACTCGATTGAAACGCGAGAGGATCCAGCGATCCTCCAAGGTTCTCGCTTGAAATCTTGAAACTCCTCGAATGGTCGAGGACGTGGCCGTCCCTACGCTGGCCGTGCGATTCATGAACATGAAGCGCGCGGCATTCCAGATCTTATTCGCGAAATTCCGGTAGCCCTCGGTGCGATTCTCACTGAAAGCAATATCCGTACCCGGGGCGGCCATGGCTGCCAGCGTGAAGCGTGTGGCGTCCGTGCCGAAGCGCTCAATGATCTCAAGCGGGTCAATCACATTTCCCTTGGTCTTAGACATCTTCTGTCGTTCAGCATCGCGCACCAACGCATGAATGTAGACTTGGCGGAAGGGCACGCTGTCATCTTTCCTATCCCCCCAGCCGCTCGCGGCTTTGATGATTGGGTCCTGCTGATGTCCTTTCATAAAATGGCAGCCGAACATGATCATCCGTGCCACCCAGAAGAATAGGATTTCGTAGGCCGTGATCAACAGACTGGAAGGGTAAAAGACCTCTTCGTCGCGCGTCCTCTCGGGCCAGCCCAGAGCAGTAAAGGGCAGCAGCCCGGATGAGAACCAGGTGTCGAGCACGTCCGTATCCTGCTCAAGTTGTACACCACCGCACTTCGGGCACTGGGCAGGCGTTTGCCGAGCAACGATGACCTGCTTGCAATGCCCACAATGCCACACCGGAATTCTGTGTCCCCACCACAGCTGGCGTGAGATGGTCCAGTCGTGGATGTTGTTCATCCAATTTAGGTACACCTGCTTGAAGTTTTCGGGGATAATCACGATCTCCCCCGTTTCCACCGCGCGAATCGCGGGCGCTGCCAGCGGCTTTATTTTCACGAACCACTGCTCGGAAAGCCGCGGCTCGACCACCGTTCCACAGCGATCACACATACCCAAAGGCACCATGTAGTCTTTACTCGAAACAAGAAAACCGCGCTCAGCAAGATCTTCGATCACCTTCTCTCGCGCCGCATAGCGGTCGAGATTGGCATAGCGCCCGGCATTCGCGTTGGTCCGCGCGTGCTCGTCCATGATCTCGATTTGAGGCAGATTGTGTCGCAGCCCGGCCGCAAAATCGTTCGCATCATGTGCCGGGGTGACCTTCACTACTCCTGTGCCAAATTCGGGATTCGCCAGCTCATCGCGAATGATCGGAATCTCGCGATTCATCAGGGGCAGCAGGACCTTCTTGCCATGCAGGTGCTGGTATCGTTTGTCGGTGGCGTTGACCGCCACCGCCGTATCGCCCAGCATTGTCTCCGGGCGGGTCGTCGCTACGGTAATGAAATCATCTGTTCCTATGACCGGATAGCGAATCTCCCACAGCTTGCCCGGCACGTCCTCATGCTTGACTTCCAAGTCTGAAATCGCCGTTTCACAGCGAGGGCACCAGTTGACGATGTATTTCCCCCGATAGATCAGCCCCTCCTCATAAAGCCGCACAAAAACTTCGCGCACCGCGCGCGACAGGTTCTCGTCCATGGTGAAGTACTCGCGATCCCAATCGACCGACGCCCCGAGCCGCTTCATTTGCTCTAGGATGGCGCTGCCGTACTCCCGCTTCCATGTCCACACACGCTCAACAAATTTTTCCCGACCTAAGTCGCGCCGTTTCTTCCCCTCTTTCGCCAGCTGGCGCTCGACCATCATCTGCGTGGCAATTCCGGCATGGTCCGTGCCCGGCAACCATAATGTGACGAATCCTCGCAT
>JAFATF010000610.1 GCA_019244045.1 Acidobacteriota bacterium
AGCGGTGGCCCCTTCGGGTACGCATTTCCGCCCAGCGGCAACCTGGGAACCCTGCAGCATACGATAGGAAGTCCCCGATTCATCCAGATGGCGCTGCACTTGGACTTCTGACACGCCCGAATCTGGCGCTGGTTGGGATCGCACTCGGCTGCTCGCATGTTCAACCAGGCGCTACATTCTCCTGGTGACCATGCGCTAGTCGTTTGCACAAGCCGGCACGCGCCTCGAGCCGCAATGAATGTTGCGGGAGCGATTCCTCTCGCCGTCTCCGCATTCCTGACAGCGTTCACTCTCGCCGCCCCGTTGTTCTTAGATTTTTCCGGGAGTTCAGGCGTTCGCTAACTCACTCCCGATATCTGTCACTCGCGACCAATTCAGCAGCTTGCTTCAAAATGCCTGCTTTTCCCCCAGACCGAGCACCACGCGGTTGGAATCGACGTCAAGAAACATCAAGTTATTGGGGTCGATTTCATAGATTTCGAGCGCGAACGTGCCGGTCGGGGTATTTAAGGATGCCGTTCCCCTTCCCGTGCTGGTCATGGTATAGCTGCTCGCAGAAAGCGGAAGTGCCTGCGAAATCGAGCCGGAATTGTTGACGTCGAGAGTTCCGGTGAGAGTTCCCGCGCCATCTCCCGTTAAGCGACCGGAGATGTCCTCCTCGCCGCCGCCAGCAAAATTGCTTCCGAAATTCGTACCGCTAAAGTTCACTGCGTAATTTCCCGCTACAGAATCAGTGCCAAACGCCCCGCCGGTTTGGCGTCTGGCCATCCCGCTAGCCACAAAATCTTGGCTAAGATTTACCACCTCCAGGGTGCCGTTCGCTGCCGCATAGAAGGCCATGGCAAACACTGGAGAGCTAAGCGTGGCTACTCCGCGCCCGCTTGCTCCCACGCTATAGGTGCCCGTCAATGACGCCGCGAGCGTGATATTGCCTGCATCGTTCACGTCCATAAGTCCGGAGAATATGTTTCCATTACCATCTGCAGAGAGTAAGCCTCCGAGGGCGAGAGCATTCTGGTTTGCATCTATTCCTCCGAGGGTGAACGGGTAAGTGCCGCTCAAGGAACTCGTCGTGAAGACTGGAGCCTGATTCAACACTTCCCCTGAAACGCGTGGCACGCCAGCCGTTGAATCGCTCTCCATGAACTTTATGTCGGTGGCATTGACGATATAAAACACGAAGTTCTGTGTTGCGTAGTGGCTGGAAATCGTAGCCGTTCCTCGTCCCGTGCTCGCAACTGAATAGCTTCCGCTCAACGAGAGCGCTTGCGAAACAGTGCCGGCGTCGTTGACATCCGCTATTCCAGCATTTACCGTGCCGCCCCCATCCATGGACCAGCTTCCCGCCGTAACCGCGAAGCCCGCAGAGGCACCCAGGCCAGAGAAACCGAAGACGTAATTCCCCTTAAGAGCCGAAATGGAAAACGCCCTCGGATCCGCGAGATCAATAGTCCCACTCCCAGTGATGTTGGTGTTGAGACAGGTCAGAAGGCCATGGGAGTGATTGAGCATAGTGAACTGCCAATTGGGACATCCGGGTTGAATGCCGAGAACCGCATTGCCCCGGCCATCTGAGCCGATAGCATAGGTCCCGCTGAAGGGCACCCCGCTCCCACGACTCGTAAGAGAGCTGCTGTTAACATCTTCACTGCCGGCCAGATGACCGTTGCCATCTGCCGCGAAGGTGCCAACCATTAGAAAGAGGCCGTTACTATCCTGTCCGGACAGTGCAAAAGCGTACTGCCCTTGCAAGAGGGCATTGTTGCTGCTATTGCCGAGCCCCGGTCCCTGCCCGACCACCGATGACCCACCGCCGCAGCCAGTCAAAGCGGCGCAGGAAAGCAGCGCAATAGTCGCCCAGCATCGCATATTGGTGTGCGCACACATAGCACGTGGCCTCCCGCGGCAGTACCCGACACGAGCGGCTAGGAAATTGAACTCGAATAATGAACGAAAGTTGCGCTGAACGACTAAGCGGCTAAGCGCCTAAGCAATCCAGCCACCGCCTACGACCGTATCTCCGGCATAAAAAACCGAGGCTTGCCCCGGGGTGACGGCTCGTTGTGGGACATCAAAGGTCACCAGCACTTCGTCCGGTCCGGTCTGTTCCACGGTAGCAGAGGCGGGCTCATGGCGATGGCGGATCTTGACGGACACGGGCACGGGCTCGGCGAATTCCTTTACTGCAATGAAGTTCACACCCCGTGCCCGTAGGGTTTTCGAATAGAGCTGTTCCCCGCTGCCGACCACTACCTGCCGTGCGTCGCCTTTGATCTCGACCACATACAACGGAAATCCGGTTGTGATTCCCAAACCCTTCCGCTGACCAACAGTGAAGCTGTGAATGCCGTTATGTTGGCCAATGACTTCCCCCGCCGTCGTGACCAACTCTCCCGAAGTGTCGGGCATGGCTTCGGACTGCTCTTCCAGGTATGCCTGTAGAAAGCGTTTGTAGTCTCCGCCGGGAACAAAGCAGATTTCCTGTGAATCCGGTTTCTCGGCCAAGTCGAGACCGTAGCTGCGGGCCAGTTCACGGACTTCAGGCTTGGTCATATCACCGAGTGGAAAGAGCGTTTGGCTCAGTTGCGCCTGGGTAAGGCCAAAAAGAAAGTAGGTCTGGTCTTTGCAATGGTCCCGGGGCCGCTTCAGCAGCCAGCGTCCGACGTCCTGGTCAAACCCGACCCGCGCGTAGTGCCCGGTCGCCAGTTTTTCGGCGCCAATCTGTTGGGCGATCGTGAGTAGCTGGTCAAACTTTACGTGATTATTGCAGAGGCTGCACGGGATGGGTGTACGCCCCGTCAAATACTCTCGGACGAACGGACGCACTACCTCATTCTCGAAACGCCTCTCATGATTAACCACATAGAACGGAATTCCGATTGTTTCGGCCACGCGTCTGGCATCGTAGACGTCGTCCAGCGAGCAACAGCGGCCCTCGACCGCTGGGGGCATACCGTCGCGACCGGCCAGCCGACGCTGGTTCCAAAGCTGCATGGTAAGTCCGATGACATTGTGCCCTTGGGCCGAGAGTATAGCCGCCACGGTAGACGAATCCACTCCACCCGACATGGCAACGGCAATGGTCTGAGAAGACATGCTTGAATTCGCGTCGTCAGCTGGGCTTTGCCTCTAAGCCGGTCTACAGACGCGGGACGCCCCCAGTCTGAACAGCCTACCCCAGGGGCTCGGCGGCAAACAGGACCATGGGCTAAGCACTCGCCTCCTATTCTAAACTGGCGCGTGTAACTGGGGACAACTCCCGCAGACGAGCTACGGTTTCGGGAATGACGCTCAGAGCATAGTCCACGTCGTCGTCTGTATTGTGCTTCCCTAAACTAAACCGAATGCTCGACCGAGCTCGGTCGGGGGCGAGCCCCATGGCGCTAAGAACATGCGAGCGCTCGGTGGCCCCCGAGGAGCATGCGGCACCGGTTGAAACTGCCAGGCCTTTCAGGTCAAGGGCAATAACCAATGCCTCAGCATCGAGACAGTCAAAGTAGATGTTCGCGGTATTTGCCACCCGAGCAGCGCCCGCCCCGTTTACACCAGTGCCATCTACATGCGTCAATATTCCCCGCTCGAAGCGATCGCGCAACTCGCCGATCTTCTCAAGCGAACCATTTTGCAGGCCTTCGGCGGCAATTTCAGCGGCCCTCCCTAGAGCGACTATTCCGGGGACATTTTCAGTTCCAGCCCGGAGGGAACGCTCGTGAGAGCCCCCAAACAACATGGGCCGAAGAAATGTTCCCTTTCGAACGTAGATGGCGCCGACAGCCTTGGGCGCGTGAATCTTATGCCCCGAGATTGAAAGCAGGTCGCAGGCAATGCGAGTGACATCGAGAGGCACCTTAGCAGCAGCCTGCACCGCATCGACGTGAAAATAGACCTCCGCCTCCTGGGCAATTTTGCCGATCTCTACCACGGGTTGAAGAACCCCAGTCTCATTATTAGCCATCATAATGGAAATCAGCTTGGTGGCAGGCCGAAGGGCGCGGCGCACGTCATCAGGATCGACCAATCCACAACTGTCTACCGGAACGTAGGTCACGCTCGACCCCAACTCCTCTAGCCGCTTAGCGGCATGCAGGACAGCATGGTGCTCGATCGACGAGGTAATCAGGTGATCGCCTTGCGCAAGGATTCCGAAAAGGGCCAGATTATCCGCTTCCGTACCCCCGCTAGTAAAGACGACTTCGGACGCTCGACAGCCGAGCAGCTTAGCCACGGATCGGCGCGCTCTCTCCACCCCAGCCCGAGCCGCCTGTCCATGACTATGGATCGAGGACGCGTTTCCGTACTGCTCCAGAAGGTAAGGCCGCATGGCCTCGAACACTTCGGGCAAGACCGGAGTGGTGGCGTTGTTATCGAAGTAGACTTGGCGCATTGGGCGTGAATGGTTTTCAGCTCTTGCCATAGGCGCTGGGAGCGCCCGCAAGAACGAACCTTGCTATATTGTACCCATTATCTGCCGCTCAAGCAGTAGCGCTCAAGGGAAGCTGATCCGGGTCAGGCCGCCCCAGGGCCGAGTTGCCCTCGAGGCAAAATTGCCAAATGCAAAATGGTCAGCCTGTCCCATACGAACAGTAAGGCGAGCTGCGGGACCTCGCCGTGTTATCTATTCTCCATGGGCGTGTAATGAACGGGATATTCCGGCCCAACATACTCAGCGCGCGGTCGGATCAAGCGATTGTCATCAAGCTGTTCGATAACGTGCGCCGTCCATCCACTTATTCTCGACACGGCAAACACGGGAGTAAATAGATCAACGTCGATCCCCAGAATGTGGTAGGTTGACGCCGAATAGAAATCTACGTTGGCATTGAGCTTTCGATCCGCCTTCATAAAATTCTCGATCTGGTGCGAGCACTCAAACCACTTGCTTTGACCGCTCGTCTTGCCCAAGTCACGCGACATCTGACGAAGGTGCGTGGCGCGCGGATCTTCGGTGTGATAAACGCGATGACCGAATCCGGGAATTTTGTTCTTCTGCGCTAGCATACCTCGCACATAGTCCACAGGATCCGAGCCGCTCCTCTCGATGGTTTCGAGAATGCGGAAAACGGCCTCATTGGCCCCACCATGGAGCGGTCCCTTCAGTGCGCCGATCGCGGAGGTAATCGCCGAATGCATATCCGACAGGGTGGCGGCCGTGACTCGAGCGGCAAATGTCGAGGCATTCAATTCATGGTCGGCATGCAGGATCAGGGCGATGTCGAGCGCCCGCTCGGCCGTTTTGGAGGGATGTTTACCATTGAGCAGGAGCAGGAAATTAGCCGCATGCGAAAGCGAGCGATCCGATTCCACCACCTCCAAACCTTTACGGATACGATCGTAGGCGGCAACGATCATTGCGATCTGTGAGGTGAGGCGAATGGCTTTATGAATGTTCGCCTGACGATCGTTGTTGCGTTGTTCCGGATCGTAGAACGAGAGCGCGGAAACTATCGTGCGCAGCACGTCCATGGGCAAAGCCTGCTTAGGGGCCAGATGCAGGCGTTGAAGGATGGAGGGATCCAGCTTGCGCTCCTCAGCGAGGCGTTGGCGTAGCTCTTCTAATTCAGAGCGTGAAGGCAGACGGCCGAACCATAATAAGTAGCAGGTTTCCTCGAAGCTGGAATGGTCGGCGAGCTCATGTATATCGATGCCGCGATAGGCCAGGACTCCCCGCTGCCCATCGATATAGCAGATGCTGGAGGTGGTCGCAACCACCCCTTCCAGTCCCTTAGGGGCATGAGTTACGGTGGACATAGCGAACCTCTCGGTAGGTTTGCTTGCTGGCGCGGGCGAACTGAACCGGCGGCTGCAACCAACTTTTATACGCCAAACCCCTCGATCTTTCCAACTCCACCCCTTTCCCCGCTCAGTTTGCGAAGCGTAAACTGAAGCGTTCTGATCTTCGGCTTGAACGTCATTTGGATGCTATTCCCCGGCTCTGGAGATTCCCATGAAGCCTACGCTTAGAGCTCTTGCTTTGATTGCTTGTTTGCTGTCCAGCCTGGCTGTTTGGGGGGACGAGGGAATGTGGCTCTTTAATGCCTTTCCGCGCGAGAAGCTCGCGTCCCAATACGGCTTCGCTGCCTCCCAGCAATGGCTCGATCATGTCCGCCTGGGATCGGTGCGCTTCAACAACGGGGGCTCGGGATCGTTCGTTTCGCCCGATGGCCTGACCTTCACCAATCACCATGTGGGTTCGGAATGTATTCACGATCTTTCTAGCGGCGGCAAAGACTATGTTAGAAACGGTTTTTACGCTAAGACGCAGGCGGAAGAGGCAAAGTGCCCCAACCTAGAGTTAAACCAGCTGGTCGCAATTGAAGACGTCACCTCACTTGTGAAGAAGGCGGCCGCGTCCGGGATGTCGGCCGCCGAAGCAGGTCAGGCACAGCGGGCGGAGATGAGCAATATTGAGAAAGAGTGCGCCACGAGAACCGCACTGCGCTGTGATGTGATCACCCTCTATTCGGGCGAAGTTTATAACCTTTATAAATACAAAAAATACACCGATGTACGCTTGGTTTTTGCTCCCGAGTTCGGCATCGCGTTTTTTGGTGGGGATCCGGACAATTTCACCTATCCTCGCTATGATCTTGATATCAGCTTTTTCAGGGTTTACGAAAATAATAAACCGGCGCATACGGACCCATATCTGCACTGGTCCTCCGAGGGGGTGGAGAACGGTGACTTGATCTTCGTGTCCGGCAATCCCGGTTCCACCGACCGCCTAAAAACCATGTCGCAGCTCGCCTACCTGCGTGACGTCGACTACCCCTCCCGCCTGAACACCTACCAACGGCGCATCGGCGCGCTGACCAAATTCAGCAGCGAATCGGCTGAGAATGCCCGCATGGCGGAAGAATATATCTTTAGCCTGGAGAACTCTTTCAAGGCCGTCACAGGGTACGAGTCGGGGCTGCGCGATAGGGGCATCATGGCCAAGAAAGTGGCGGATGAAGACACGCTGCACTCTGCCTGGAAGGTGGCAAACGCCAACGCCGGCGATCCGTGGCAGGAAATCTCCGCCGCGGTGAAGGTTGAGAGCGATATCTATAAACCATTCACCTATCTCGAGCGCCTGCGCGGCTTTTCACCTGCCAAGCTCCCGCAATTTGCCCGCCTCCTGGTACGCGCCACCCAGGAAAAGACCATAGGCAATGAGAAACGCCTGCGAGAATATCGCGATTCCAACCTGCCTTCGCTCGAACAGCAGCTATTTTCGACCGCCCCGATTTACAAATCTCTCGAGATTGCGTCGCTCAGCGACTCGCTCGAGCAAATGCGGGAAGAACTCGGTCGAGAGAATCCCGACGTGGAAAGGGCGCTTGCTGGCAGGAGCCCGCAGGAAGCTGCCAACTATTTGGTCGAAACAAGCACCCTCGACCAGGTTCGATTTCGGAAACAGCTGTACGAAGGCGGAGTCGCCGCCGTCGAAGCCTCGAAAGATCCGCTCATCATCCTCATGCGTGCGATTGATCCGGATGCGCGGGCCGTCCGCAAGACCTACGATGACAAAGTGGACGCTATCGAGCGGCAAGATGGCGCCGCGATCGCGCGGGCGCGATTTGAGAAGTCCGGCTTCACTGAACCCCCCGATGCGACGTTCACTCTGCGCCTTAGCTACGGGGCGGTGAAGGGGTACGAGGAGACCACCAACTCTTCCGACGTGTTGGCGCAGGCCGGCCAGCATAAGGCGACATTCATTCCTCCCCAGGGCTTGAAGGTGGATATCCCCTACTTTACGACCATGGCAGGGGCCTTTGAGCATGCCGCCGCGCATAGCGACAAGCCACCCTATGAGCTGCCAGAAAGCTGGATGCATGCGAAATCAAACCTAAACTTGGACACGCCGCTGAATTTTGTCTCGACTGCCGATATCATTGGCGGGAATTCTGGCAGTCCAACAGTTAACAAGGCGGCGGAAGTGGTCGGGATAATTTTCGACGGAAATATTCAGTCGCTGGTCTTGAATTTCGCCTATACGGACGTTCAAGCCCGAGCCGTGCACGTAGATTCGCGGGCCATCATTGAGGCTTTGCGCAAGATCTATGGAGCAAACCCTCTGGCGGATGAGCTAACGCAAACATCCGCCGCTGCCAAGGCGAGCAAGATGAAATCTACGGAAAAGGTGACGCCGCCGACACAGCCCTGAAGCCCGACGACGTCGATGCGGCCCCCGACACCGAGTCCCGGACGAAACAGATTGATACAGGTGACAAGTGCAGCAAAGGTTTCCGCCCTCTAAGCTGCTATCGCGCGCTGAGCCAGATCTCTGGTCCGTATGAGGTGGGGCTTGCGCTTACGATATGCGGTGTGATGACCAACAGGAGCTCATCGGAGTCGTCCTCCAGTGTGTTGCTGGCCGTGATCTTATTGAGCAAGGGAATCTCACCGAAACCCGGTATTCCGCTTAGGCTGCGCTGTTCGGTCCGGCTGATTGAACTTGCAACTACTGCCGGTTCGCCATCCTTGAGCGAAATCGCTCCCTTGAATTGCCGATTGTTGAGAACGGGAACACCATTTAAGGAGGTGCCGCCTAGCGAGCGCACCTCCAGCTCGAGTTCCAGGCTTACGTCGGATGTGCCATGTACTTGCGGCTTGGCTTTGATCGATAAGCCGAGGTCTTCATAACTGAACGAGGGAAACGGCGCAGTAAAGCTCTGGTTGCCGATTACCTGCGCAATCGCCGGGCTATTAAATACCGGGGCAAAACTGGCATTGAGAATGGGATAACGGGAGCCTACGTGGAAGGCGGATTCCTGTCCGGCAGCCGCCCGCAAAATCGCGTGCTCCAGGCCTTTCACGGTACTTTCGTTCATTTGCAAGGTGGCTGTCAGCTGATCGAGGCTGAGTCCCATCAAGGTCTTGCCACCGCCAAAGGTGGCCAGGGGCTGGGAAAAGATTGAATTCTGTTGCCCCTCAAGCTGTGCCAGCAGCGCCGATATGGCGGTTGAACCCGCCTGGTTGATGCCGCCGTTGGCAATCAATTGGTTGATCAGCTGCTGAATGTTCTGGCCTCCTAAGGCGGCAAGCGCCCCCGCCGGGATGTTGATCAGGCGAAAGTTGTTCGGTATGTGCAGCCCGAGATTGCGCGTCAACTGCCGGCTGATTTGATAGAGCCGTAGGTCGAGCGCAACCTGCGGCCGCGAGATATCGAGGCTCTTGATCAGTTCCGTGGCAGCGTCGAGGGCCCGCTGCGGCGCTCGCACGGCTATGGTGTTGCCGGACGGACGGGGTGAAATGAAACGAATATCGAAGAGCGTGCGCAGCGCATTGCCTAGATCGTTAAGCTCTTGCGGCGAGTTGGCTGGCACATAAAAGGTGCGCGCTGCCATGCGGTCGAACTCACGGTGGTTCTCCGGAGTGTCGTTGACTACCAAAATCTGCTTTTCGTCGATCGCGGACCAGAAAGTTTTGGTAACCTCGCCAGCCACCCGCAGTGCAGTGAAAAAATCAACATTCTGGATGTCAAAACCCACGCGGCGGGAGGCCACCGATTCATCGATCATGGTTCGGATGCCGTAGGTCTTGCCGATGTCCTCGAACAGTTCGCGGGAGTCACCATGGAAATGGAAATCGGCGTGCACAGGGGCGGGCTCGATTTGAACCTCCCCGGAATTCGCAACTACTTGCGGCGCGCTCGCGAGCTTCGGTTGCGATTCCGCGACAGCATCGACCATGCGCTGGTGGGCAAACTGATTGTCGGGATCGAGCGTAAGGGCACTCTGAAACTCAGCTAAAGCCTCGACTTCCTCGTCCGCGGCCAGGGCGCGATTGCCGAGCTCGAGGTGCTCGAAGACCAGTTGCTGGCGCGCGGTTTCCCGTGCCGTAGCGAAATCGATGTCGCCGGGCACCAGCTGCGAGGCTTTTTTGAAATGTTCGAACGCCTCCTCGAGCCGCTGGCTTCTTTCTAGCTTGAGACCGCGCTCGAAGGCAGCCTTGGCCGCCTTAAGATCCTTACTCGGAACCTCGCAACTAGGGCCAAGGTGAAGGCTACTGGCGCACAGCGAGCTTCGAGGCCGGGGAGTGCTGTCGGCGGCAAAAACGCAAACCGCGCATAAGAATACCGACGCGACTCGAAGCGGAAGACGCACTCGACAAATTGTACAAGCCAGACCAGTGTAACGGCTCAGCCAATCAGGTCTCTTTGGTACCAAGAAGGGAACGACCGAAAGTACGGAACTTGCTGTTGAAATTTCCCTTCCCCCGGATCAGGCCGCTTACCCAGCCGGCCGTGCCCGAGGGAATTACACGATCACGCGCTCATGATGCGCTCGATCGAGCGCGCCCTCCCGCTGCCCTCATCACAATCGATAAGGGCGGCGCATAGCTTCACATCTCCTGTGGCGGCCTCGAAGCGCATGGGCATGTTAGTCAAGAAGCGATTGATAATGAGCTCTTTCTTAACCCCGATCACGCTGTCATACGGCCCTGTCATACCCACGTCCGTCATGTATGCCGTGCCCTGGGGGAGAACACGCTCATCGGCCGTGGGCACGTGGGTATGCGTGCCCAGCACGGCGGAAACACGCCCGTCGAGGTACCAGCCCATGGAGACCTTCTCCGAGGTAGCTTCGGCATGCATATCGACCAGGATGACCTTGGCGGTAATCTGCTTCAGCAGTTCATCGCTAGTCCGAAAAGGATCGTCGTTGCTGATCATAAATACTCGCCCCTGCAGGTTGATGACTGCATAGGGGATGCCGGCTCGAGTCTTGCCTTCGAACCAGCCTCGGCCGGGCATACCAGCCGGGTAATTAGCCGGCCGAATCAGGCGCTTTGCCGGGCTATAGGGATTTCCGTCGGCAGACTGAAAATATTCGATGATCTCGCGCTTGTCCCATATGTGGTTGCCTGAGGTGATGACATCGATGCCCAATTCGAATAGCTCCTCTGCCAGCAGCGGCGTGATTCCAAAGCCGGCAGCCGCATTTTCGCCATTCGCGATCACCAGGTCGAGGCTATGCTGCTCGACCAGCGGCCCAAGCCGCTCGCGTACGATCGTTCGCCCGGGGCGGCCAAAAATGTCGCCAATGAAGAGAATGCGCACAAATGGGATACTAACAAATCAATTAATGACCTTGGCTGCTTCGAAGATCCTTTGGCCAATCAGCAAAATAAGCAGATAAAGACAAGGATCAGGGCCGAATTTCCGCCCTCCTTAGGAAATCGTAGTTCCCCGAGGGATTCAGTCTGAGGTTGGCGACACGCCGGGTGTGCACGAGAACATTGTCCTGATACCAGAGATTGATATACGGAAGCTGCTCGGCCAGGATGCTTTGAATTTCGGCATAAGTCTGTTTCCGAAGATTCTCGTCGAGCTCGCTTCGGCCACGATCGACCAGCCGATCGAGCACGGGATTCGAGTAGAAGCTGCGATTGGCGCCATGCGGGGGAAATTTGTCGGAATCGAACGCATACTCGAAAATGTCGGGATCTTCATTACCGCCGATCCAGCGCAAGGAATAGAGTTGAAAAAGACCTTTGGTAACATCGGCGAAGAAAGTTGCAAATTCAAAGCTCCGTATATCGAGAGCTATGCCCACATCCCGAAGCTGCTGCTGAAGCACGGCCGCCAATAAGCGCGTGTCTTCCTCGGTCGAGGTTTTCATGGTCAGATGAAAGCGTACTCCGCCTCGGGCGGGGTACCCTGCCTGGTCCAGCAGCTGGCGCGCGCGTTGGGGGTCGTAGTCGTGGCGGGGGAGGCGAGAATTGGAAGCCCAGCTCTCGGGCGGCAGCACACTGCTAGCCTGGCGCGCCAACCCTCTCCGTAAATATTCGAGCAACGGCCAGCGATCAATGGCGTAGGCGAGGGCTTGACGCACGCGCACATCGCGCAAGATGGGATCCCGGCAGTTGAGAGCCAGATAGTTAAGCACCGAGCCGGGCGCACGAACCACTTCGAGCCCGGGGTCGCGCCCGAGCGAAACCACCATGTCGGGAGTGAGCGCGTTGATCTCCAGGTCTGCGCTGCCCTTGCGTAGCTCCAATGCGCGAGTGGTCGTGTCGGGGACAATCAGGAAGCGCACTTGTTTGATATGCGCTTTCTCTCCCCAATAGTGGGGGTTACGCTCGACCACAATGTCTTTGTCCTGCTGGGCCCGAACAAAGCGAAATGGACCTGAACCGACGGGGTGACTGCTCATCTCCGCTCCACTGCCGTACGGAACGATTCCCATCGCCCCATCGGACACATTCCACAGCAGCGTGACAAATGGCTCCTTCATTCGAAAGACGACCGTCAACTCGTCCGGCGCTTCGACGTGATCGACATATCGGTATGCGGCCGCCTTCGTGCTCACAACGTGACCGCGGAGAACCGAATCAAATGTGTATTTTACGTCCCGCGACGTCAGGGAGCGGCCGTCCTGGAACTCGACACCAGGCCGCAAGTGAAAGACGTAGGTGAGCGGGTCGGGGGTCTCCCATCGTTCGGCCAAGCCGGGTTGGACGTGAAAGTGTTCGTCACGGGTAAGCAGGTCGTCAAAAAGAAGGTCATCAATGCGCTCTGAATAAGCATCGATTCCGATGCGCGGATCCAGATTCGTGGGGCTGCTTTCGATGATCATGGTAAGTGTCGTCAGATCCGATTTTCCGCCGCAGGAGATCGTCCCGAGCAGCAGCAAGACGCCGCAGCAGCGGAGAAAGCGCGCACGCCGTCTAAACATACGAGATTTTGCCCAAAATGGCGGGGTGCTCGGCTCCCGTAGCAGAAGGCATACTAGACGGCTGCCGGTGCCATGTTTGAAACGCGAGCAGCGCAAAGGCGACTGCCTCTTTGGCCTGGGAGGGCATTCCGAAATCATCGGAGGTTCGAAGCCGTAGGCGCAAGCGCGACAGTTCGCTCTCGAGCAGACTCATCAAAGTGCAATTGTTAACACCTCCTCCCGAGACGATCACCTCCGCAAAATTTCCTGAACGCCGCAATATGAAATCGCGGATGGCAGTGCTGATGCTACGGGCGGTAAAGGCGGTCGCGGTCGCCACAATATTAGCCTTACTGGCGTGGGCGCAGCAGCGCAGCCATTCGGCCACAAATTCACGGCCGAACTCCTCCCTACCTGCCGTCTTGGGGGGTTTGCGCAAGAAAAACGGAGTACGAAGGAAACGAGCAATCACCAACTCGAGGCTTTTGCCCGAGGCGGCGATGCGGCCATGCTTATCGAGCCGTTTGTGGTAAAGCTTTTCCATGAGGGCATCGATGACCATATTGCCGGGGCCAGTATCGAAGGCGATCACGTCGTTGGCAGATGCGCTGGCCGGGAGCGCAGTCAGGTTGGCGATCCCTCCGATGTTCTGCACGATCCGGCCTACGTGGGAATCAGAGTACAGCAAGTAATCCACGAAGGGGACCAGGGGTGCCCCTTTGCCGCCGGCGGCTATATCGGCCGGACGGAAGTCGCTGACCACAGGAATGCCCGTGCGTTCAGCAACCACTGCACCTTCACCGCTCTGCCAGGTGGCCGCCAAGCGCCGGCCAAGAAAGAGCTGCGGCTCACCTTGGTGGAAAAGGGTTTGCCCGTGGCAGCCGATTAACTCCGGCTTGCGGGCGAATTTTTCCTGGGAGCGCTGGATGGCCTTCCCGTAAAGCTCCCCCAGCAAGAAATTGAGCCGCGCCAAATCAGCCACGCGCGCGCTTTCGCAATTCATCGCCCTCAGAATTGTCCTTCGCAGGCGGACAGGATAGGGGTATTCAGCGTGGCCGACCATCTTGAAACGAAGGCGAGGCAACGCGAAAGCCTTCCTTTGATCCTCAGCTTGGATGTCAACCAGCGCGACATTGATACCGTCGGCTGAGGTCCCGCTCATTACTCCGGCAACGATCACGCCGGCTCCTCGCGCGCAAGAGCTTGCAGTCTGACCTGCTCGGAAAACTCCCAGATACGCCGCGTCAGGCGCTCAATCCTCGGCGGCGTAGGTTG
>JAFATF010000631.1 GCA_019244045.1 Acidobacteriota bacterium
CTCGGTCGTGGCAGAAACGCGCGCGGTAAACCCGACCGCCCCAGAAAGCCGAAAGCCGTGCTGGCGAATCGTCTGGATATGATCGTGGGAAACGTCATAAGCCCAAACTTCGGCTTCACCGGCTCTCGCCAGATGCGCGGCAAAAAGACTACCCACGGCGCCACAGCCGATAATGCAAATCCTGATCAAGCTTAGGCTTCCTCGATCCGCAGCGTAATAGCAGGCGCGCGCAACCCTCAAGAAGCGTCCGCGTCCCATGCTCCAGAAAAACTCATCTACTCAGAGCTGATTGTGGACTGCTGAAGGCATCTCTCGATTCTTGCCCGCTAAAAAATTTCCATGGCACGTGCGCCAGGCACTCGCCTTCGCACTTGCCGATACGATAGGTGTCTTGCGTATACAGGCAGATCTCACCTCGGCTGTCGATGACCTGGGGGTGGAGAGAAAGAATCATGTTTTCCTCCAATGGGATATCGCTCCGGTCACCGATGGCGGGCTGCTCAATCATGGTTGTGCCTATGGAATGGCCGGAAAGATGCCCCAGCGAGAAACCATGCTCGGCAAAGGTTTCGGCCACCGCACGATGCACGCTGCTGGCCAGCTCTCCGGCCCGCATAAGCTTTTGCGCCCGTTCGAGAGCAACCGGGTAAGCCTCGGCCATCTTGCGCGTGGTGGGACTCGGTCCGCCCCGCAGGAGGGGCCGCGAGAACTCCACCCAATATCCACCGGGGCCGGCGACCTCCAGCGAATAGAGCATGAGGTCGCGGTCCTTTACGCGTCGCAAGCCTGGAATCTTAAAGTGCGCCTCCGCCGAGCCGTTCTCTCCTGAAAGGACGATGTTCATCATTCGGCTGCCCACCCCGCGCGCGAAAAACCTTTCGACAGCCGGCGCCATGATCTCCGCCTCGGTCTTTCCTGGCTGGTAGGCGTTCACCAGCGCCCAAAAACCGTCGACGATGATGTCCATGGCAGCCCGCACCTCGGTGAGCTCTTCCTGGCTTTTCACCGCTCGCGCCATGTCAAATTGGAAATCAAAAGGCACGAGATCGAGAGTGCCCGCCAACTCGCGATAATCGCGCACCGCCATAATGAAGTCGCTGCCGTAAACCCCCACGCGCTTCCATTTGCCCTTCTGCGCCCTCTGCCGAATCCAATGTCCCGGCACCTCCGGCCAGACCTGGTCTTGAATCCACGCCTTGGACTTATCCCCAATCCAGCGCGCTTCATGCGGAAACACCAGGGTGGGATCGCCGTCGAGCGGAACGACGACATATACATAGCGGTGTACGATCTCAAAGCCGGAGATATAGAAGACTGCACCCTCGAAGCCCGCGTACTGGTTGCCGCACACGATCAGGGCGTCAAGGCGCTCCCGATGCATGCGGGATCGCATGTTGGCCATCCGGCGCGCAATTTCCTTTGCCGCTGGCAAGTTCTCTGCCTTTCTGCCTCTCAGGCCGCGCTCGAGCCGCAGCCCCAGCCTATGTGCCCCAGCGGACGCCCAGTCGAGCGCTACACGACCCCACAAATCTCGGCAGCCGTTAACGCATAGATCTTAGTCATATCGAGCAGGGTTTTGATCAACACCTTTTCGCCTTCCTGGTCACGAGGCCCGCTGGAAGGTCCGTAGTTGACCGTATCCACCCCATAGCGGCTGAGCACACTCGCATCCGAGCACCAGATGACGACTTCGCGTTCGAGGGCGCGGCCCGTGACTGCCGTATGATGCGCCTCAATCGCTTTAATGAGTTCATGATCCTCACGAATCTGAGCTCCAGGGACAGAAACGTAACTCTCAAATTCCACACCCCATTCGGGATGTTGTCTCTTGAAATCCTCGATCAACTGCTGAATTTCGCGCCGCGCATGGGTCAGGGAGATATTGGGTGGAACACGAATATCAAGAAACAAGTCGGTTTTCTCGGGTGTGCGGCTGGCCCGCCAGGCATGTCCGCCGCGAATCCCGCCAAGATTTACCGTCGCCCTCTTTCCGCCATAGGAGGCTTTGCTTTCCCAAGCCTCAATCCATTTGAAAATGACGGTAAGCAGTTCGTGCATACGCCGAATGGAGTTCATCTGCTCGCGTCCTTCACAAAATGCGGTGTGAAGGTAGGAACCAGTACAGGAGATACGCACCCACATGGACCCGAAATGCTCGAGTACGAGGTGCATGTCGGTGGGCTCGCCCAAAATGCACATGTCAGGAAGCACACCGTGATTCACAAGATAGTGCGAGCCGTAGCCATAGCCTCGGTATTGTTTTCCTTCGTACTCGCCCCACTGTGTTTTCTCGATTTCGCCCACCACCGCGGCCACAATCACATCGCCCTTCAACGTCACTCCGGCACGGCGCAGCGCTCGAATGGCATGCGTGTAACAGACCAGTGCGCCTTTCATGTTGTAGATGCCGAGCCCGTAAATGTTGCCATCCTTGACGACCGCCTGCGGCTTGTAGCCAATGCCGGTGAGAAATTCCTCCTGGCCCGTATTGGAAGTGTCCATGTGGCCGTTGAACATTAAGTTCTTGCCACCGCCTCTTCCCATCCATCGCCCGATCACGTTCGCCCGTCCCTCTTCCACCTCCTGCCAGACTACATTGAGCCCAAGTCCCCCCAGGGCATCCCGCATGTATTCCGCCATGGGCAGTTCTCCGCCTGTGGGACTGGGAATATTGATCAGCTCGCAGCTCATGGCGACAATCTCTTCCTGACGGACCTCGGCAACAATGCGCTTAACAAGCGCGGGATCAAGCTGCGAGCTAGGTTGTTCGAAAGCCATTGGCAATGATTTGTGTTGTCCCTTCCCCGGCCGACTCGCGATGTGCGCCTTCTGCCCATGGCTTGCCCCACCTCTGACGCCCCAGCTGATGGGACACGAGACGAGAGCGGAATACTTACCTTGCTATCTTTGCCTCCCGACCTGCCAACCGAAAATCATCGGGATAGGTGCACAGTTTCTCGTTGCCGGTTTCGTTGATCAAGAAATTATCTTCCACTCGCAACCCACCACCTCCTGGCCAATAGATGCCCGGCTCGATGGCCAGCACCATGCCCTTGCGGATCGTTCCGCTTCCCGCCTGATGGGCGTAAGGAAACTCATGCGCCCGCGCGCCCACACCATGGCAGATTGGGTGCGAAGGCTGTCCCCCATATCCGCCCTCGGCAATTCTTGCGCGCACCAGTCGGTCCAACTCGGGAAAGCTGGCGCCGTCCCGGCAGTACCTCACGGCTTCGCCAAATACCTTCAGCAGCAGATCCAGCAACCTGTGGTATTCCGGCTTCAGCTCCCCGGGACAGGCGTTCTTGGTCAGGTCGGTCCAATACCCATCGGTGCAAACCCAGATTTCGAACAACGTCGGCTCATGCTCTTGAATAGGACGATTTCCCGTAGCCGTAAATGTCGCGATGCCTTTTCCCGACCACACCAGCGTAAAAGCCCGTGCCATCTCCACCTTCCCCTGGTAGCCAACTCCCAGGCCATGCACAAAGCCTTCATACATTCCGCCGGCTTCGCTCTCCTTCATTCCCGGGCGCAGGTGCTCACGGGTGTACTCCATGGCGAGAGCGGCCAGCTGGTTGGCCAGCCGCATGCGTTCGATTTCCTGCTCCGTCTTGATGGCGCGGGCTTGGTTGAGCAACGGAGTGGCATCGATGACTTGACCCGCGATTGTCCTGAAGCTATCAAAATAATTTTGCGTAGGCGTGGTAGGCTCGCCCACCATGCGGTCGACGCTCTGCGTGCCCATATTCAGTTCAATGGCGATCTTATCCGTCGCTCCTCGCTCTCTCAGCACCGCGAGGGCAAGATCGAGCGCCCGATACTGGGGCGGCCGGGGGTCACGCTGGTCGTAGCCCGCAAATAGGCGAATGTCCTCGGTCCACGAATTTCGTCGCGCGTCGGCGAGCTGCGGCTCGAGCGCAATGAGGGTCGGGTCGCCTGATTGAGGAAATACCACCGCGTCGTAGCCCTTCATGGACCAATAGTTCGTGAGATAAAGGACGTTGTCCGGCGCCCGCACGACCAGCGCGGCGATATCCTCCTGTTTCATGAGCGCGCGTACCCGCTCGAGCTTCAACTTGTCTACCGGCCAAGCCATTCCACCTCTGCTCCGGACGCCATCAGCTCACCCGACATTGTTCCACAGAAGAGCTAATCGTGAGCCGCCACTGCCCGATTCTCGTCGGCAAACGACCAGGATTCTTCTTTGGCCTTGACCAGGCGATAGATCGCAGTATGCAAGGGTGCCGCCACTCCCAGGCGCTCTGCTTCGCGCGCTATTGCCCCGCTCAGAAAGTCCACCTCGGTAGGCAAATGATGGCGAACGTCGTACAGCATAGAAGGCGGATGATTGGTCATAGCTCCGATTTTGTTCATGATCGAAGGGTCCTCGTGAAGAATGACTCCGCTGGCGAGCGCCACTTGCTTGCCTTCCTCGAGCAGCGCGTGCAGCACATGGCCGAGGCTTGAGAACTGTTGGCGATCAGCAAAATGGGGTGAGTGCGGCAACCCGGTCAAGGCTGAGACCCCATTGACAGAGGCGTTGAAGATCAGCTTTGACCACTGCGCCCCTCGTGCATCCTCGAGCGCCTCCGCTTTCAGTCCGCCTGCTGAAATCAAATCAGCCATCTCGCTGACCACTGCCATGGGAGTGCCTCGCGGCTCAAACGGCCCCAGCCAGGTCGCGGTATCGAGTTCGTACTGCACGTGCGTATCGGAATGCTTGGTGCCGCTCATGAACGTGGTTGCGCGTATCACTTGCGCCCGCGTATGGGCGGCGACAATCTCTTCGCTGCCCAGCCCATTTTGCGCCGAAGCCACAGCGCCCTGATCAAAACGCCCGCCCACCTGGCCGATCGCCTGCGCAACTTGCGTAGCCTTGGTGGCCACAATCCCGAAATCGAACTCCGGCAACTCGTCCGGCTTGGTCGTAGCCCGCAAGCGAACCGAAAAATTATGCCGGCCAGAAACCCGCAAACCATCCCGATTCAAAGCCTCGGCGTGAGCTGGGCGCCGCACCCACGCCCATACTTCCGCCACACGCGCCAAATGCGCGGCATACAAGCTGCCGATGGCTCCGCATCCGATAATGCAAACCCGTTTCCCCATCTCTGTTGCTCGCCGCTGCCGGATTGCGGCGGGTACTGCACCCGGCCACTTATGATCTGCGCTCTAGGCTTACGATATGAGCCGCTTGATAGATTTGCTTTCCTACGATCGCTCGGAAGAGAGTGTCGCCATTATTAAATGAGTCCGCAATAACGATTCCCTCCCCAGACAGAGCGTCCTGCAGCGCCGCGCTGATGGTATGCAAGGGCGCCGCTCCGCCTTCTCCCATGCCTTTAGCTCCGCTGTAGCTGTGGGGCGACGGTGTTTCGATATGGCCGTACTGGATGCGCGGCATGTTCAACGCCGTTATAGGTGTGTAATCGCTAAACGTACTGGTAAGCATGTTGCCGGCGGCGTCGTACACGCAATTCTCCATCAAGGCAGCGCCAATGCCATGCGCAGTCGCTCCGTACACCTGCCCTTCGACGATGGGAGGATTGATTACCATGCCACAGTCATCCACGGCAACGTATGCCAAAATCCTAGGAACGAAAGTATCTCGCTCAATCTCCACCACGGCGGCGTGCAATTGCGCGGCGTAGGTCAAAGTAAGGTTTCCAAACTTTTTCTGCTTATCAGGAACTTTGAATGGCGCCCGCCAAACAAAACGGCAATTCAGAGTGATGTCGTGGAGCTCGGGCGGCAGTAAGGCGCTGTTCACGTTGACAATATTCGCCAGCCCCCAGTAGCTAATCGCTTGGCCCGTGCTCTTGGCACGCAGTTCCGGCCCTTGCGGACCGGCTCCGAACTCGACGTCATCCTCATTGGTTTTGAGCACAAACGCGGCCAGGCGCCGCATCTCAGCCCTGAGCTTCTGTGCCGCGCCATGCACCGCCGAAAGCCCCGAAACCGCAAATTGGCTGGCATAGGTTCCCGAAAATCCGGTGTGGACGTTGCGTTCCGTATCAAATCCGGTGCGCACCGAAACCAGCTCCGGAGAAATGTTGAGCACGTCGGCCACCACCTGGGCGGCGGTGGTTTCATGCCCCTGCCCCTGGGGACAAGATCCGACGGCCACGACCACCTCGCCGTAGATGTCAAGCTTGCAGTTCGCGCCCTGTGAATTACCCGAGAAGGGGGCATCGGGATTGACGATTTGCGACTGCCCGAAGTTGTTGGTGCCGGAATCGAGCGTGGTGCCAACCCCCATTCCCACCCAGCGCCCTTGGCTGCGCGCCTCGTGGCGCTTCTTCGTCCAACTGTCCCAATCGAGCAGGTCTTTGGCAAGCGCCAGCATGCGAGGGTAGTTGCCCGAATCATAGACGCAGCCGTTGGGAGTGGTATAAGGGAACTCCTCCGGCCGAATGTAGTTGCGCAAGCGCATCTGATCGGGGGCAATGCCAAGCTGGTGCGCACAAATATCGGTGACCCGCTCCAAGAACCACAGGTGCTGCATGCGCGAGTAGCCACGATTCGGCCCCACAGGACACTTATTGGTAACCGCCTGGGTGAAGTCAATTCGCAAGTTCTTGACGCGGTAAACTCCGGGCAGAACTTGCGACCAGATCACGCATCCCAGGGGCTCGTAGCGTGGATACGCGCCACAGTCATCGATATGCCGCGAGCTGATGGCGGTGATCACGCCATCCTTATCGAGGGCCACTCGTGTATCCCGAAAAGTGCGCTCGTTGCCATGCGCACTCGAGGTCATGTGCTCCGAGCGTGTCTCCACCCACTTGATGGGCCGGCCGCCGGCTTTTTTCGACGCCAACGCACAGACCGCCATCTGAGGATAGTTAGTGATCTTGATTCCAAAGCTACCGCCTATATCTGCCGTTTGCACCCGAATCTTGTCGATATGGAGCTGGAGGTGGGCCGCCAGAAATTGAATGGCGAACGAAGGGAACGAATTATTGCAGGAGTAATACAGGTGGTCATCCTTAGAATCCCACTGCGCGATGACAACATTATTTTCGAGCGGGGTGGATGAGAAGCGGTGGAAGTGCATGCGATCGATAGTGACCACGTAGGCGGCATCGCGGAAGGCGCTCTCCAGGTCGCCGTATTCGAAGATTCCATTCCATACCCTGTTGGTGCCCGCGCTCTCGTGCAGGATGCTGCCATCGCTCAGCGCCTGCTCGGCATCAAGTACCGGCTCCAGAGGATCGTATTCGACCTCGACCAATTCTGCGGCATCATCGGCGATCTGCGGCGACTCGGCCACTATCGCGGCCACCGGTTCCCCTTGATAGCGTACCTTGTCAATGGCCAGAGGGTAATCGCGAATCTTGGCGCAGGGTTCCGGACCAATTTCAATGAAGGGTTGTGTGAGCGGCTCGATCTCCCGCCCGCTTAGCGTGCAGATAACTCCCGAGAGGGCTTCGGCCGAAGAGAGCTTGAGGTGAAGCAATCGGGCATGGGCATAGGGGGAACGCACGAAGCGCAGGTAAAGCATCTCGCGCATTTTTATATCGTCGGCGAACTTCCCCCGTCCGCGGAGGAGCCGATTCTCCTCCTTGCGCGGCAGCGGCTTGCCCACCCAGTTCTTCGGTTCCATGCTCAACCTATTTTCCGCCTCCCCAGCCTTGCACAAGTGGTAAAAACTCAGGGTTTACGTCAGAGCACCCTGCAAAGCATCGATTAGCTTCTTAATATTTTTTTTTGCCAGCGGCTCAACGAGGCCCCCCGCCAGAGAGATGAGCCGGCCAAAGATCTGCGCCTCTCCTTGCCAGTTCACCTTGGTCCCGCCCACGGCGGCAAGCAGATCAAATGCCGCCACGAGTGAGAAATGGCCGCCGGCAATTGCGCCCTGTCCCTTATATTGCGCTCGGCTGGGTCGTTCGGCCTGGGCCAGCTCCATTTTCACTGCCGCCGTGCCTTTAATGTGTGAAACTCCGAGCTTGACTCTGACCACAAAATGACTGGCATCTTCGACGGTTATGCTCTCAAAGTCCGGCAGCAGCGGGGCAAACTTCGCGGGATCGGTGAGAAATTCGTACACCTCATCTGGCGTCTTGCGCACTTCAAATTCGCCAGAAAGCTTTATGGGCATGCTAGGCTCCCCGGGCTTTCAGGGCGGCCAATTCAATGGCCTTGAAAATGTTCTGGTACCCGGTGCACCGGCAAGTGTTCCCGGCGATCGCTTTGCGAATTTGGGAGTCATTCGGCTGAGGGTTTGATGACAGCAACTGGTAAGTACACATCATCAGCCCCGGCGTACAGTATCCGCACTGCAGACCGTAGCTCTCGCCGAATGCCTGTTGGATAGCAGTGAGCTCGCCATTCTTGGCCAAGCCCTCGACCGTCATAATCTCAGCGCCCTCGGCCTGCACCGCAAAAACAGTGCACGACTTCACTGTTTTGCCATTCATAAGGACCGTGCAGGCGCCGCAATAGGTCGTGTCACAACCCACGTGTGTGCCCGTAAGGTCAAGCTGCTCTCGCAAGAGTTCGACCAGGAGTAGGCGTGGCTCGACGGTGATGGAGTACGCCTTGCCGTTCACGGTCAAGGTGAGCGGAACTGGCTCGATCGCTCCACCCCTGGTCTTTGCTCTGGCGACTCGCTTTATTCCAACGGCCGGCTTAGGCATACAGATGACTCACGTCGACTCGCTCCCCTCGTGCTCGCCTTACCGCTGCGTAGGTTGCGCGTTTCATTAGTACGCCAACCAGCATGCGTTTGTATTCGGCCGAACCCCGCATATCCGGCTGAGGATCCGCCTCGGAGCGGGCTGCCTCGGCGGCAATCTCGATCGCCTTCTCCCCGAGCGATGCGCCGCGCAAAACGCCTTCCGCTTGGGAGGCCCGGATGGGGGTGAGTCCGACGCACCCCATGCGAATGGCAACCTCCTGGCAAACGTCGCCTTCGAGCGTCACTTGGACGGCAACGCTCGCTGTGGGATAGACGGGAGCGGCACGCTTGAACGCCAGATAAGCTCCCCCGCTTCCCTGAGGAGGGATCTTGACCGAAATTTCGCGAACTACTTCGTCTGGAGCGAGCACCGTGGTATATGCATCGGTAATAAAGTCATGCAGTGGAATCCTGCGCTCCCCCTTTTGGCCAACACAGGAAAGGCTGGTCTCGAGGGTCGACAGCACAACCGCCCAATCGCCGCTGGGATCAGCTTCGGCAAGGGATCCGCCCAGGGTCCCGCGGTTGCGGATCTGCACGTCGGCAATTCCCGCCGCGCAGTCATGAAGGATCGGAACGGCGGCCGCCGTGGCAGAATTCTCGATCTCGCTGTGGCGAGTCAAGGCTCCGAAATGTAACTCGTCCTTATATTTTTTAATGTATGACAGGCGGGGGATGAAGTTCAGGTCCACCAGGTGCTTGGGGCTGGCGAAACGAAGTTTCATCAGCGGGATTAAACTCTGCCCGCCGGCCAGCAGCTTCGCCTCCTGGCCGGCTTGCGCAAGCATGCTGGCCGCCTCTTTCAGCGATTTCGCCCGATGATAATTAAAGGCCGGCGGAAACATGCTCCCTCATTTTGCACAATTTCACTCTCGCGCCCGGCACAATTAGCCGCTGCCGCCGTGGGGCACTTGGGTCTCGTGATTTCCTCAATACTGCTGCCTGGCAAATCCCAGAGCAACGCCGGCCAGAGCAATCGTCACCAGCGCCGCCCCGAACGTGGCTAAGGCTTCCCCCACCGCTGCCCCAAATTGCGACGTCTCAAGAAGTACAGCCACCGGAAACAAAGTCGATCCCAGCACCAGTCCGACTGCCAAGGCACGTCGTATCCATGGGGGAAAAGCCACCCTGTCAAAGCCGGCGCCCAAGACGATCATCAGCATGGCCAGGCCGATCCAATGAGAATGGGCGTCGATTTGACGAACATAATCATACTTCGTGTTGCCGTACACCTGAAACCAGCGATGAGCTTGCGCGAGATTTCGGTCAGCCACCGCCACAAAGCCATCCGTCAAAGATCCGGACATCTGGTTGAGAGTCTGGTGCTCGACGTAAACGGCATAATAGAAACCATACAGCATCCCCAGAAGCGCCAGGGCCAGGCCTCCCCACACCAGTATCGTTCGTGAAGAGCTCACACCGCCTCCGCTGAATCGACTCGGCCGGTGTGGCGGAGGACCCCCACGAACATGGCGATCAGAGCCGCCAACACAAGCAGCCCGGCAATATCTGCGATTCCGCCGGCAACCAGGCCTATATTGAATTCCAGCCGCACGAAGAGCGGCAGCAACACCGAGCCGGTTATAAATAACACCGCCCACCGCGTCTTCCAGACTTCGCTAAGAAAGATGTAAGGCTGCACGAACGAAAGTAAGAGCGCCAGCAAGCCAAACTCGATCACGTGTGAGTGGGCCGCAATCGAAAGCGCGCGGGCGGCAGATAAGCCGCCATAATCATCAACCGCGTGAGCGATGCCGGCATGGTTGTGGGAGCTCGCTTCGATTGCCAAGTCATTCAAAATTCTGAGTTCCACTCGCTCCTGCGGATACAGGTCAAAGGCTGCGTACCAGGCTCCATAGAGAAAACCGAGCAAGACAAGAAGCG
>JAFATF010000089.1 GCA_019244045.1 Acidobacteriota bacterium
CAACCGAACAGCAGGTCGCCGCCATCTGGCGCGAGGTGCTCAAACGCGACCAGATCAGCGTCCAGGATAACTTCTTCGAACTGGGCGGCCATTCCCTCGCTGCTACCCAAGTCATCTCCCGCGTGCGCGAGCTTTTTCAGGTGGAACTTGCGATCCGCGTGCTGTTCGAGACGCCGACTGTCTCAGCCCTGGTGGAAGCAATTCAGGCTGCCGGCCAAGCCGGTCCGAGTGATTCAGCCCCAATCAGGCCGGTGGTTCGCGAAGCATATCGAGCAAAATCGTCCTAAAAGGGCGTGTTCTCGCCTAGGCCCTTCGTACCACATAATCAACAAACATCCCCGTCTGCGGTTCGGTATAATATGTCGGCTCTCCCCTTTCTCAGCACTTGGAGCAAAGGTGCAAATTGTTGCACATTCGCCTTTAGGTCGCTCGCGGAACTGCCCGCAATAAATCGCAAGTAGCTGTTTCCACACGAGTTGGTATTCGTGCCCGAGTCTCGGCGGCTGGCCGGCGGATCTATGGTTGGCAGGTGAAATGCATATATCGAAGGAAGTCAAAAGAAACCTTTCACACGATCAAAACCCGCACTCAGGGTTAACCTCCGTGCTCTCGACGAAAGGGGAGAGCCGACGCGGTTTAGCGCTTCCTCCAGAGTGCGCTCGATTGTGTGCTAGAGAGGTGCCTCGGGGAGTCATGCGAGGGTTCACCTCAGCGCGCGCAACTTCCTCAACAGGCTTCTGTTCCGAACATTCATTGCGTGAGTTATCGGGCTTTATGAAGTTCGTGTTCGTTACCGTTAAGACTTGCGCAAAATTTTCGATGCACGACCGAGGGGAAGGTCGTCGAAGCGTGTTTGCTGTTCAGGAGAGATAGAGATGGAAAATACGATCCCCTCGGCGAGAAAGACGCTGGGAACAATTCGCCGCAAGGCAGTTGACTTGGCCCGGTTCAATCCCGTACGGGAGAGCCAATTGCAACCTGATCAGCTACTGCCCTTGGTGATAGAGCCGGCGGTTGACCAGGTTGATCTCGCCGATTGGGCACGAAGCAATCGCGAAACCATCGAGAACAAGCTTCACCGCCATGGCGGAATCCTGTTTCGTGGTTTTGGGCTCGAGGATGCAGAAGGGTTCGAACGAGCCGCCTCGGGCATTTGTCGCGAACTCTATGCCGAATACGGTGACTTACCACGCGAGGGCGTAGCCGGCAAGGTCTATACGTCCACTCCCTATCCGGAGGATAAATCGATCCTCTACCACAACGAAAGCTCCCATCTCAGCCAGTGGCCGAGCAAAATCAATTTTTTTTGCCTGACTCCAGCAAAACAAGGAGGGGCGACTCCCATTGTCGACTGCCGCAAGGTGTACCAGGCTCTCGATCCAAAGATTCGCGAAAAATTTCAGCAAAAGGGGGTCATGTACGTGCGAAATTTCTCCGCGGAGTTGGACGTCAGCTGGCAACGCTTCTTTGGAACCGATGACAAAGCGGCGGTTGATGAATCCTGTCGTACAGCCGGAATGAGCTGCGAATGGACAGGAAAGGAAGGCTTGCGCATCCGTCACCGATGTCAGGCGGTCGTGCGTCATCCCGCAACCGGCGAGATGTCATTCTTCAATCAAGTGCAGTTGCATCATGTGCATTGCCTTGAGCCTGCCGTACGCCAATCGCTGCTCTCACTGTTCCAGCCCGAGAACCTTCCCCGCCATGTCTACTACGGTGATGGATCACCCATTGAAGACGGTGTAATGGATCAAGTTGGAGATGCTTATGAGCGAAATGCCGTGCGCTTTGCGTGGCGACAGGGCGACCTGGTAAGTCTCGAAAATATGCTTACGGCGCATGCCCGCGATCCCTACGTCGGCCCGCGCAAGATCATTGTCGCCTTGGGAGATATGGTGCGAGCCTCGGAAACCAGCTAATAGGAAAAACAGGTACTGCGAAAAACAATTGCCGTAGGCAGCGAACATAGGTACAAATGCTTGACCCGGTGAGTACTAGTACTTAGCACATGCACGACACAAGCAATAAGGATTTTCCCGCGCCTGAACATAGCCATGCAGTGCGCGCGGACGTTTACGTCTTTCCCATGTCTTTTGCGCAGCAGCGATTGTGGTTTTTGGATCAGCTCGAGCCGGGCAGCACGGTCTATAACGTGCCTTTTGTTCTTTCCCTCAAGGGACCTTTGAATTTAGGCGCCCTGCAAGGCAGTTTGCAGGAGATCATTCGCAGGCACGAAGTTCTGCGCGCCACCTTCCGCTTGGATAAGGGCTGTCCCATTCAGGTCATTCATCCCTTCTCGGCGTTCGAAATTCCCATCATCGATTTAAGCAACCAACCGCTGAGCCAACGTGAATCTACGGTTTTCCGCCGCGCCAATGAGGAGGCTCAAACTTCCTTTGACCTATCTACCGGACCTCTCGTCCGCGTTCAAATGCTGCGGGTCGACGAGCAAGAGCATGTTCTCCTGCTGACCACGCACCATATCGTCTTCGATGGCTGGTCCCGAGCGATCTTGCTACGTGAACTGGCTGGGCTCTATGACGCCCTCTCCCGCGGGCACAGTTCCCCGTTCCCTGATCTGCCTCTGCAGTACAGCGATTTCTCCGTTTGGCAGAACGACTACATCAAAGGCGAGGTGCTCGCGAAGCAAGTTGTGTATTGGAAAGAGAAGCTCGCGCGAGTTCCGGGCATGCTTGATCTACCTACCGATCATGCCCGCCCCGCCGTGAGCACTTTTCGCGGGGGAGCGGTCGCTTCGCTGGTTTCTGCGGAAGTCACGGAGAGGCTGCGCCGTTTTGCTCAGCAACATGGGGCAACGCTGTTCATGGTCACTCTCGCGGTATTCAAGATATTGCTGGCGCGCTATTCCGGGCAGGACGATATCGTGGTGGGTTCGCCTATTGCAGGCCGGAACCGTAAACAGCTTGAAGACCTCATCGGATTTTTCGCCAACACTTTGGTGCTGCGCACGGATCTCTCAGGCAATCCATCCTTCCGCGAACTCGTGCTGCGAGTGCGCGAGACTGCCCTCGCTGCCTATGCCCACCAGGATATCCCTTTTGAAAAGCTGGTGGAAGAACTGCACCCGCAACGCAGTCTGAGCCACAATCCGCTGTTTCAGGTGTTGTTCGCCTTTCGTAACGTACCTACGCACGAACTCTCGCTGGCCAATCTGCAACTTAAGCTGCTTCCCGGAGAGCAGACTACCGCGAAATTCGATTTGGCATTGTTTGTGAGCGAGGAGAACAACCGCTTATGCCTACGCTGGGAATACAACAGTGATCTGTTTCAGTGTGAAACGGTCGAGCGCATGAGCGGCCATTTCGCCATTCTACTCGAAAACGCTTTAGCCCGAACGGATCGGCCCATCTCGGAACTGGAGCTGCTCACGGTCGCCGAGCGCCAGCAGTTGCTGTGCGACTGGAATAACACCTGGCAAGACTATCCGCGCGAACAATGCCTGCACGAGCTGTTTGAGCAACAAGTGGAACGTAGGGCGGACACAGTTGCCGTAAAGTTTGGTGATCAGCAGTTGAGCTACGCCCAATTGAATGCGCAAGCCAATCAACTGGCCCACTATTTGATAGGCCGCGGAATCGGCCCGCGTGAGCGAATCGGAATTTACCTTGAACGCTCGCTCGATCTAATGGTTGCTTTGCTCGCGGTGCAGAAAGCCGGTGCCGCCTATGTTCCCCTCGATCCCGACTATCCTGGCGAGCGGATTCATTTGATTCTCGCAGATGCGGATCTCAAACTGGTCATCTCGCAGCGTTCCCTGACGGGTTCGCTTCCACGTCAGGGGCAGGGGTTGGAATTGCTGTCCTTGGATGCCCATCGGCAGGCAATCGAAAGGGAGTCGACCGCCCATCTGGCGACAGTGGCGGGCCAGGCGGAAGATTTGATGTATGTCATCTTCACCTCCGGTTCGACCGGTCGGCCCAAGGGAGTGCAGGTTCCGCATCGTGCCGTGGTGAATCTGCTCACCTACATGAAAAAGGTGCTAAACATCGGGG
>JAFATF010000105.1 GCA_019244045.1 Acidobacteriota bacterium
CGGACCTCGGCGCCTTGCGCCGAGCCCGCGAAATGGGCGTCGAGATTATCCTGGTTACCGGCCGTCGCCACAGTTTTGCCCTGCCCATCGCTAAAATCCTGGGCTTTGACTTGTGGCTGATCAGCTCGAATGGGGCGGTTACCCGCTCGCTTGGCGGTGAGACCTTTCATCGCGACCTGCTGCCCGCCCGCACTGCCCTCAGGCTTTGCCAGGCCATGGGGGATTTTCGTGGCAACACGGTCCTGACCTTCGATACCGAATCAAGGGGCGCGATCGTGTTGGAGCACATGGGAGAACTGACCTCCAGCATCGAGCGCTGGCTGGAAAAGAACATGAATTTTATCGATTTCGTGATTCCGATTGAGAAAGCCCTTACTACGGATCCGGTTCAGGCGATGTTCTGCGGCCGCATTTCTCGCATGCACCAGGCCTTGTCCGCACTGGGCGCGAGCGGACTCGAAAACGACATTACCGTGCTTCGTACTGAGTACCCAGTCCGGGACCTTTCGATCGTGGATGTTCTTAACCAGGGCTGCTCGAAGGGTCACGCCCTGGAACGTTGGGCGAGCTACCGGGGTGTCCCGCGCGAAAGGGTCATGGCCATCGGAGACAATTACAATGACATTGAAATGCTTGCCTTTGCCGGCCACCCGGTTATCATGGGAAATGCCTCGGAGGAACTCCGTGGCAGAGGGTGGAGAGTTACTCTGCCTAATGATCAGTGTGGAGTTGCTGCGGCTGTCGAACAGGTGCTGAACGGGCGGGTAAGCCAGTGAGGATGCCCGCATTCGCGATCACCAGAATGTTATTACGCCACAAAATCGTCTTAGCCGTGTTGTTGCTCAGCCCGCTATGCTGCTCGGCGTCCGACGTCGCTATCTTGCGCAATGGCTTCTCCATCCCGCACACAAGCCGCCAAGCCATGGGCAACATGATTCGCTTGTACACCGCCGCCGATAAAAGCAGCTACGTTGATATTCCGGTGGAGGAGATTGAGCGCTTCGAAACCGATCTGAGCCCTGTCAGAGTTGCCGCCGCGCCGCTTTCCTCCACTAGCCCGCCCAGCCTGCAGGACGTGATTCAAGGCGCGAGCGATAAGCAGCTGCTCGATGTCGACCTGGTAAACAGTGTAATTCGCGCTGAAAGTGGATTTAATGCAAATGCCGTATCCCCCAAGGGGGCGCGCGGCCTGATGCAGCTGATGCCCTCAACCGCTTCCACACTGGGAATAAGTAATTCCTTCGATCCGAAGCAGAACGTCGAAGGGGGCACACAGTATCTTCGCTGGCTGCTCGATCGCTACAACTATGATCTCGGTAAGGCCTTGGCTGCCTACAACGCGGGCCCGCACCGAGTGGAACAATATCACGGCATTCCCCCGTATTCAGAAACCCGGGCGTACGTGGCGCGAATCATTCGCGACTTCAATCGACAAAAGCTGGCGGAGCGCAAGGCCATCGCGGCTACCGCAAAACCACCCAAGACCTCCGCTGCCCCACACAGCCCATCGAAAACCACCGACCAGACCGGCGGTAGCCGCTAGGCGCCCTGGTTTGACCCGAACTCCCGCCTCATTTAGTGTGATTGCTTGTTTCGCGCGGCTACGCCATTCTGCTCATGACCAAGAAACGGATTTTGAGCACCGTCATTGTGCTCGCCCTTTTGGCTGTGCTGGTCTACTTGCAGGTCCAACACTGGCGGTCATTCGATTGGACGCGCTTTCGCCAGGCCAGCCATGTGAGCCCGGGGCACATAGTGGCCGCCATCGGCCTGATTTATTTTACTTACGGTTTGCGGGCGCTGCGCTGGAAAATCTTCCTCCAGCCCGTCTGTAGCAGCAAAACCAGCCGGCTAGTTCCGCCGACCTTTGTGGGATTCACCGGACTCGCCTTACTAGGGCGTCCGGGAGAATTTATTCGTCCCTATTTGATCGCTGCCAAGGAGAAAGTATCCTTCTCCTCGCAATTAGGTGTATGGACAGTCGAGCGCATCTTTGACATCGGCGCATTCACCGTTTTAATGACCATCGACGTCTTTGTCTCTGCCCAACTGAGGGCAAATCCCTACCTGGCAAAATTTCGCTTGGCCGCGATTTTGCTCTGCGCTCTAGTGGCCATGATGAGCTTCCTTGCATTGTTGATTCGTAAGCGAGGTCACCGCTTTGCGGGCATCTTGCACCGCGTGGCGTGGCGAATCTTTCCCGGTGTCGCGCATCAGGTCGATCAGAAGGTGCGCGCATTCGGCGCGGGGTTGAACACCATCGCCGGGGGAAAGGCCTTCGTCCAGCTGGTGGGCGTCTCCCTGGCAATGTGGTTCATTATTGCGCTCGCCTACCGAGAGGTGGCGCACTCCTATCCACCGGAGCTTGTTAGTGCCGAGAGCGCCCCATCCCTGGATGTTGAAACCGCACAATTGGCAGGTGTCCCCGAGCTCGCAGGACAGGAGCTGAGCAGCGATGTCATTCATGAAGTAGCTTCGGGCGTCGAGGCTAAGGGCTATATCGTCGAGCAGAGTGGGGATGAGGTCTGGCTGTTGCGCAAGAACAAGCGTATCTGGAAAATTGGCGATCGGCCTCATCTCAGCAATCTCGACGTCGCACGCGTCTTGTTGTTGATGGGATTCAGCATGGTCGGCTCCATCGTGCAGCTGCCCGCAGTGGGCGGCGGCAGTCAACTAGCCGTCATTAGCGCGCTACAAGTCATCTATGGTATTCCCCCGGAAATGGCCGTGAGTTGCGGCATTCTGCTTTGGCTGGTCACCTTTATGAGCTGTGTACCGATCGGCCTTGCTTTTGCGCACCGCGAGCACCTGTCTTTGAGAAAGCTTTCAGAGCAAAGCGCCCAGGAGGAGCAGGAAACTGCCGTACCTTCGCCACCTCCCGCCTAAGCTCGATCGGGCGCTCCGCGTCCTCTCCGCCGCCTGCTGTTACAATCGAACTTCACTGGTGCCCACTCGGGGCAGTGGCCGCCAAGCTGGATTCCGTCGGCTGCCTACCGGGGCAGCGAGCGACGGTGCGGAGTTCGAAGCGTCACATGAAGTGTCCTTTTTGCGGGTTCCTCAATGATAAGGTGGTCGATTCGCGCGAGAGCAAGGAGGCGGACGCGATACGCCGGCGTCGCGAGTGCCTCAAATGTGAAAAGCGCTTTACGACCTACGAGCGGATTGACGAAATCCCGTATATGGTTGTGAAAAAGGATGGGCGGCGGGAAAAATTCGAGCGCCAGAAGGTACTCAATGGGCTCTTGCGCGCCTGTGAAAAACGACCTGTGCCCATGAGCAAGCTGGAACAGATTGTCAATGATGCCGAGTCGTTTGTGATCGAGTCAGCCGAACGCGAACGCAAGACCACCGAGATTGGCGAACTGATCATGAACCGGCTACGCAAATATGACAAAGTCGCTTATGTGCGCTTTGCTTCGGTTTATTTGGATTTCAAGGATGTGAAGGAGTTCATGGATGAACTTAAGGATCTGATGAAAAGCAAAGAAACGGCCGAGACGCGGCCGCGAACCGCCGCCAAGACCTGAGTTGGGCAAGCAGCCACTTGCTCCTTTCTGAACAGCGAACGCGCAAGGTAGAACTGATCCGATGACGCATCGCATTACCCTAATCCCCGGCGATGGCATAGGCCCCGAGGTCACCGAGGCGGCGGTTCGCGTCCTGGAAGCTACCGGCCTGAAATTCGAATGGGAGAGCCATCAGGCGGGCGCAGAGGCTTTTGCCAAATACCGCGAGTACATTCCCCAGGAACTACTTCAATCCATCGAACGCACCCACGTCGCCTTGAAAGGACCCGTAACAACCCCGGTAGCCGGAGGTTTTACCAGCATTAATGTCGAACTGCGGAAGCGTTTTGAGCTGTACGCAAATTTTCGGCCCATTCGCAATCTGCCCCATATCCCCACCCGTTATCCCGATGTCGACCTGATCATCATTCGAGAAAACACCGAAGGCCTCTATTCCGGCATCGAGCACGAGGTTGTGCCTGGTGTCGTCGAAAGCCTTAAGATTATTACCGCCAAAGCCTCCACTCGCATCGCGCGCTTTGCCTTTGAGTATGCGCGTAAGAACCAGCGCAAAAAAGTGCATGCTATCCATAAAGCCAACATCATGAAATTATCCGACGGCTTGTTCCTGCGCTGCTCGCGCGACGTTGCCAAGCAATATCCCGAAATCACCTATGGCGAGCACATTGTGGACAACACTTGCATGCAGTTGGTCATGAACCCCTATCAATATGACATGCTGCTCCTCGAAAATCTTTACGGAGACATCATCTCCGATCTTTGTGCCGCCTTCGTCGGAGGTCTCGGATTTGTTCCGGGCGCAAACATAGGAGACCAATGCGCCATCTTCGAGGCGGTGCATGGATCGGCTCCCGATATTGCCGGCAAAAACATCGCTAACCCTACGGCAGTAATTCGCTCAGGATTGCTCATGCTGCGCCATATCGGCGAATTCGAAGCCGCGCTGAAGATCCGCAACGCCTTGGAGAAGGTGTATCGGGAGCGCGAGAAGCTCACTCGCGATGTCGGGGGGACGGCGGGTACCAGAGAGTTCGCCGACCATGTCATTGAGGCAATGGAATCGGCCGCAGTTACCGTAGCGAATTGTTGAAATTTCCTCCGGACCGTACTGAACCGCTTTATGGGTCATCTCGGGGACCGTCCGCCCTTTGGCTATTAACCCTGCTGGTTGGGAAGGCTCCGCCGCAGGTGAACAGGGTCGCTGCCTGTGCCAGGGCAAACACCACAACTGGAGGTAGCTCTTAGCCGAACCGCCCCCATATTAATTCCTACCTGCCGGTCGTGATTACGGTGGGGAATGCTGCCCGATTGTGCGCAACTCCGGTCGGCAGGCAGCGCAACTTTGGGGCGCGCAATACCGAGCTCGACGCGAAGCTTGCGGCTGATCGTAGTCCTACACGGCAAAATGAGAAAACGACAGTACCGGCACGACGGTGCTTGGCTGCCCAGGCTTTGTCGCCCTCTAGAGGAGGAACGATGCGAGCATGACGATTGGCGCACGCAGGATAGCGAGCTCAAGAACATCAGGAAGGTCGTTGAGCAACTTGGCCAGCATGCTGGAGCGCGGGCATGTCGCGCCGAGTCTCAGTCGATCAACTGGCTGACCCACCATTTCTTCTGACTTAACTCCTATGTGTCCAGCAAGGCGGGCGCTCCGAGCGAGAACTCCCAGGAAAACGAGAAGTCACGAATTTTGAGGGCCTTGGTTGTTATCCGGCGAACAAGAATATGTTAGCTCGAGTCGCCCTACAGGAGCCGCCGTCTATCTTTGCCGCGGTTTGCGGCCATTCCGCACGTTGACGAGCGCTAGCGCTTTTCAGTAACATTTCCTGCTTCCAATCTTGGGGTTCCCGGGGGATGGCGATCACAACACGGCGTATTGGGGTGGTGCTGTTCCAGCTAGGCGGGCCGGACAAGCTGGAGGCGATTGAACCTTTTCTTTATAATCTGTTTTCTGATCCTGACATCATTGACTTTCCTTTCGCTCGCATCGGGCGAAAGCCCCTGGCCAAGCTAATCTCAGCCACCCGCGCGAAGAAGGTCGAACACCATTACTCCCAGCTCGGCGGCGCATCGCCGATCCGTCGCTTCACTGCCCAACAGGCCTGGTCGCTCGAGTCCGAACTGCGCAAAAGGGGCTTGGACGCTCACTGTTTCGTGGCTATGCGCTACTGGCACCCTTTCACCAGGGAGGCAATTGCCCAAGTCAGGGAGGCGCATTGCCAAGAGTTGGTGCTCCTGCCGCTCTATCCCCACTATTCCTCGACGACCACGGGTAGCAGCCTCAATGAATGGAACCGGCTATTTCACGATGCGCTCCCCGTGCATCGTATCGAATGCTTCTACCAAAACCGGACGTATCTGGCGTCATTGGTGGAAAAAATTGATGAGGCGTTACAACGGTTCCCTGGCTCGCATGGCGTGGAATTGGTGTTTAGTGCCCACAGCTTGCCGATGTCTGTCGTGGACAGAGGCGATCCTTACCAGCAGCAAATTGCTGAAACAGTCGAGCTGGTCATGGCGAAAGGCGGTTGGCCAAACCGATATCGCCTCTGCTATCAAAGTAAGGTAGGCGCCAGCCGCTGGTTGCAGCCGTCATTGCATTCAACTCTTCGCCAGCTCGGTGAGAAACGCGTAAAGAGCGTCTGTATTGTCCCTATCTCCTTTGTTTCCGATCACGTCGAAACATTAGGCGAGATTGACCACGAGGCTCGGGGGGAAGCACGACGGCTCGGCATTGAGCAGTTTGAAATGACCTCCGGGCTGAATGATTCGGCCACATTCATTCGAGCGCTTGCTGAACTGGTGATCTCGGCATTATCGGGCCCAGCGAGAACAGAATGCGCTGCGGATTGCCTCGTCTCCTCTGATTGACGGGCGACCGTGGGAATTTGGAAAGGTTAAGAACGAATGGCAGACGAGAAAACTCTTGGGCGTCTTCCTAAATGGCCGCGCAAGGCGCTGAACAATTCGGTCATTGCGGCCGAGCAGGCATATCGCAGGCGTTCTGGCCTGCCCTTGCTGAGCGATGAGGACATCGAGGCGCTTAAAGGCGGCGTGCAGATGGCATGGGAGAAAGACGGAGGGGGAGTCGCAACCTCGACGCCGATGGCCACCGCAGCGCCGCCGGCGACCGCCGGGGGCATCGTGCCGACGGGTCCCGCGGCAGCTAGCGGAGGATTTAGTCCGGAAGTCGAGAAGTGGCTGGCGGCAGGAAAGAAGTGGAGCAAATCGGCGATCGCCGCCGAGCAGGCACGCCGAAAGCGAAACAACCTGGCTCCGCTCACCGACGCCGAGGTCACGGCCCTGCTGGGCGAGCCTGCCGCTTCGCCCGCCGCTGCCCCGACGACGGCGCCCACTGCGGCAGCCGCCGCAGCGACGGCGAGACCGGCCCCCGCCCCCAAGCCTGCCCTACCGAGCGTCCCGCAAATCGCGCGCGGCGGAACCGCCACACGCTATGTGGGCACTCCTGCGGTGGGTACGTCGAAGGCCGCACCCGCAGGTGGCATTGCTGGTGTTGGGCCTGACGATACTCCCGTCGATCAGCGCCGCCGCCGCCTGGTTTGGAGTGCCGTTGTCGCCTTTTTGGGAACCTGGTTGATCGCCTTCTTCCGTTTTTTTCTCCCGCGAACCCTGTTTGAACCGAATAGCGTATTCAAAATCGGCTATCCCAGCGATTATGCCCTGGGAGTGGACACCAAGTTCCAGCAGAAATACCGCATATGGGTCGACCGTACGCCCGATCGCCTGTTCGTTATTTATGCACGCTGCACACACCTCGGCTGCACCCCGGATTGGAAACCCAGTGAGAACAAGTTCAAGTGTCCCTGCCACGGCAGCGGATATGACAGTGAAGGCATCAACTTCGAGGGTCCGGCGCCCCGTCCAATGGACCGGGCCCATCTCGAAATAGCGGCTGACGGACAAATCCAGGTGGATGTCTCGAAGCTTTACTCGTGGCCGAAGGGGCAACCTACGCACTTCGACGATGATGGTGCATTTCTCAAAGTATGAAAAGCACGGGAATTCCGAGCTGGCAAACGGCGTCGCCTTGTCAATAGCTCGGTTCTTTTAGAGCCAGTGAGGATCACATGCCAGACAAAGATAATGACACCAAGCCAAATGGAAATCGCGTCGGTTTACTGGAGCGGGTGAAGAGCGGAGTCAAAGAGGACGTTCAGTCGCTCAAGACCGACATTCCCGCCAAGGCCAAGGAACAGATTGATATTCTGAAAGATCCCACCAGAACCCAGGTCTACACCTCCATCTTCCGCCACAAGCACGATGAAACCCCCCGCAATCGTGCTCTCGGCGTACTTTCTAATGTGTTCCTACACTTGCACCCTGCCAAGATTAATCGCGACGCGGTTCGGTACAGCTATACCTGGGGCATGGGCGGAATTACTTTCTATTTGTTCATCGTGCTCACATTCACCGGTGTTCTGTTGATGTTTTACTACCACCCTAGCAAAGTACAGGCCTTTCGCGACGTGCTCTACCTCGAGCACGATGTTCCGTTCGGCAAGCTCCTCAGAAATATGCACCGCTGGGCAGCCCACCTGATGGTCATCGCGGTGTGGTTGCACATGTTCCGGGTGTTCTTGACCGGATCCTACAAGAAGCCCCGAGAATTCAACTGGAATATCGGCGTCTTGCTACTCGTCTTTACCCTGCTGCTGTCCTTTACCGGGTACTTGTTGCCCGATGATCAGCTGGGCTTCTGGGCGGTAACGGTGGGAACCAATATGGCGCGCGCCACGCCGCTGTTGGGGCATGAAGGCCCGTTTGGCCCACTCCTGCACATGACCCCCTACAACGATATTCGTTTTGGTCTGCTGGGAGGATCAATCGTCGACGCCAATGCCCTACTGCGATCCTATATCTGGCACTGTATCGGCATCCCCATCGTGGCCTCGGTATTGATGATCGTACACTTCTGGCGCGTGCGTAAAGATGGGGGGATTTCCGGCCCGGCAGCGGTGATACTGCCCGGAGACATTAAGGAGAAGAAGTAGCGCGGTCATGGCTGCCCCGGTGGGTGGCCCGTGGGAGAATCTATGGATTGGCATCAACTTTGGTCAATAGCTTCAGCGCCTGACAACGTCCCCATCGTGGCTCTAATTCCCCTGCTTATCTTCTATATCTATCTTGCCTGGAAGCAAGCCAGCGCCAATGATGCCCTGCTCGCCGAGCTTGAGACCAGCCCCGCCCTGGCCAAAACTCACCATCGCAAAACCTGGCCCTTCCGCCCCGGTTGGCAAAAGGAGGTCCATGTCTGGCCTTTCCTGCTGCGCATCGAATTCCTGGCCGCTATCATCGTGACCATCGTATTAATGGTGTGGTCAATCACGCTTAATGCGCCGCTCGAAGAACCTTCGAATCCCAACTTGACTATGAACCCGGCCAAAGCGCCCTGGTACTTTCTCGGGTTGCAGGAGATGCTGGTGTACTTTGATCCCTGGATTGCGGGCGTCGTGATGCCAACGCTCATTATCATCGGGCTGATGGTCATCCCTTACATTGACACCAACCCGCTGGGCAACGGCTATTACACCTGGAAACAACGCAAGTTCGCCATCGGGACCTTCCTGTTTGGCTTCATCATTCTCTGGGTATCGATGATCATCATCGGCACCTTCATTCGCGGCCCGGGATGGCAATGGTTCTGGCCAGGCCAGACCTGGGATCACAATCGTCTGATTTATGTGGTGAACCGTGACTTACCGGATTTGTTCGGCATCACTTCAAACCTGGCCAAGGGGATCTTTGGCGTAATTGTGGTTGGTGGCTTCTATGCCATCGGGGGCTTCGTCGCCCATGCTTTGTTCCGCCGCTACAACCCGAAAGACTATCGGCGTATGAGCCTCCTACAGTATTCCATCATGATGTTGTTCTTGCTCACCATGGTGGCGTTACCTATCAAGATGCTCATCCGTTTGCTCTTCCATATCAAGTACGTGTGGATAACACCATGGTTCAACGTGTGACAATGTCACTCAAGCTCTGGTTGTTCGCCAGGCTGGCCTCCCCGGCAGCAACAACCATCAGCCAGTGACGATTGGGAGGATTTTGGTGCCCGATAAATCAGTCCCCGAAAACGATCCGATAACCAGCAAATCCTATGCCGCCCATTACGTGATCGCGACAGTCCTCCTCATCGCCAGCTTGTTCTGGGCCCTGTGGGACGAGGCTTATGGGCAGCGCCCCTGGAAAGCCTACCAGCACGAGTGGAGGGACCGTTACACCGCCTTTCTCAGAACGGCGCAGTCCAAATCGAATACCTCGATCAAGGATGTCGAGACATCTTCCGATTACCAGGCACTCGCGCAAGCTTATAAGCAGGCGCTTGCTGACACCTCTGCCCAGTCGAGAGAAATTACGACAAAGTTGCGAGAAGTGAACGGTCGCCTGCTGGCGGTGCGTTCGGTCTTTACCGATCGGCGCGCCTACGTCAACGCGCTTACCTATCAGATTGAAACCGAAAGCAGCGCATCAGCCAAGCAGAGCAAGGAAAACGAGCTGAACAAGTACGAAGCACAAACTGCCACGGTCGAATTCCCAGACGGCACTCGCAAAGCCTACAACTTCCACGAACTCGAAGATGCCTTTATCAAGGTCAATGACCAGAAAACCAAGCTCAGCGTCGAGCTCGGTACTGTCCTGAAGCCGGTCACCGAGGCTAAGTCCAAAATGGACCAGTATGTGACCGATCACATGGTCGATCTCACCCCTGAGCAGATCGCCGGGCTAGAGAAGAAAACCGAAGAGCTCGATCCTAAGATCCTGCAAATCAACGTGGCGGAGGCAAATATCGTCGACCGCTGCGAATCTTGCCATCTGGGCATTCGCGAGCCTGTCAAGCTCACGCCCGCGGCCATGAGTGGCAAAGGTGCCAGCCGGCCAGATGAGTATGCGCGGGCCTTCACCAGCCATCCAGAACCGGAGCTGCTCAAGATTCACGATCCTGAGAAATTCGGCTGCTCGCCCTGCCATCAGGGGAATGGCCGCGCTACGACCAGCGTGGCGAAAGCCCATGGCAATTATGAGCACTGGCTATGGCCGCTCTACACCCGACAAAACATGCAAGCCGGCTGTCAAACCTGCCACGCGTCGGACATGGTACTGACCAAGCCCGATGGTCTGTGGGATGTGATCGATGCGGGCAAGCGACTGTTCCGCGACAGAGGTTGTGTGGGCTGCCATCGCTACGAGGGCTACGACCGCGAACCCGAGCAGTTGCAGTCGATCAACCAGCAAATCAAGCTCTTTGAGCAGCAGAAAGTTGACAATCTCAAAGACGCGGCCGATCTGATGAAGCAGGCTGACGCTGCGCAAACCAACGAAGAAGCCAATCGCCTGAACAATGGGGCTGTAGCTCTGAAGGTCGCCAATAGCAAAATTGACGGTCGCCTGCAACAGCTTGATTTTGAGACCCATAGTCTCATGCAGGACATGAAGAAAGTTGGACCGAACCTGAAAGATGTCCGCCTGAAACTCAACCGCAACTGGATTCCGGTGTGGTTAAAGAAGCCGACCGACTTCCGTCCCACCACAAAAATGCCCAACTTCCGTTTGAATGATGCGCAAATTCGGGCCATTTCGGCCTATCTATGGCAGTCGGCGTTCATCGACCCTTTACCCAGGCAGAAGCCCGGCAACGCTGATCACGGCAAACAGTTGTTTGAAACCCGCGGTTGCCTCGCCTGCCACTCACTCGGAGAAGGCGAAAACATGCGGGGGGGGACCTTCGCCGCCAACCTAACCCGGGTGGGCGAGAAAGCAAATTACGATTACCTTGTGCGTTGGGTTCACAATGCGCGCCAGCGCACGCGACCATACTGTCCTTACGAGAAAAAGGATATTGGGCCGGATGACTATGGCAAGAAAGGTCTTCCTTACGTCTTTGATCTTGAACACAGCCGCTGCCCCAACGATGGCCATGAACTGCAAGTGCAAAATATGACGGTGATGCCCAGCCTGCGGCTGAGCGAAGATGATGCGCGTGACGTGGCCAGCTACCTAATCACCCTGAAGGAACAACAACCGTCCTCCTATCCCGACGCCTCCTTCATGGAAGATACGAGCCTCAAAGCCGAGGGAGCGCGGTGGATTCGCCACTTCGGCTGCGGCGGGTGTCACGAGATTGCCGGGATGGAAGATGAAGGCCGCATCGGCACCGAATTGACGCAGGAAGGCAGCAAGCCTATCGAGCGGCTTGATTTTGCGCTCTTCACCGAACCGGCCGAACGCGGCGGTGAGGAACCCATCAAAGACCCGCAAGATCGTGCGCGGCTGCCCGAAGGGCCAGCACAACGGCCCTGGTATGAGCACAAAGGTTTCTTCGAGCACAAGCTTGCGCAACCCAACGTATTCGATCAGGGCATGATCAAGTCAGAGACAGAGAAGCTCCGCATGCCGAACCCGCATCTGGCGAAGGACCAGATTCAGGCGCTCACGACGTTTCTGCTCGGCAGCCAAGAAACATCTCTTCCCGACAGCTATCGATACAAGCCCGAAGATGCTCGCGGCGACATCCAGCGCGGCTGGTGGGTAGTGACCAAGTACAACTGCATGGGCTGTCATCAATTTGTTCCCGGCCAGGAAACCATACTCATGCAGCAGCAGTTCTATAAAGACAATCCGGAACAGCTGCCGCCAAAATTATTGACCGAAGGCGCGCGTGTTGATCCGGAATGGCTGCGTCGCTTCCTCTCCAATCCCTCTCTGAGTACGAGCGATACAAACCGGAACGGAGTGCGCCCCTACCTGCAAGTTAGAATGCCCACCTTCTCCTTTTCTGATAACGAGCTGCGTGTCCTGGTACGCTTTTTCCAGGCAATGTCGCAGCAGCCAATACCCTATATACCTGAGCGGCTTCCGACCCTCACGGCCAAGGAAACGGATATGGCGCGCAGCTTGTTCTCCAGTACGGCAGCGCCGTGCCTGAAATGCCATGCCACGGGCGAGGTACAACACGACCAGCACGCTACCGCCCCCAACTTCCTATTAGCCAAAGAACGATTGAAGCCGGATTGGGTCGAGCGCTGGATTCTGGATCCCCAGGCCATCAGCCCCGGTACCTCGATGCCCTCTGGCTTGTTCCGCAAAGACAAAGATCAGTGGGTGTTCGCGGGGCCTACACCACCCTCATTCCTGGGTTACGAAGGCGATCACACGAAATTGCTGGTTAATTACATCTTCCAGTTAACCCCTCAGGAGCAACAGCGGGTAGCGAGCGCGATGGGCCGCAGCCGCGCGTCGAACAAGTCTCCTTCGGGAACTCGGAAATTGCGAGCCACGCAGGCGGGAGTTTCATCCGTAGGAAGCGGTTCGCGATAAAATAATAGATTCCGTAAGCAGCTCTAACACTTTCAGAAAGGTGCTTCGATGAAAAAGAAGAACTGTTTGACAATGCTCTGCTTAATCGTCCTGATTGGGCTGCTGACATCTTGCAGCAAGAAAGAGCAGTCCTCGAACGCGTCCGAAGAGAAGGCCGCCACCGCCAATGCACCTGCCGCGCCCGCTACTCCGATCGATCCCAACACGGTTGCCAGCATAAGCGGCACGGTGAAATTCGATGGCGCGGCGCCTAAACCCGCTAAAATTGATATGAGCCAGGACCCAGCCTGCAAGGGCACCAATCAGGCGGAGAATATCGTGGTCAGCGACGGTGATCTGGCGAATGTCTTTGTCTATGTAAAGGACGGCCTCGGAAATCGAGGCTTTGACGTGCCTAAAGATCCTGTGGTCATAGATCAGCAGGGCTGCAAGTATCACCCGCATGTTCTGGGAGTGATGACTGGCCAGAACCTAGAAATCAAGAACGATGATCAGACCACACACAACATTCACCCCACTCCCAAGGACAACCGAGAGTGGAACGAATCGCAGCCACCCTCGGCCGCTCCCATCGAAAAGAGCTTCGCCCGCGAAGAAGTCATGCTCCCGGTGAAGTGCAATCAGCACCCCTGGATGAAGATGTACATTAACGTCATCAAGAACCCGTTCTACGCGGTCACCGATAAGAATGGGAAATATGAAATCAAGGGCCTGCCGCCGGGCACCTACACGATCGCCTTTGTACAGGAAAAATTGGGTGAACAAACCCAGCAGGTCACATTGGCCCCGAAGGACAGCAAGACAATCGACCAGACGTTCAAGGCTGGTGCTGCTGCCGGGTCGATGTAATCGAACCATCGGGACAAGTCGGGCGACCGCCGCCGGGCGGTCGCCGCCCAGTCGGACATTACAGTGGGGAGGATTAGCTTTGTCATTGCCCGTTGGCGACTTGCAAAGATCTCCGCGTCAGGTTGACCTGAGGTCGCTGGCGATGCCGTATAATCGCGGGCTACACCGCTTCGCTGTGTTTACCGCCTCCGTTACGTTTCTTCTGCTGGTTGCCGGCGCTCTGGTGACCAGCAATGATGCCGGTCTTTCGGTTCCAGACTGGCCTACGACCTTTGGTTCAATCTACAAAATCCCTCACATGGTGGGCGGCGTAAAATTCGAGCACGGCCATCGCATGCTGGCTGAGTTGGTAGGTTTGCTGACCATCATCCTCGCGCTATGGACCTGGCGGGCCGAGCCTCGTCGCTGGATGCGATATCTCGGCCTGGGAGCACTGGCCGCGGTCGTCATTCAAGGCGTTCTGGGTGGCATCACCGTGCTTTTTTATCTGCCGCCTGCCATCTCTACCGCCCATGCCGCCGTCGCGCAGACGTTCTTTTGTATTGCCGTATCCATCGCGCTGTTCACCGGTCACCGCTGGGTCGAAGAGCAGCCCCGGGTCGAATTTGATTTCACTCGCCCCCGCCTCGTAACTCTGACCTTACTCTCCATAGTGGTTCTCTACGTCCAGTTGATCCTCGGTGCTATGTTTCGCCACCATGGTTTAGGCTGGTGGCCGCACGTGGCCAATTCGGTCATCGTTGCCTTGGTCCTCACTTGGACGGGAGTTCGCGCGATTTCCGTATATTCGAACATTCGAGCCGTAAAGAAGGCCGCCGTGATTCTTTTGGGGCTCCTCGTCTGTCAGCTCTGCCTTGGATTCATGGCCTTTGCCACGCGTGTGGCCTGGGGTCATGATGCCGCCCAGCCTGAATTGCCCATGGTGATCTCGACCGTGGCACACGTTGCGGTTGGGGCTCTGCTGCTGGCAACGGCGGTGGTCTTGGCGATTCAAGTTTGGCGGCATGTTCCCGTGGCCTTCGAAGAGCGCGTTGCAGGTACACAAGGAAAACCGGTGGCGGCTTGAGTGGAACCTCATCCGGCCGGCAGTGAAATAGGGGAGAGCTCGCGACCTGCCTGTTAGAATAGCGTGTGGCCTCGAAAGTTCAGGAAATAGCAGCTTCCCATGCTGCCGCCGAATTGAGTGTTGCGACCATCTCCATTGACGATATCTTTCACCGCTACGATGAAGCAATTGCGCTGAATGGAGTCTCCTTTGAGGTACGCCCAGCCGAGTTGTTCGCTTTGTTGGGGCCGAACGGCAGCGGGAAAACCACCCTATTTAGAATTCTCTCGACCTTGATGCTCCCGACCGCGGGGCGCGCTCTCATCATGGGCCATGATGCTGCCAAAGATCCAAATAGCCTGCGCCGCCAAATCGGAGTCGTTTTCCAAGCTCCCAGCATCGATGTGAAGCTCTCTGCCTATGAAAACCTGTGGCATCAGGGCCATCTTTATGGGCTGCACGGGGCGGCGCTGAACCAGAGAATTGACGAGATGCTGGGACGCGTTGCCCTCGCAGACCGCGCTCATGATCGCGCTGAAACCTTTTCTGGAGGCATGCAGCGCCGCCTGGAATTGGCCAAAGGCCTGTTGCATCATCCCTCAGTTCTCTTGCTCGATGAGCCGACGAGCGGCCTTGATCCCGGAGCACGCCGCGACCTGTGGCAATATCTCCGAATTCTTCGCGACCAGGAACGCGTCTCGATTCTGGTTACGAGCCACCTGATGGAAGAGGCCGAGCGCTGCGACCGTCTTGCCATAATGAACCAGGGCAAGCTGGTTGCCTTGGGAACGCCGGCAGATTTGCGGCATGAAATAGGGGGAGACATCATCGTTCTTGATTCCCCGAACCCGGTGACGCTGGCCAGCAAGATCGAATCACGATTTGCCATTTCGGCCAAAGTTATATCGCGAAAGGTTCGCATCGAGCGCGAAAACGGACACCGTTTCATCACCGATGTGGTGGAAGCATTTCCCGGGGAAATCGACGCGGTTTCCGTGAGTAAGCCAACACTCGAAGACGTATTCATTCGCCGTACCGGCCACCGCTTCTGGACGGAAGCAGACCAGAGATTTCAAGAGGCCGCAGACGCATAGACATCGCATCCCTTTGGCCCTGAGTTCGCGGAAGCGGTTGAGCCGCGCCAAAGTCGGCTACGACAAGCAACGGGATTTACATGGCAAGCGAGTCGACAAGCTTTCCTACCTCATTGACGCCGTCCCATAGCGGTCTTTTTTTGCCAGCTTTTTCTCTATGGTGGCGGGAGGTAGTCCGTTTTTATCGTCAAAAAGGCCGCGTCATCGGAGTAATCGCGTCCCCGGTGGTTTTCTGGTTGGTGATTGGGTCCGGCTTCGGAACATCCTTCCACGCGGGCGATGCTGCCGGACAGCGTCACTATCTCGATTATTTCTATCCTGGCGCTCTGGTCATGATTATTCTTTTCACCTCGATCTTTACCATGATGTCAGTGATCGAGGACCGCAAGGTAGGGTTCCTGCTCTCCGTCTTGGTAGCTCCGGTCCCGCGTTCGGCTGTGGTGTTGGGCAAGGTGTTAGGTGGAACCACTCTGTCCACCATCCAAGGAATTATCTTCCTGGTCTTTGCGCCATGGGTGGGTGTTCACGTTGGACTCGGATCATTTCTGCTCGTGTTGCTGACCATTTTCCTCATCTCTTTTGCTCTCACCGCTCTCGGATTTGCCATCGCGTGGCCCATGGACTCGGCGCAGGCCTTTCACGCCATTGTCAATCTCTTTCTGATTCCGCTTTGGCTGGTTTCGGGAGCGTTGTTTCCCGTCGCCGGAGCATTAGGCTGGTTACGCTTGATTATGCGGATCAATCCCCTAACTTATGGAACGGAAGCGTTGCGAGGATTACTCTATCCAAACAGCTCGAGCTTTGCTCTGGGCTCATCCCTGGTTGCTTTGATAGCCTTTGCCGGATTGATGTTCGTTCTCGCCTTCGTGATGGCCAATCGGAGGACAACCCGGCCGGCAGCATGACAACGAAACCTCATTCAGGACTTCAGCAATCGGCCAACGATTACCTTTGGGGAAATTTACGCCGAGCTTGCCTGGGGCGTGGGGTGGGTTTCGCAGGAAGGAAGTGAGTTGCACGTTGAATGCTGATCGCCCCGATAGAGATACCCCAGCCTTTCGCCATGTTTCCGGCGTTGAATGCCACCTTGAATGGCACGAGCGCCGTGCTCCTGGTGACCGGACGCTGGTTCATCGTGCATGGCCGGTGGCGCGTTCACCGCGCCTTCATGATCGCCGCACTAATCACCTCCTTGGCGTTCCTGAGTTGTTATGTTTACTTTCATGCGCACGTCGGCAGTGTGCAATTTGCCGGCAAGGGCTGGTCGCGTCCCCTGTATTTTACGATCCTGGTTTCCCACACCATCTTGGCCGCTGCTATCGTACCCCTGATCGCGATTACCTTGAGCCGCGCGTTGCGTCGCAGCTTCCAGGGCCATCGTATGATTGCACGCTGGACGTTTCCCCTGTGGTTGTATGTCTCAGTCACAGGGGTTGTAATCTACCTTATGCTGTACCGTATCTGAGAGCTAAAGATGACCGAGCGGCACGGCCGGAATACGGAAGGAACACCCGCCGGAGCGCCGGTTCCTGGCTCTCGAGTGAATCACGTGGCGATTGTCAAACTCAAAATCGATGTTTCGGGAACACTGGGTCTTGAGGTCTGGCACAATTTGCGCCAATTTGCCGAGATCCAGAGCGCCAGGTTCGGCCCACGTTTCGGCTCGAGCGGAGACTGTAAGCATCCCAGTGATTCGCCGCATCCCAAAGGCGAGTGGGTCGGGGCAGAAATCCGGCTCGCAACGCCACTTCTGGCTCAGTACGCCGTTTCGCATTACCTTGAGCAGGACAGGGTGCTCGATGCCGACGTGGCGGAGATCTAGGAACTCGGAATCTTAAAACATCCTTGGTAGATTCAGGCCCTCAGTGTCTGTAGAGCAAAGTTAACGTCACTAGTGTGTCATCGATTATGTCCAATAGCAGCAGTTCTCAGATTCCAAACCCCGCTCAGGACAAACCTGCTCGCCGGCGAATGACAGCACGGCAGCGGCTGATTTTCCTTCTCACCGGCTGGCTCATCGTTTTCATGCCTTTTCTGTTCTGGTGGTACACCTGGTTTGGGCGACCTTTGACCGACGACCAAATCCGCGAGTACCTCCATGACGATAAGCACCCGCGCCACATTCAGCATGCGCTAGTTCAAATCGGTGATCGTATGGCGCGTCACGACAAAACCGTTCAACATTGGTACCCGGAACTGGTGCGGCTCTCTTCCTATTCGGTCGATCAGATTAGGAACACCGATGCCTGGATCATGGGTCAGGACAACTCGGTCCCCGATTTCCATAGCGCACTGCTGAACATGCTCAATGATCCGTCTGTGACCGTTCGCGGCAATGCTGCCCTGGCTCTTGTGCGCCTTGGGGACCGCAGTGGCCGACCGCAGATCGTGGCCCTTCTCAAGCCGATCACCATCATGGCTCCTCAAGGAGGCACGATTGTTGACAGCACTCAGGTAGGCACGGTGGTTCACCAGGGCGGCTTGGTGGTGAAGCTTCGTACGGAAAATCAGACGCTGGAGGTTCGCTCACCCCTGACCGGAACGATCAGATCGACTGCTGGCGGGGTGGGTCAAAAGGTGCCAGCGAATCGAGAGCTAGCGACGATTGAGCCCGCTACCGAGCAGGTTTGGGAAGCTTTGCGCGCCTTGTATGTGATCGGCGATCTCCAAGACTTGCCTGCGATCACGCGCTATGAACGCGACCTGCCCGAGGTTCCCGAACGCTTGCGGCAACAGGCGAAACTAACCGAGCAAGCAATCCGCTCCAGGAGTCACCAAGGGCAAACTCCTGGTAAATGCGAGACTGGCATCGCATGCAACTGATCATTTTGCGAGTCCAAAAGGTCGAGAGAACGACCCCCTAGTACGGCATTACCCCAACTTCCTTCTCTACCTCAGCCGTATCAACCATCACGATGGCATCCCAGGGGCAGCCGTCCAAAAAAGAGCCATCCGGTCCCTTGCTAGTGCACTTTTTGCACCCGATGCAGAGGATAGGGTCAACCTGTATTCGACCAAACGGCGGGTGATCCTCGTCCGGAACCCAGAACATGCAGTCTTCCACCGGGCAATACTCCACACAGGCCGGCGAGCCGGCGCACCCGGTGCAGCATTCGGTAATGACCGCCAGTTCCTTGGGCTTCTTTTTGCGCACCGTAGTGAGGCCTTTCGATCGGGGCTCCTGTGTCAGCTCGTCCGGAACCATCCCGGGTTGTTTTTCATCGATCTCGGCAGCCATGCTGGTCGATTATATCCTATGAAAGACGCTCGACTGGCTCAGCCCCGAACTCAGCCAATATTGCCCGCCTGGACGAGGGCGCGAGGAGAATAACGCGGACACCTGCGTTTTCCACAACTACGTCCCTGCAAAAGAAAGACCCTTATCGCGCGTTCAGCGTCATAACCAGGGAAGAATACATAAGATAGACGCGCGGTGTCGGCACCCGGGCTCTCCTGCTCTGGTGGTTGATTGTGTTTTCCTCACCGAGGTTCCGTCAACTGAACACGAGCACCAGTCCGAATTCTGTTATAGTAGCCTCCCAGCCAGAAAAATGACTGTTCTCTGCCGTCGGCTCAGGCGACGACCCTTCGGAACGGGAGCACTAAGGAGCAGGAGGTTATGAAGAGCGTTAACAAAGTTATTCTCCTAGGTAATCTCGGCAAGGACCCGGAACTGAAATACACACCGAGCGGTACCGCCGTAGCAAAATTCTCAGTTGCCACCAGCTACCGCTACAAAGATAAGAACGAGCAGTGGCAGGACCAAACCGAGTGGCACAATGTCGTCGCCTGGGCGCGGCTGGCGGAAATTGCCGGCGAGTATCTGAAGAAAGGCAGCAAGGTCTATATCGAAGGACGACTCCAGAGCCGCTCCTGGGATGACAAGAATACGAATCAGAAGCGATATATCACCGAAGTGATTGCCAACGATCTGGTTCTGCTTGGCGGGCGCGGGGAAGGGGCTGGCGACGACGGAGGGCGTGCACGGGGTGCCTCGGCCAGCGGCTTTGACCAGCGGGTACCCGAGTCAGAGCCTGTCAATGCCAGTGTCGGCCCAATCACGGATGACGATATTCCGTTCTGATAGTCTCAGCGTTCGTGTCCATTCATTGAGGTTGATAGAATGGGGGCGCTTATGTCATGTACCAGCCGCCATTGATAGAAATTGTTTGTCCTGTCGTGTAATCGTTGAGCGCCAGCATCACGGCTACCGAGGCGACATCCTCGATGGCCCCAAAGTGCCCCATAGGAATTAGCTCGGGGCTTGCCTTCGGATTGCTGGTTACCATGTCGGTCAAAATCAGCGCCGGCGCGATGGCATTCACCGTGACGCCTTCCCGAACCAGGAGCGAGGCACAGGAGTGGGTTAGTCCCAAGATTCCGGCCTTTGAAGCTGCATAATGCGGACCTACGGCACCGCCGGTTTGCGCGGCAACCGACGACAAGTTGATGATGCGTCCCCATTTTCGTCTTCGCATGCTGCCGATGACCGCCTGAGTCATGAGGAAAACCGACTTGAGATTGGTATCAATGATCTCGTCCCAATCTTGTTCGGTGATGTCCTCGAGCTGTTGCGGACGCGCGATTGCAGCATTGTTGACCAGAATATCGACCGGACCAAGGCGGTCCTGGACTTCTGCGATTAGGCGCTTGACCTCGCTTGCCATACCCACATTAGCCTCAATCGCTAGTGCTTTTCGCCCGAACCCAGAAATCTCATTGCAAACCGTGCGAGCTGCCTCCGCTTTCTCATGATAGTTGACGGCGACGTCGGCACCGGCGCGGGCAAGAGCAACGGCGATTCCGGCACCTATGCCACGACTGGCGCCGGTCACAAGGGCAATGCGGCTTTGTAAGTCTTGCATGCTTGAGATTGATGCTCGTCTGCATCATGCGCGGCTCAATAAATGTTAGCCAAAGGCAATGAAGATCGTGCCGCCATGCCTCTTGCGGCACGTACCCATCAGCACAGCTGTTAGCGGTCACGGCGCAGCTCTGCCTGATTTTGTATCGACTAATCTCTAATGTGTACTCAGCCTAAAGGTACCGCTTACCTTTCTGCTGGCTTTCGAAGCTGTGCGGCTAGTGCTGGCTTAATTCTTGAGTTAATCAGCGCCGAGCGAAAGCCTCCTTCCTGATTGGCAAGTTCATGCCTCGCAAGGCTATTTGTTTTTAGAATGTCGACCACACATTTAAATACACCAGGTTTTCCGTGCTCCGACCCCGAGTCACTGCACGGATTGGTGTCGTTACATAAGCTTCAGGAGGATTGATTCGTTCGAAGTTACCGGCCTGCCCGCCTGCTCGCTGAGGCTCCCAGTGAATCTGAAGCACGTTTTCCTCCTGCTCAATTTTTGACGGACAACTTCCTGCAGATTTTGGTACGCCGGTGATTTCGAACTTATGCATGGGGCCGGGAGACGGGCACAGCGGCGCCGAACGCGATAGACCTAGTTTTGCCGCGGTGACATGCGAGTGGATGAGGCTTCGATCGGCAGGCAATCGACTCACCTTGGCAAAGATCCAGGAGGAATCAGGCGTTCATGACCGAAGCTGTCGCAGGCCTTTGATTTCTTGCAGATGAAGTTTAAGGCGAGCAACGACCGCATCCCGCTGGCCGTTATTCAATTCTTCGCGCAACTCGTTGAGCGCGAAATGCACGACATCATGATGATGGACTTCCTCGGGGGCAACGTCGTTGCTTAGTTCAAGCCAAATGCTGTGTAGTAGATCGACTTCTTTTGGCGTAAGCCGCGGGGCATGAGGACCAAGGTAAAAAACATGTTCCTGACCACTGGGAAAGAGGATCTCTAACGTCAGCTGAGGCTTGGGGTCGGGCAGACGCTCCCAGGCAAGGCCCGCCGTGCGAGCCTCTTCAGTGACAGGTTTGGTGGGCGAAGGCCCGAGCACAACGATCGAGGATTGCAAGCTTTGGGCAGCCCGCAAGATGGCATCCCATTTCTCGGTAGCTGCGGCAACTGCCAGATGAATTGTCTTGCCTTTCTTTTCTGCCAGCTCAAGCGAGCGGGTAAAGAGTTTTTGCTCTTCCAGGCTGAAGAGTTGTTCAGGCTCTAATTCGTATTCACCGAGCCCATGCAGGAACCGCAAATGAAGCTCTACGATGTCCTGCTTATGTGTGTCAGCCCGGTTGAGCACTGCGGCCAAATTACTGAGGGTGTTGTAATTACGCACCATGACCAGAATATTTCCCGGGCGGACGCGCAGTGCTTCAGGACTCAGCTCCTCACCTGGTTCCAAATTGAACTGGTCAAGCTCGGCGTGTTCAGTAGCTCTTTCTCGCGTCATGCTCTCCGAAGCGGTGAACACTGCGAAAAACACTACGGTAAACGCGATTCCCGAAAGGGTGGCCACCTGTTTGGTGAAAAGATTGATGATACACAGCGCGAATAAAATCGCGGTGATCAGGCCAAGGCCTAAAGGAATCTCCACCTGCCCAATAGAAAAATTCAAAGGAACACGAAATTCGCGACGACCAGGCTGTTTGTAGCGGAGCACCAGTACCGCCAAGCCTTTCATGGCAAAGCTCCACATGACTCCGAAGGCATACGCCTCGCCCAAAACGAAAATGTTGCCCCGACTTAAAAAAATCGTGCATAACTGCAGGCCGACCACCAAATTGAGAATGCGATGGGAGGTTCCATAGCGGCGGTGAGGCTGGCGAAACCAATGCGGCAGGATACCGTCTTCCGAGACACGGTTTAAGACTCCGTTGGATCCGACAATTGCAGTATTCACGGCGCCGGCGAGCATCAAGACACCGACGACTACCACAAACGCCCGAAAGGCCAGCCGCAGGGATAAAGGGCCGATCAGGTACATTGCCAATCCGCCAATCGGGTTATCGAAGAAGTTGGCACGCACCGAGTCAGGAATGATCATCACTGCGAAGAAAGCTACGCCTGCGGTGAAGATTAGGCTGTAGACGAAAATTACGAATCCGGCTTTCTCCAAGTTCTTGAGTTTTGGATGTTCGATCTCGCGATAGACCTGGGCCATAGTTTCCTCGCCGCTCATAGCCAGAACCGAATGACCGAGACCGATAAGAATGCCGACAAAACCAACCGTGTAAGGGAGCGAGATCGGGCGCAACCAGCCCAACGCGTCATTTGAATAGCGGAGATTGGCTAGACGAGGCAGTTGCGGAATGTGGGCTCCCCGGACCCACAGAGTGTAGCCACACCAGATCATCATCAGTACCACCATCACGGTGGTCACATACATGATGCGCAATGCTTTTTCGCTCGATTCCGGAATTCCCTTGATGTTCTCCCACCAGAAATAGATGGTAACCAAGACGGCAAAAAGGGCAGCCGTCCAGTTCATAGGCAAGGTAAAACCGGAGTGGACATGGTGCAGGAGCTCATTCAAGAGACCGGTCAGATACAGGCCTGCGGAAACACCACTGATGGGACCTGTCAGGATATAGTCGAACATCAAGGCGGAAACGGAAAACTTCGCCAGAGTTCCACCCATGGCCTCTTTGACGACGCGATACACGCCTCCCCGTACAAACATGCTGCAGCTCTCGATGTAAACCGATCGGACGGCATAGGAGAGCAACATGATGGCGAGAATGAACCAAGGAGCGGTCCTGCCCACGAAGTGTTCGGCTATGGCGCCCGCATAGAAGGCGGATGAACCCATGTCGTTGAGGACCACGGCTGCGGCGCGCCAAAACGAGATGAAGGCCAGCATTGCCGTGGACGCGACCAGCACTCGCTGAGCGCTGTTGACTACTGCTCCGCTGGTTGGCACCCTGCTTTGCATTTAGATCTCGAGTTCAGGAAAGCCCGGCTGCTTTGCCCATGTGCCCTCTCCACCCACACCGCCAAGCCAGTTCCTTGCCTCCTGGGCCGAGACTTTCGCCAAATCGCCCGCAACTGCGGCGGTAAACAGATGAAAAATCTACTAAAGATTCCATAAGGATTTCGTAAAACCTGGCTCCCGGTTGAACTGGCACGAACCTAGATTATCTCCCGTGGGATTAGCGTTCGAAAAGTCACCGATTCTATTACATCTCGTGTTCTAGTACATCTCGTGCCAACAAACCTTATTGGCAGAGGTTGAGGTCCCGCGACCTTGCTCTTTATTCGCCTAAAAGCCGAGCAGGTCCCACAATATCAATCCGAAAAAAACGAGTAGGTCGACATGCTTTGAATAACAATCACTAGCCTAAACCGCAGGCCTCGTGACCGTCCGTCCAGCCGCTGTTTCCCTTGAACAAGACCACGATTGACTTCGCATACTTATGCTGGTGCCTCGGCTTGGCAAGCACCTGGGGATTTTGCAAGTCGTACTGTCTTCGCCTAGCTACGCTCTTGTTCAATTTTCTTCTTGCTTCTTGGGGAATGTCGCAGCCCTCGACCCCGGCAACGTTGAGTCCGCGCCTCGGCCGCTGCCTTGGAGATATGCTTACCTCATTACCGAGTAGTTGTCCTCATAAAGGTGGGCGAAGGAGATGGTGACGACGCCGGCCCGCGAGCTAAGCTGAAAACTGATTTCGGCAGGACTGAGGTGATGCTGCGCGAATTCAGCCAACTGCCGACTACACGCCGACCTGGCTACGCGAACCACTCCTCACCGGGTACTCGCACACCGTGCTTTGGTGCAACTCAGTCAAGCTGTCGGTATTGAAAAATAGAAGAGCGATCCCCGACCTAGTTGACTGGTGACTCCGATTTTACCGCCGTGCAGTTGCACGATTGCCTTCGCAATCGGCAGACCCATCCCGGTACCCTGGATGATCATGCGCTGATCTTGGCCGCGGTAGAATTTCTCAAAAATCATCTCCTGTTCCATTTCATCGATTCCCGGACCATGATCGGCAACGCTCGTCATCACCTCCGAATCCCGCTGTTCTGCCATGATGTGAATAGGGGTGTCTGGGGGAGAGTACTTGGCTGCGTTGTCCAGGAGGTGAACGATAACTTCGGTGATGCGTTCCAGATCCATTCGCACGGCCGGAAGATTGTCCGCAACCGCAAGTTCCAGGGGGTGTCGCCGCAGTGCCTGCTGTGAGCTCTTGATGGCGGTCTCAATCGCCTCCCGAATGTGCCGCGCTTCAAAATGAAATTGAAGCTGATGGGAGTCGAGCTGCGCCACTTCCCCGGCTTCGCCCACCAGACGGTTGAGGCGATCACTTTCCTCATTGATTACCTGCAACAGATCGTCGCGTTGCGCGTGATCAAGGTTGGGCTGGGAGAGAAGAGTTTCGGCGGATGCCTTTATGGCCGTTAAGGGCGTGCGAAACTCGTGAGTTACAGAGTCCAACAGCACAGAGCGTAGCCGGTCGCTCTCCCGCGCAGCCTCACTGCGCGTAAGTTTCTCCACTGTATTGGCACGCTCGATCGAAATCGCAACCAGACTGCCGATGGCTTCCAGACTCTCGCGAGACAGGTTGCATCCGGCCAAGCCCAAGGCACCCACCGAGCGGACTCCCATGCGCAAGGGCATGTAACACAACTTGTGATCTCGCTCGAGGACCGGTTCGCCTCGGTCACTGATCGCCTTTAATTGGTCAATAGGAAACTGCGCACGGCTGCTCTGATCAAAGAAATAGGCTTCCTGTTTGCCTTCCAAGAAGAGGGCTGCTCCCATTACCGCAAACGAGTCTACGATGTGCTTGGGAATCAAGTTGAGCAACTCGAAAACATTTTCGCTCAACCACAGCTGCTGGCTGAAAGAATAGAGCCTCTCGACCTCGCGTCGGCGCTCATCCGCGTAGAGCGTGCCGCGACGTGCGCGTGCGGAGAGCTGGCTGGCGATCACGGCCGTTACCAGGAACGCCAGAAGCGCTACCCAATTCTGTGGGTCTGCAATCGTCAATCTAAGTAACGGTGGCAGAAAAAAGTAGTTGTAAGCTATTGTGGCGACGATGGCAGCGAAAGTGGCATAAACGAGGCCCCAGGCCGCGGAAATCAGCAGAATGACTAGCAAAAGACTGAACCCGACCGTCGTCGGGTTGACGTGTAGCCAGCGAAAGTATACGAAGACGATGACCGACAACACTGCTGTGGATGCCGCAAAACGAAGGATAGAATTGGCGATTTTCCGTTTCACTCGAGCGCTTCAGTTTATTCGAATTGTGACTGCTCACTGAGGATAATACACAGCATGCCCAAGACACCCGAGGAGTGGTTGGAAGAGGCCGCGCCGCAAAAGAAGCAGCCGATTTTCAAGCTGTTCCTGGGCTATGCCCCTGGCGTGGGCAAAACCTTCAATATGCTTAGCGAGGGCATTCGGCGGCGCAGTCGTGGGGAGGATGTAGTCATCGGCTTGGTTGAGACCCACGGCCGGACCGGAATTGCGGAGTTGGCGGCGAAACTCGAGGCGATTCCCCGCCGCAAGATGCAATACAAAGGTGCAGCCTTCGAAGAGATGGATGTGGACGCAATTCTGGCCCGTAAGCCGCAGGTCGCGTTGGTGGACGAACTGGCGCATACCAATATTGAAGGCAGCCGTCACGCCAAACGTTATCAGGATGTGATGGACTTGCTGGACGCGCGGATTGACGTATTGTCTACCATGAACGTGCAGCACATAGAAAGCTTAACCCCGACGGTGCTGAACATCACCGGAGTGCAGGTCCGGGAAACCGTGCCCGACTGGGTCATGCAACGGGTTAACGAAATCGTGCTGGCAGACCTGACACCGGAAGCTCTACAAATGCGCATGCGCCGAGGCGACATCTACCCCGTGGAGCGGGCGGAGAGGGCGCTGGGTCACTTTTTTAAGCCGGGCAATTTGATTGCTCTGCGAGAACTCGCGTTGCAGCAAGTGACGCGAGCCGTGGATCGTAGCCTGGAAAGCTACCGGGAAAAGGAAGGGCTGGGAAAGAGCCTGGCGCTGCGCGAGCGGATTGCGGTTTGTGTCAGCTCCAGCCCGGCGGCACAGTACCTCATTGCCCGGGCCGCCCGGATGGCGCAGCGAATTGAGGCAGAGCTGTACGTACTGTACGTCGATATCGGCACAGACTCGGATCCGGAGGACCAGCGCAGCCTTGCCCAAAATCTGCGCTTTGCCGAAAACCTGGGGGCGAACATCGTGCGCACTCAGGGGAACAATGTGGCTCAGGAGGTTGCTAAAGTGGTCCGGGAAAAACACATTACGCAGGTAGTATTTGGACGTTCGGCACAAAAGGGCTGGAAGCGGTACTTGTATCTTTCCGCCATACACCGCTTCCTGCGGGATGCTCCGGCAGTCGACGTACACATCGTGACACAGGAGATGAAGTGAGCTGAATCGTGAACACCGATATTAAAAGGAACATCCTCGTTGTGGACGATGAAGCGCAGATCACGCGCGTGCTCAAGACCAGCTTGTCCAGCCAGGGCTACGGGATTCGAACCGCAGCGGGTGGAGAAGAAGCCCTGCGCCTGATGAAAGACTGGCCCCCGGATTTGATCGTCACCGATCTTCGCATGCCCAACATGGACGGTCTTGAGCTGTGTCGCCATGTCCGGACCCAGTCCCGCGTCCCGATTATTGTGTTATCCGTCAAGGGTGAGGAGGGCACCAAAGTGGAAGCACTCGACGCTGGTGCCGACGATTACGTGACGAAGCCATTCAGCATGGCGGAACTATTAGCCCGTATACGGGCCGCGCTACGACGAGCGTCAGGTCCCGACAGTCCTCCAACCCCCGTACTTGAGGTGGGAGACTTCCGCATCGATATTCCGGCTCGCGCTGTTCTGGTCAAGGCGCGTGAAGTTCACTTAACCCCAAAGGAGTTTGATCTGCTGGTTCATATGGCGAGGCACGCAGGAAAGGTGCTGACGCATCGCGCCCTACTTTCGGCAGTCTGGGGCGCCAACAGCGTAGAGCAGCCAGAATACCTGCGGGTGTTCGTAGGGCAGTTGCGGAAAAAACTCGAAGCCAGCAACTCGCCAAAATACATTGTTACCGAACCCTGGATCGGATATCGATTTGAGCCGGGCGACTGAACCTTGCTGGTTGTCCGACGCGGAGCGGCACTACTCTGCTGCTTTTCTTCCTTTCTTCCTGCCCGGGCATCAGTGCGCCCGACGCTACATCTGCGCACGGAGCTCTTTGCTCTGTTCCTGCTCCGTCAGTTCTCGTGATTGATGTCGCTTATGGATAAGATCAAAACTTTTCATACCATTATATTTCTGAGCTGCTTTATGCTCATCGAAGTAGCCAACTTTGAGACGACTGCTATTAGAAGAATCTGTGCTGTCCTGTTCACAACCCTGCTGGCCGCAACTGCGCTGATCGCGCAGACCGCATCTGAGGTTCAGCGGTTGAAGTATTTCGTCGGTACGTGGACTGTAGAAGTACACATGACAGCCGGACCCCTGGGTTCCAGATCATTCCTTGGTACTGAACGCAATGAATGGCTGCCCGGTAGCTCGCTTTTGGTCTCTCGACAGAAAGGCGAGGCTGAGCTGGCGGAAGGCGGATTAGCTGTAATAGCCTATAATGCACAGCTCAGGAAATACACATATCACGTGCTAAAAAACACCGGAGAGATAGAGGATTTAGCTGGCAGACTCGAAGGACGCACGTGGACATGGACGAGCGACGAGATTTCGGATAAAAGCGGGCGGGCAGTGAAAACCCGCCTTACCATTGATGAGCTGTCGCCTGCCTCCTATGACCTATGCCTTGAGATTGCTTCTGATGGACACGAATGGTCTAAGATCATGGAAGGAAAGGCCACTACAGTTTTGCAGCGTGTGCGACGCGATGTTGCCTTACTGCGCTAAGCTACCGCATTTGTTTTCGCCATGCATGTTCAAAAATTCAGTCGGGTAAGCTTGTTCTACGGCGTGGTGCAGAGCGCTTCTTCGCCGAATAGTCCGGCGCCTTCTCGGAACGTCAACAGGTGGATGTATTTGATGGTACGCCCCCTTAGCAACCGTGACACCGACTGATGGTACTGAATGTCAGGATTGCTGCTGGACTACCATCACTGCTGCTCTTTGGCATCGGCCTGGTTTTGAGTTAAAGATCGTCGGCACGGTGTTCCACCGCCATTCCCGTCATCCTTGCGGTGGGCAGGCAAATCCAGCAGCACCTAGCCGCACACCCTTTCCATGGACGGCAGATGGTGCCACGAAGCCGCCATATCTTTGCAAGTTTTTGCTCTTTACTCGACCATGTTTGAAGTGCAGTTGCGCGCGCAACCTTTCACTCTGAAACTTTTCTCATGTCGCATGCTGCTTGTTCGACTTGGGGGTTCCTAAGAGCAATTGTCGAGCTTCTGACTGACGGAGAAGTTGCCAGCTCTAGGCAGCTGCTTTACCTATAGCTCGCCACTGGTGCGCTGGTCCTGAACGTACAATATAGCGCAGAATTGCATAAACAGTTCATAACCGCTTGGCACATATTTACAAAGTCTTTATAAACTTTTTATTCAAACTTTACGCGTTTTCGTATTCAATGACCGGGTGACGTTCGATCCTGGCGGCACTCAATCTAGGATCTCCGGCCATGCCTTAAAGTCGAGGAGCTTTAGGTTCTGGTGGTCTGCGCGGGTAAGCTTAGCACCTGCTCACCGCAGACACGATTGTGGCACCAAGCTGGAGTGCCACTGCCCCGACGACAGCGAGTTCCTCACACGTTACTCTCGCCTGACCAGAAAGGCGAGGCGAGAACCATTCGTAAGACCTCAACCCTTAAGCCTAAGTCTGTCGCGTCGGTTCCATTTTGGCGTTATGCGCTCTTACACGCAATGGGAGTGCTGATTCTAAGATTTTATTAAAGGCGTAGGCGCTTGAAACTTGCAACGAGCAACACCAAGGACTTAGTACCCAGACCGAAACTGCATCTAGTGATTGTTTTGGCTTTGTTCTTCCAGTTACCGTTCCAGATGTTTGCTCAGAACGGTGATCAGGAGAACAATCGCTCTGGATCAGGCATTTCGGATGCTCAGACCGCAAATTCTGCGACTAGCGACAGCAACCGCAAAATCCTCCAAGAACTTGAAAAAATGCGGGCTCGTATTTTGGAGCTGGAGTCACAACTGCAGCGGCAGTCCAAACCTCAGGCCCCAGGGGACTCGGAAGTGGGTCGGCACGCGGCTGGGGCGGAAAATTTGATCAAAGTCTCCGCACTACCAAGCCCAGCTGAGAAGCAGCCGGGACCTGTTGCAGAAAGCAAAGACCGTCCTAAAGCCGAGCCGTTCGCATTTGCCGATTGGACATGGCTGAACGGCAATCCACGCACCAAAGAGGTGCCGCTCGACACTGAGTTTTTCACGCCGGAGATCAGAGCTGATGTGGATTACATCTACGACTTCCGACACCCGAAGGACGATACGGTCAGCGGATCGAGCGAGGTGTTTCGGAGCAATGAGGTCCAGCTTACGCAGCTCGGCGTCGGTGGGGACTTCCACTACGACCACGTTCGTGCGCGTTTGATGACACAACTCGGAATGTATTCTCAAACCACTCCCCGAAATGATTCCAGTCCTTCACGAGGTCAATGGAACCTCGATAATGCCTATCGATATCTGTCGGAGGCATACGGCGGCTATCATTTTGATGCACTACACGGGATCAACGTGGACGCCGGAATATTCATGTCCTATGTGGGCCTTTTCAGCTATTACAATTTCGATAATTGGGCGTATCAACCCTCCTATGTCTCCTCGAACACCCCCTGGTTTTTTAACGGGGTTCGCATCCAGATCTTCCCTACTGAGCATTTGAAGATCGAACCCTGGTTTGTAAATGGATGGCAAGCGTATGGGCGATTCAACAATCGCCCCGGTTTGGGAGGGCAAATTTTATGGCGGCCGACTGCCTGGCTATCGCTGCTCGGCAACCAATATGCTGTGGGAGCGGATGCCCTGGGTGTGCCAGGTCGCATTCGTTACCACACAGACGACAGCATACAAGCCAAGTACTACGACCGGCCGGAGCGTTTCCTGGACAAGGCGGCTTTTTCCCTGACCGGAGATGCCGGCTGCGAACATGGCGACGGAGTGAGCTGTGCCGGAAATTCTAGGCACTTAATCGGCGGACGGTCCGTGGTATGGCCCAAGCAAAGCTTCCTCGGCTTCATGGCTTACAACCGCTTCTGGTTTCACAAGGACCTATTCGGCTTGACCATCGGGGGTGGGCGAATCAACAACCCAGGCAGGTACCTGGTTCTCTTGCCTCCCATCAACGGAGCGACTGCCGCTTCTGGCACCTCTTATTTCACAGAGAACCCGGGCGACCCCTACAAGGCCTGGGATGCTGCCGGCACCTTTGACTGGATGCCCAGCCAGTACATCACATTTCGCTGGGAGTACAACTACCGCGCCGACAACGTCCCGTACTTCTCCGGGCCAGGGGGCGTAACGCCCCCGGGTGGAAACACGGGAGCACCTGGCTCGGTGGTGCCAGGCTGGTCGCCGGACCTACGCAAGAGCGAAAACCGGCTGAATATGGCGATCCTGGTGAAGTTTTGATTTTTTGCGGAGTGGATGACGGCGCTTTATGAGATGTTTGGGGTACGCGTGAAATTCAATAACGCGAACCCATCGAGAAGAGGCGCCCATCACATGAGGGGATCGATTGCATGCACATTCATAATGTTTGTTTCTGTGCTATTCGCGCACGCTCAACAAGAAAGATCGGCGGCAGGTTCGGCGGCCACGGAGACGCTTGCACGGCGAGTTCAGGAACTAGAAATACAAGTGGCTGAGCTCAGGCAGATCGTACAACAGCTTCAGTCGAGAAAGCCTGAAATGGCCCCAGGCGCGAGCCCGATGACCTTCACAGACCGAAGCACCGAATCGGGATCACAGGATCTATCTGAGGTGGCCCTGTCCTCGGAGGATCGGAGGACTCTCGCTTTTCTGAAGGCGACCAGCATCAGTCTCGCATTAGATACCTACTACGCGTATAACTTCAACCATCCCGTGGGACGCGTCGATGTGCTTCGCGCCTATGACGTGCTCAGCAACGAATTCAGTTTGAATCAGGCCAGTGTCATCTTCGATCATCCGACGAACGCTTCTGAGGGACGCCGCTGGGGCGGGCGGCTCGATTTGCAGTTTGGTCAAGCGACGGACACTTTGCAAGGAAACCCGTCCAACGAACCCCGCCCCCAAATCTATCGCAATATTTTCCAAGCCTATGGAACCTATGTGGCTCCGCTGGGCAAAGGCATCACCATTGATTTCGGCAAATGGGGCAGTTCGATCGGGATCGAAGGCAATTACACGAAAGATCAAATCAATTATTCGCGGGCCCTTTGGTTCGATTTCCTGCCTTTCTATCACATGGGCATACGCGCCAGCATACCCGTGAGCGATCGACTCAGCTTCAACTACTGGGTCGTGAATGGCACAAACCAGGTTGAGGCCACGAACGGCTTCAAAGATGAACTGTTCGGGTTCACGGCCAAGCCAAAAAAGACGGTTACGTGGACCATGAATTACTATCTCGGACAGGAACATCCGGACCGCCAGCTGGCCCCGCCCACAAGTCCGATTGCCGTACAACCCGGCCTAAGTTTTCAAGCCATCCGTCCCGCACCCGATGGACGTACCCACATTTTCGATAGCTATGCAACCTGGCAACCCACGGCAAAGCTGACACTTGCCTTGGAAGGCGACTACTTCATTGCGCGTTTGTGGAAAGACGCCGCATTCGGACGCTCGTCTGCCCCTTCTCATGTCGACGGCGGCGCTGCTTATCTTCAATATCAATTGACCCGAAAGATTGCCCTGGCCACGCGTGCAGAATATCTTTCCGATCGAGGTGGCCTTTTCAGCGGTCTTACCCAGGCGCTTAAGGAGAACACGGTTACGTTCGACTACAAGCCGGTGGATGGATTTCTTATGCGCTATGAGTGGAGGCGCGATTTCTCGAATGAGCCCTCGTTCCTGTCCGATGTGCAGGGTGCCCTCAACAAACAGCAGAACACGGCTACGGTGGGATTGATTTGGTGGTGGGGACGCAAGCAAGGCTCCTGGTGAGAATGAGCATCCGATCCTAACTTGGAGGTTGTCATGCAAGACGCTCTTTGGATAGGCGTTACCATCGCGTTTTTCGCAATGTCGATCGCCTACGTGCATTTTTGCGATCGCTTGAGATGAGGAAAAGGCTGGGAGCTTTGAGTCAATGATCATGCTCGTCATCAGCGTGTTGACGGCGGTTTACCTCATTTACGCCCTGCTGCGTCCGGAGAAATTCTGAAATGAGTCACACCCTAGTAACTGGGTTTGCCCGCTGCATGAATCTTGTCACGCCTAGGAGCCAGCCTATGCAAAGGCTAGACCAGCGACAGGACCGGTTATGACCGCTAATGGTTGGTTGCAAATACTGTTTTTTCTGCTGCTCATCTTCCTCGTCACCAAGCCCATGGGCATCTTCCTGGCGCACGTATTCAACCGCGAGAAGACCTTTCTCGACCCCCTGCTCCGACCTGTTGAAAGGCTTCTCTACCGCTTGACCGGTGTCGACGAACACCAGGAAATGCCCTGGACCGAATATGCGGTTGCCATGCTGCTGTTCAGCCTGGTCTCGATGATTCTGTTATACCTGATGGAACGATTGCAGGGATCTCTGCCGTTTTTTAATCCGCAAAAGTTTGTCGCCGTTAATCCTGCCCTGGCGTTCAACACCGCCGCGTCTTTTGCCACCAATACGAATTGGCAGAACTATAGTGGCGAGACCACGATGAGTTATTTCACCCAAATGGCGGGCCTCTCTTATCACAATTTCCTTTCAGCCGCGGTCGGAATCGCCGTGGCGATTGCCTTTATTCGGGGTATCCGTCGTCGCCAGAGCCAGACGATCGGCAACTTTTGGGTTGATCTGGTGCGCGCTTGCCTTTGGGTATTGTTGCCCTTCACGATTGTTGGAGGCTTGGCGCTTGTCTCCCAGGGTGTGGTGCAAAATCTGAAACCCTATCAGACGGTCAAGTTAATAGAACCCATGCAGGTCCAGAAGCTTAGCCCCGACGGCAAGCCGATGGTCGACAGCCAAGGCAAACCGGTGATGGACGCGGTTAACCAGCAGAACATTGCTCAGGGACCTGTGGCTTCGCAGGAGATTATCAAGGAATGGGGTACCAATGGGGGTGGATTTTTCAATGCCAACAGCGCGCATCCATTCGAGAATCCCACGCCGCTCTCCAACCTCATCGAGCTGTTTTCCATTTTTGCGGTATCGGCGGGTTTGACCTATACGCTTGGCCGGATGACTGGTTGCCAGCGCCACGGTTGGGCGGTCTGGGCGGCCATGGCAATTTTGTTTCTGGCGGGGGTCTCGGTGGTGTATTGGGCAGAGGCGCGGGGTAATCCACTTTTGGCCAATACTGATCAACGCTCGAGTCGCCTTCAGCCGGGCGGGAACATGGAAGGCAAAGAGGTAAGGTTTGGCATCGCTAATACAGCGCTGTGGGCGACGGTAACTACCGACGCCAGCTGCGGGGCCATTAACGGTTGGCACGACTCTTTCACTCCGCTCGGTGGGATGGTGCCGTTGATCAACATCATGCTCAGCGAAGTCATTTTTGGCGGAGTAGGCGCCGGCCTGTATGGCATGCTGATTTACATCATTCTGGCCGTATTCATTGCCGGCCTTATGGTGGGGCGCACTCCCGAATACCTGGGAAAGAAAATTGAAGCTTACGACGTCAAGATGGCGATGCTGGTTGTGCTGGTCTTCCCCTTGATCATCCTTGCTTTCTCCGCCGTCTCTTCCCTAAAGAGCTACGGCAGTGCGAGCATCTCCAACCCGGGTCCACACGGTTTAAGTGAAATTCTCTATTCCTTCACCTCGCAAGCCGGCAACAATGGATCCGCCTTTGCCGGACTCACGACCAACACCCTGTGGTACAACGCGGCGGGCGGGATCACGATGCTCATTGGCCGATTCTGGATGATTATTCCCATGCTGGCCATTGCCGGAAATCTGGCGAGCAAGAAATATATTCCGCCATCGTTGGGCACCTTCCCGGTGACTACTCCTCTCTTCACCCTGCTATTAATCGGCGTGATCCTGATTGTCGGGGCACTGACATTTTTCCCCGCCTTAAGTCTAGGGCCGATTCTCGAAAACTTGCTTATGGGCGTGGGGAAGAGTTTCTAGAGGACTACGGCAATGACAAGGTCAACATTCACGGGTGCCAAGGTCCCAACCGTCCGCCTAGGTCGCTCGCCCATGAAACGCCGCAAAAGGGCTCTCTGGGACTGGAAAATCGTCCGGCGAGCGATCTGGGACGCGTTTCTCAAGCTCGAGCCCCGAAAGATGATGGGCAACCCGGTCATGTTTGTGGTCGAAATTGGCAGTGTGGTTACAACGGTGCTGCTGTTCAAGGCAAGCCCCGATCTTAAGTTCAACCTGCAGGTCACGTTGTGGTTGTGGTTCACGGTGTTATTCGCAAATTTCGCGGAAGCCATGGCCGAGGGGAGGGGCAAAGCACAAGCCGACACCCTACGCAGAGCGCGATCAGAGACAATTGCGAACCGGATTTTAGACAACGACGGACGGGTTGAACAAGTGCCAAGCTCGAAACTGAAGTCCGGAGACTTGGTTTCCGTCTCGGCGGGCGAGTTCATTCCCTCGGACGGAGAAATTCTTGAAGGCGTCGCTTCCGTAGATGAATCGGCAATCACGGGTGAGTCTGCGCCTGTGATCAGGGAGGCGGGAGGTGACCGTTCGGCGGTGACAGGTGGTACTCGTGTGTTATCCGATCGCATCAGGGTGAAGATCACGTCCAATCCTGGTGAAACTTTCCTGGATCGCATGATCGCGCTGGTGGAAGGCGCCGAGCGGAAGAAAACACCGAACGAAATCGCCCTCAACATCCTTTTGGCGGGATTGACCATCATATTTCTTCTGGCTGTTGTTACGTTGCAGCCGTTCGCCATTTACTCGGGTTCACCCCAGACCGTGTTTGTTTTAGTCTCGCTGCTTGTCTGCTTGATTCCTACCACCATTGGAGGACTGCTCTCGGCCATCGGCATTGCGGGGATGGACCGTCTGGTACAGCACAACGTGCTTGCCATGTCAGGTCGTGCCGTCGAAGCCGCCGGTGACGTTAATACATTGCTGTTGGACAAGACGGGGACAATCACGCTGGGGAACCGACAGGCTTCGCGCTTTATCCCCGCCCCCGGCGTCAGCCAGCAGGAGCTTGCCGATGCCGCCCAACTTTCCTCGCTCGCCGATGAAACGCCCGAAGGTCGCTCCATTGTTGTCTTGGCCAAAGAGAAGTATGGCTTGCGGGGGCGCGAATTGGGGCCGCACGATGCCCATTTTGTGCCGTTCAGCGCTCAGACGCGCATGTCGGGTGTGGACCTAAACGGATTTGAAATCCGTAAAGGAGCAGCCGACGCAATCGGTGTTTACGTTGCACAGAGTGGCCGCCCCATGTCTGCCGAAGTCAGGCATACCGTCGAGGAGATTGCCCGTTCG
>JAFATF010000241.1 GCA_019244045.1 Acidobacteriota bacterium
TTATGTGACACCATGCGCCCGACAAATCTTTACAGGAGGATGCATGCCACATTTTCTGCATCAGATTGCGTACTCACATGAGGGTTGGCAAGCCTTGGTCAACAGCCCACAAGACCGGATTGAGGCGGTTCGTCCTGCAATAGAAAAGCTTGGTGGCAAAATTGAGACAGCGTGGTTCGCTTTCGGCGATTACGATGTGGTGGTCATTACCGACATGCCCAACAACGTAAATGCCGCGGCTATTGCTATAGCATTTGCCGCTGGTGGCGCATGCAGGAATGTTCAAACTACACCTCTACTGTCGACGACAGAAGCGTTGGATGCCCTAAAAAAGGCAAAGGAATCCGGCTATCGCCCTGCAACCAGCGTGTCAGGACGTGCCGCATAGCGAATTCGACTGCCAGGGGCGGATGACGCATCGCCCCTTTTTCTGCCTGCTTTCACGACGGCATCGTCACCCTGGACATACGACGGCTCGAGAGCCGCTGCCGGACCGCACACCGGCGATTTTTTCAAGGCAGTGCCCGAAGGCGGGGATATCTATTTCATGAAACACATCCTGCATGACTGGACTGACGAGCAGGCGACGACAATCCTGCGCAATTGCCGCCCGGCCATGCAAGACATGCCAAACGCCAGAGTCGTGCTTCTAGAATTTGTGGTGCCGCACCGGGAATGAGCCGCACTCCTCGAAGATCATAGACATTGAAATCTCTGTTTTTCCCGGGCGTTCACGAGCGCATAGAGGAGGAGTGGCGCAGCCTTTTCGCAGGCGCTGGATTGCGCTTGTCGCGCAGTGTGCCAACAAAGTCGCCGTGCAGCATTATCGAGGCCGAGCCTCTATATAACAGTTCTGAAAAGATCCGCGCCTGATTTTTCGTAGCATGACGGCCTACCGCCTGGCTCGCTCATTTGACGGTCGGCCGTAATCGTCGAAGGCGCCTGAGTGCTCGCCATCGCGAACAACCGTTCGGTGTGCCCAGTTGCAAAAGGGTGGACTAGTCCCCTGGTGGACTGCGGACTGCCCGCAGCGCGTTTATCCCTGCCACACATGCTGCCCACAGGCACATGGCACTGTGTCGGTAGGCACTGTTTTCGTCAACTGCCGTTTACAGATGGGGCACGGTTTGGTCATCACGTAGGTCATAGCCAACAACTGCTTTCACGCAAAACCCACTGCTCGCTATGCACGTGATCTGCCGAACTGTTTTCAGTTGCCGGGTATACGCTCAAGATCAGCGCCGCGGCGTCTGCGGCGACAACCTCGCCCCCAAAGCTTCCGTGATCGCCAGGCAGCAGGCGCAGTGCCTTTACTGATCATTGATTTAGCCATTTCAAGTGCGCATCAGGTCCCCCATTATCCGAAACAGCACGGCGCGGCGGGCGGTATTCCATCGCTGACAAACAGCAGCCATACAGCCACTCGGCCCAAAATACAGGAGTTGCTGTAGCGCGAATTTGCTCAATTTGCTCCCGAAAGTTCCCGTCGGGAATCAAACCACCAAATGCAGAGCACATTGTGGCAAACCTCGTGCTTGAGCGAAGTGCTGGAAGAAGTCATGACTCTTCGCATTGAAAGAATAGGTGATCTGGCTGCGCTAGACTGGGAAGGCAGTATGGTGGGGAGTGAAGCGCCTCTGGAGTTGGGTGAAACCATCACGGCCCTGCCTAATATGTCGCGTCATCATCCTCGACCTTTCCCCAGGTAAGCAATCGAAGAAGGCGGGATTGCCATGCTCCTGTCTTCTCAACGTTGGGCTTTTCAATCCTATGCGCTCTGTTCAGGAAACGTTAGAGCAAGTACACGCGATCCCGATTTTTACACTGCTGCGGGGCGGGAAACGATGGCACTCGTGGCCAGTGCCGCCGCTCGCGCGAGCGTGGCCAGGTGAAGCAATCCCAGTGCCGAACAATGATCTCCCAATTTTGCCGCTCCATCAATCATTCACGCTCTCCTCGTCATAGGTAGCTCGATCGGTTTCGCCTCTGGCGACGAGACGAGCCGCCCCGGTTAGCGAAGAAAAAGCGAATATGTTACGCTTAGCTACGTGACTCTTCGCGCTTGCCGAGTTTCCGTCAGAGATGTTCACGACATCGAGCACACAATCGAGGTTACAGCGGAAACCCTCTACGAGGCAGTGGCTGCGGCTCTCGCTGCTTTGCAGCAGGACAGCTGGGTAGGCGACGTCGGCCGTGGCCTTACGATTGTGAGCGTCGTTGTTCAGCAACCGCCCGTGAGGCATGAAGTCAAAATGCGAGATTTTCTCGCATGGCTTGCACGAAAAGGAGGATCACCGGCAGATGTAAGCCTTCGGGCGAAGGTGGGAAGAATGCTCGGCCAGCAATCGCCCGGTAGGCATTAGCGCTCCTCGCGACAACTTTGACGCGGATCGCTAGGTAATGAACGTGAGCCAGAGTTGGCGCCCCCAGACGCGGGCATTCCAGTCAGTCATCTAAGAACTTCGGCTCTTCGCGGAAGCAATAGCTTATGCGGCTTCGTCTTGCTGAAGCAATCCGGCCGATCAAAGCGCGTGCGCTAGAGCCACTCCAATTGCCAACAGCCCTCGCATCACCACGTGGGCCTGTTTGTCAGGAAATTGCCCCGTCAGTTATAGCGTGGCACTTTGGGGGAAGAAATCGGAAAGGACGCCCACGCACCCGGGCAGGGCACGATCGGGTTCCGCTTACGCGAAGAACTCCTACAGTGCACCCATATACACCATAGAGACGCTGCTCGCTTCAGGCGCAGTTATCAGGCCAAGGTCCAATTTCTAGGGCAACGCCAAACGCAGAATCATCTTGGGGCTCCTAAAATATGCAAGGGTGATCTCCCTACCGGTGACTTGGTGCCATCATGTCAGGAGCTACATCTTGCCAACACCAGAGTGGATTCAAATCGTTGCGGTGACTGCGCTCGCATTCGCTGCCTATATGCGGCAGCTCGAGGCGCACCGCCAACTTAGGGTGACGCTGCTCGCCCTGCTCGCAATCGTCGCTACCTGGGGAGCTAAGTTGAGTGGTCGTTGGATCGGACCGCACGCTGAGTCGATCCTTTGGGACTGGCTTCCTGGCGCACTGATGCTGATTCCCTACTGGCAAGTCGGTCAGTTCTTCACTGCTCCCGATCCGGCCGTAGAAGCGCGACTGAGTCATTGGGATAGCATCATATTCCAGCAACTCGGAGTTAAGCCGGCGAAAACTCGCATAACCACAAGCATCAGCACTTATCTCGAGCTCGCATACCTACTGGTTTATCCGCTTGTTCCCTTGGGGCTCATCGCGCTCTACGCAACCGGTTTGCGCAGTCAGGTGAGTTTCTACTGGATTGTAGTGCTTTCGGCAACGTACATCTGCTTTGGGTTTACTCTCGCGATTCCGGCTCGGCCACCCCGCACGCTTTCCGAGTACAAAGGATTTCAGATGCCGCCCACCCGAGTCCGCGCCTTAAACCGGGAGATCCTCAATCATGCCAGCATCCAAGCAATAACCTGCCCGAGCGCGCATGTGGCCTCCGCGCTCGCTGCTGCGCTGGTCATTGTTCACTTGCATACCTGGCTAGGCACGTTCTTCCTCTGGGCCGCGTTTAGCATCGCTGCGGCCACCATCGTGGGGGGCTATCACTATGTAGCCGATGTGCTGTTAGCGGCCTTAATCGCGCTTCTGGTATTCGCGATTGCCTCCTTTATGTGATCAAATGAAAGATGCATTCTCTGGAAAGCGAGTAGAATCGTAGCCAGCTAGGGATGAACAATTTAAGACTCCGGTGTATATGGTTCGAATTGGACGCCAGCTGCACGCGGCTACCTTCAAGCTGAGGCAGGCGCGGGTGGTCGCGAGAGCGATGAAGTCCCGGTACCACCCGATCCTCGCGCAGATCGTTCCAATGCGTCGCTGCAACTTGACATGCAGCTATTGCAGTGAGTTCGACGATACCTCAAAGCCCGTCCCGCTTGAAACGATGCTGCGCCGCATCGACCGCCTCGCCGACCTAGGCACGACAGTGATCACGATCAGCGGCGGTGAACCCTTGCTACATCCTCAACTTGAGCGAATTATTCGAGAGATTCGGCGCCGCGGTAGCATTGCTACATTAATTAGCAACGGATATCTGCTTACGCCAGCTCGCATTCAGAGCTTGAATGATGCTGGGCTCGATCAGCTCCAGATCAGCATCGACAACGTCCAGCCAGACTCGGTTTCGAAAAAGAGTCTCAAGGTGCTTGACAAGAAACTCGAGTGGCTTGCCGATTATGCGGCGTTCGAAGTGAACATCAATTCTGTAATGGGTACCTCTGCGCGCCCGGAAGACGCGTTGGTTGTTGCTCGCCGTGGCCGTGAACTCCGATTCGAGACCACCATCGGCATTGTCCATGATAATCAGGGGCAACTTCGTCCATTAAGCGAACTCGAGTGCCGCATCTACCAGGAATTGTCGAAGATAGCGAGCCGATCGTTTGCCTCGTTTGCTTACTATAACCAATTTCAAAAGAATCTTATTCTGGCAAAACCAAATCACTGGAGTTGCCGCGCCGGCAGCCGATACCTGTACATATGTGAATATGGACTTGTGCATTACTGCTCCCAGCAGCGTGGCCATCCTGGGATTCCGCTTGAGCAGTACAGCACGAAGAATCTGGAACACGAGTACCGAACCGAGAAGTCGTGTGCGCCTTTGTGCACCATTTCCTGCGTACACCAGGTTTCCATGCTGGATCAGTTTCGAGAAAAGCCCAGGGAATCGCTGCAAAGCTTCTTCCCACGCGGCAGCGGACATGTTCCACCGGCAGTGGTTCGGGCTTTGGCTTGGCTTTTCTTACCGCCGGAGGAAAGCACGCCCCGAAAATTGATCACACAGGCTCTTACGAGAGCAGCCTTGTGGAGTATGAAGCTTCAAGGATAAAAGCATTCAGAGTTGTAGGCCGCCGCCTTGGAAAGGCTGCTGCGGTATAACGGGTAAGAGACAATCATCGAGGTCAATAAAACGGTTGAGTGCCTGCGTCAAATGATGTGCCGCGTGGTTACGAATCAGGATGGGATTCGACATCACATAAGCATGTGTCAGTCTTTCGTCCACCGAACGGTTCAATTATCCTGCCTCCCCCTGCTTGCCTTGTTGCTTGCTTCATGGTGGTTGCCTCCCTCATTCGCCTTAGATCTTCAATCTCTGACCCCCAACGTTGTCCCTCCGCAGTCACAGACCACAGCCCAGTCAGGCTTCGATAAGCAAATCACTATCTCAACGGGAGAAGATTGGACCGACACCGGGATCGAACTGTCGCCCGGCAATGTGCTCGATGTTACAGTTGCCGACGAAGCTCGTCGGTCGACAGATGCTCAGCGGGCGTGCGCTTCAACATCATCGAATGATCTTCGAGTCCACTCCAGTGCTCCCGATGCCTTGGTCGCGAAGTTGGCGGCCAACGCACAGCCCTTCCCGGTAACCTCCAGCAGAAATATCACCATCACCGAAAAAGGCCATCTCTACCTAGCTCCCAATGTCAAGGATAACTGCCAACATCAAATCAAGGTCGAGGTACACACAGGCCCAGCGACGAGCCTGCTGATCAAGAACAAATTATCAAATGCCGCCCAGATCTGGATGCAAGGACAATTTGGGGCCGGAGCGGGGCGCACGAGTGCTGGGACCACATCGGCCAACAACGCTGAAACGGTTGACAGGACAGCGACAGGAGCATTCAATATTCCTTCTCTCCCCATCGACCGGTCTTTGCGGCAAGAAATCGACAGACTACCCCACCGTGTATCCGATCAGTTCAATAACCCGGGCGACATGGTCAATTTCGTAATTATCGGATCCGAGCAGCAGCTGGAGAACGCGCTGGCCGCGGCCAATTGGCATCTAGCCGATACCTCCAACTCCGACGCAATCACCAAGGCTATTGAGATGACACGGCACAATCAGGATTATGTCCAAATGCCCATGAGTCTGCTCTATCTTTTCGGCCGTGTACAGGACTTCGGCTACGAGCAGGCAGAAGCCTTCGCGGTTGTTGCCAGCCGGCATCACTTCCGAGTTTGGAAGGCTCCATTTCAGTACAAAGGCAGGCCCGTGTGGGCGGGCGCCGGCACACACGATATTGGCTTCGAAAAAGATCAGAGGAACGGCAGCATCACCCACAAGATCGATCCCGCCGTAGACGGCGAGCGGCAAAACATCGGCGAGAGTCTTGAGAAAACTGGTCTGGTTGCTGCTTTAACAAGCTACTTGCCCGCACATCCGGTACAGACAGCGCACAACGCTACCGGCGGGGAATATCACTCCGACGGCCGTATTCTTGTCATTACTCTTAAGTGAGGCGCGCGCGAAAACTGTTCCTCGCTTGCAATCGAGTCAGGTTAGTGGGGACGTCGAACTTTGCCGGGGCAAAGCAGCCCCTAGGCCCGAGTACAGGGCAAGGCTGGACGCTGTTCCCCGGGGCCGACACCGGCCAGCTCTATGTCAGCGAAATCTCGCGGCGTCGAGCGACGAACGCAATGCGGAATGATTGCCTGCGGCGGCGATCTGAGCTGCCTCGAGGAACATCTGTCCTATTCAGCATTCAGCATTCCAGGTCATAACATTCGAGCGCATTGCAGCGAATTTTTCAAATCTCGTTCCTATTCCTTCGGTTAGGAATCATATGTGGCAGCTGGCGTTCTGCGCAGGAAGTTCCAATCCCCCTTTTAGCGACATTTTCTTCCTATCTCGATTCACGTTCTTCCTATCTCGATTCACGTGCTTTGCCGTGCCATGGTCAGCAACTTGCGGTTATCATAAAATCGATTTAGAAAATCGATGCATGCGTTCGCATGCGATCCCGCGGCTCGGGAGGACACTGAGGATGATTCGTGCCACTCAAAACGTATTGCTTTTTTTTGTAGCAGCCGCTGCCACCCTGCATGCCCAGAGTAAGCTCTCTGCTCGGTGGGAGGAGCTAACCGCTGCCGACTTCCGCCAGGGTATTGAGCAATCAAAAGGAACCTGCTTGCTTCCTTTCGGCATCCTCGAAAAACATGGGCCGCATCTTCCGTTAGGCACCGACCTGCTCAACGTCCGCTATGCTTCCCTGCAGGCGGCCGCCCAGGAGTATGCGGTCGTTTTCCCTGACTACTACTTCGGCCAAATTTTCGAGGCCAAGCATCAGCCGGGCACCATCGCCTATAGTGCCGATCTGCAGCTTCGATTGCTACAGGAAACTGCTGACGAGATGGCGCGGAACGGCTGCAAGAAGATAATCATCGTCAACGGGCATGGGGGCAACGAGCATCTGCTACCCTACTTTGCCCAAAGCCAACTTGACCATCCCCGCGATTACGTTATCTATGTTCTCGATGGCGAGCGTCACCGACCAGGCGGTCCGAAACCGAGATCGAGCGGTATCGATTATCACGCCGGAGAAAATGAGACCTCAAATACTTTGGTGTCCCGGCCCGACCTCGTGCATCTCGATCGCGCTGCAAGTGAGTCCGGGGCAGACCTGAAGCGCTTGAATCTGCCGGAAAATCTCTACACCGGCATTTGGTGGTACGCCCGTTTCCCCAACCATTATTCCGGGGATGGCTCGGTTGCTACCAAGGAACTTGGGGAATGGAATATGCAGAGCTGGATTGAAGGCATCGTCGACTCTATTCGCGCCGTAAAGGCCGATAACGTAAGCCTAAAGCTGCAGAACGAGTTCTTTGAAGCGAACAGGCATCCCTTGGACACACCCCAATGACAGACCGCTTGCGGGCTGGAACACTTGCTGCACATCTTAGGCTCGAAATTCATGCGGCCGAGACGCGCCCGTTCTCACGATAGCCTTCTGCTGTCACGACATACGAACGGTTCACGCTCTATACCACGCGTGCCAGCCAGCTCTCCATGGTATTGGCGTCCACTAGCCCGGCCTGCTGCAATTGAAGATGGCCTTGGGAGAATACGGCAAAATTGGGAATGCTACGGACGTTGTATCTTGCCGCAAGAGCCGGGAAACGCTCGGTGTCTACTTTGAGCACCACCGCACGCCCCGTCAGATTTCGAGCTGCTTGTGCAACATGTGGTGCGGCCAGGCGGCACGGCCTACACCAGGATGCCCAAAAATCGACTAAGACAGGGACCTTACTGTCGCGAATAATATCACTGAGATCCTCTTCATTCACCTCGACAGGCTCGGCGAGGGCAGGAATGTCGGCCTTACACGCACCACATTTCCCTATATCAGCAAGGTGTCTCGCCGGAACGCGATTGGCTTTCCCGCAGGATGAGCAGTTTCGAATCAGAGGCATGGCCACTCGTCTACTGTTAATCTCATATCCGAGGCGGAATTTTGATTTCGGTAAGGATGCTCGTACCGAATTGTGCGGTTGTTTTGGCGAATGACGCCCTGCCAAACTGAACGGTGCCAGACGGGGGGACTTTATGCTGGTTGCGTGACGCATCTGTCACCCTAAGTGGCGGAGGAATCTCACACGACACCAACCAGCGACCTCCACGAGTAAAGGTCGGCAACACCAACGCACCTACGTCGAGCAGTCCGAGCTGTGACATTCTGCGCAAGCAAGCAGATGGTGTGGTCTCATTTAAGCAACCCCTCCCTTGAACTTCTGCAAGGCTGCATGCGAGCACCTGTTCGCGTCCCGGTCAAAGCAGCAAAAGAGCCGAATCAGAGAACGAGCGGACGACGCCCGGCATTCTGGGCGGCAGTATTGCTCGATTCACCGCCGAAATAGGTTTTACCCTCGACCAGTCTGTCTATTGCTTGGAGAAGTTCTCTTGCTGCATTAGTTTTCGACACGTAGCCCTGTACCCCAACGCGCTTGGCCTCACGCAGCAGATGTTCTGAGTAGTACATCGTGTAGAGCAGCACGTGGACCTGGAGATTCATGAGCGCAATCGTCTCGGCTACGGTAAAGCCGCTCATGACAGGCATGCTGACATCAAGCACAACGATATCTGGTTTATATTTGAGGACCCCTTCGAGAGCTTCTGCGCCGTCGCTTGCTTCGCAGCAGACTTCGAGATCAGGCCGAGTCGCGAGAATAGCCTTCACACCCTGCCG
>JAFATF010000323.1 GCA_019244045.1 Acidobacteriota bacterium
TGGACCTCCCGACCGAAGCCGAACAAGCAGAGAAGGAGCCGCAGAGTTTCCTTCGCCGTCACGCGCCGCCCGTGATCATCGATGAGGTCCAATACGCGCCAGGGCTGTTCCGGCACCTCAAGGTAGCGGTCGATGCCGCGCGTGGCCGCCACGGCCAGTTCCTTCTTACCGGCTCGCAGAAGTTTACCTTGATGAAGAGTGTTTCCGAATCATTGGCGGGACGCGCCGACATCGTGGAACTGGAGACTCTGTCTTTGGCGGAAGTCCGTGCTGCGAGACCTGAGACGGGTGCGGAAGATGCCATCGTCCGGGGAGGCTTCCCCGAGTTATATGCTGACCTGGAGATCGACCACATCGCTTTCTACAATTCTTACCTTGCCACCTACCTCGAACGCGACGTTCGATCGCTGGCCAACATTGGGAGTCTGCGTGACTTCGAGCGCTTCCTGCGGGCTTGCGCTCTCCGTTCCGCAAACCTGTTAAACAAAGCCGACCTGGCGCGCGATGTGGGTATTTCTCCAACTACCGCCAACCATTGGCTCTCCGTTCTGGAAGCTTCAGGACAAATTGTCCTGCTTGAACCGTGGTTCTCCAATCGCACGAAATCCATTGTTAAGAGTCCCAAACTTTACCTGGCCGATACGGGAATGCTTGGTGCTCTTTTGAATGTTCGCTCTCAGGAAGCCCTACATCAGACACCCGCAGCCGGAGCGATCTGGGAGACTTTTGTCTTCGCGCAATTGCGTGCTCGCGAACGCCGCGCGGGACGCCTTGGCCGTCTGTTTTTCTGGCGCGACCGCACCAGAGAGGTAGACTTCGTGGCTGATGCAGGTGGAAGACTGGAACTTTTCGAAGCAAAGTGGAATGAAGTGCCGACGACCAGCGATACAGTTAATTTGAAGTTCGTCCGCGATGCGGTAGGCAAGTCGCGCATTTCCCGCGGCGCGGTTGTTTGCCGTGCACGCAATAGTTATCCGCTTGGTGATGGATTTCGAGCGTTGGCTGTGACGGAGTTGGAGTAACTCGGCTGACAGGAACTGCAATTATGAACGAGTCGAACACGCAGAGCGTACCTTCTTCGCACCAGCGCCACATTGTGCCTCCGCCGGCGTGCGCGTCAAGGCCCTTCGTCCGCTCACGCGGCGCACGTTGTGCGACCTTGACCCGCACGGCCCTGGCGTCGGTCCTTCTCCGCTATGGTTCGAAAGAGCATCTTTGCGAATCCCCACACACCAACCGCACCTCGATGTATGTCCTTCGGACAGCGGCAGCTGTCAGAAGCCAAGCTAAAGTGAGGCGCATGTCCCATCAAGTTCGCTTCAAAGGAGAGTGTGAAATACGAACGATTCTCGCTAGCCGCCTCAGCGGGGCTAATCAGTGATTCCTCGAATCATGCCTCGGGTCTAACCTCGGACGCGGTCTATGGCGAGGTCTATGATTTTGCTGAAAAACAAAGCCATATCCCATTGTCCGACAGGCACATGCAAGAATCAGCGGTCTAATGGTTGTCAGGCTAACGGGCGGGAGCGACCCCGCCTTCGGCTGCCGCGCGCTGCCGACGCGCTGGTCGTTCCCGCCCTTTCGCTGTGGGAGACGAGAGTCGGACAAGATCAGTTCGATATCTCGAACTGATCTGAATCTGATCCAGTCGGCATTACTGAACCATTGCTGAGGGGAGAAGAGCATGAGCAAATTCAAGATCGAAAAAGGGGTGAGTCGGATCACGCGCGTGAAGCTCCAGGCAGTGATCGAGTAATCGATTGCTGCTGACCTCACACTCCTATGCGAATGGTCGAACAACGAAAAGAATTACGTTCTGAATGAGCTGCTCCGTTTTGCGTTGTCGCAGGACACTGAGTTTCAGGCTTACAAGCAGTCTAGGGGCGGGCCCTGTCCACAATCCCGTGGCGAGCCGTTCTCGGATATCAAACCAAGAGCGCCTGGTTCAATTTGTGCGGCAGGAAGCCGCATCAGTGGACCGGATCAACGACAACCCAATCTCTCAGACGATCCAATGAGCCAGTGTGACCCTTATTTGACCCAAACGCGTTTTATGAATTTCTTGCAAGTTGAAGAAAGGAATGGCGCGCCCTGAGAGATTCGAACTCCCGACCTTCTGGTTCGTAGCCAGACGCTCTATCCAACTGAGCTAAGGGCGCAATTCGGTGGGTTTGCCGCTGCCGCTTGATTATATCGGAAAGGAGCGAGGCAGGAAATCGTGACGACGATAGAGAAGCAAAAACCATAAGGCAAGATTGCAGCCAACTCCAAGCTGGGCCTGTTGCCGAAACGATCACCACCGGACGCGGTAGGTCTGCAGCATTATGTTCAGGTATGAGACCATAAGGTACTTCCCTGCTGGTCATGCCGCGCGCTTCCTTCAGCAGGTGACTGCACGCCGTTGTTTACGTCTAAGAGGATGTCCCGACTGAGAGCTGGACGCAATGTTTGCCGCCGTTAGCCGAATCGAACCTGAGTGGAGGCGCTCCATACCATATATCTCAGTGCTGCTGCACTGCATGTTTCTCGTATGGCTGCTTCAAAGCCCTCGCCCAATCTTCGTGGCTCCGTCTTCTGTTGCGCGTGGAGAAGGCGGCACGCGCGTGGTGCGGCTTTACCCGCCGCCACCGCCGTTAGCTCCAGAGGCGTCTGAATTCGCCGTGTGGGCGTCCTTGTCTCCGCGGAAAAGGCCAGGTTTCAAGAGGCGGCCCAAGGCCGAGAATGTACATAAGTTGCCTACATCCAAGGGGCCGCGGGATATAAGCGCGAAAGAAAGCAAAACCGATGTGTCCGGTGGTTCTCGTTACGGCTCCCTCTTGGAGGGAGCTTTGACAGGCGAGGACATCCGCCCTGCCCTGCCAATTCGCGGGTCTGATCCGCAGGTCAATCCCTGGGAATTGCATGAGGAAGGGGATGTCATTGTCGAAATTACAGTCGATGAGGCTGGTAATGTCGTGGATAAGAAGATCCTGTCCAGCATGGGTCTGGCCATTGACCGGAAGGTTTTGCTCGCGCTTGAGACCTGGCATTTCCATCCGGCTACCCGCGACGGAATTCCCATTCCGTCCAAGCAGGATGTGCACTACCATTTCAAGCCCAGCTAGGAGCTTGCTTATCTGAATCATTAAAATTGAATATCGTTTTCTCTTAGATTTACGTGAGTCTTTTCCATGTATGTCTCTGTTATGTCAACCTATGGCGGTGTAGCATGCAACGTTGTCTTGCAATAATTCTATTCAGCTATTTTTGTCTCGTTCTAGCCATGGCCCAGGATCGTTCTCATGCCCGATCAATGGTGATTACGCGCTATGGGATTGCGGCAACCAGCTATGCGCTAGCTTCACAGGCGGGCGCCCAGGTGCTAGCGCGCGGTGGCTCTGCGGCCGATGCCGCCATTGCCGCCAACGCCGTGCTCGGCGTGGCCGAGCCCATGATGAACGGCATGGGTGGCGACCTTTTTGCAATTTACTGGGACGCTGAAAGTCGAAAGCTGTATGGGCTGAACGCGAGCGGCTGGGCGCCAAAAGGACTGACCATCGAGCACCTCAGAGCCAAGGGCGTTGCGAGCATGCCGGAATACGGCATCGATTCGGTTACCGTGCCAGGGGTGGTTGCGGGCTGGAATGCCCTGCACCAGCGTTTTGGCAGGCTGGCGTGGAGAGAGATTTTCCAGCCGGCGATCTATTACGCCGAAAACGGCTATCCCGTTCCCGAATTGATTCAGGCGTTCTGGGCGAGCGCGGCCGGCGTTCTACAACAGCCAACCGTACTGCTCAGGGATGGAAGACCACCTGCACTCGGTGAAGTTTTTCGCAACCCAGACCTTGGCAATGCGTTGCGGCTCGTCGCCGATGGTGGCGCAAAGGCTTTTTACCAGGGTGAAATTGCCGAAGCCCTGTTGCGCACCAGCAAGGCGCTCGGCGGCACCCTGTCTGGCGAGGATCTGGCCGAGTTCTCTCCGGAGTGGGTTGAACCCATCTCGACGACATATCGCGGCTGGAATATATATGAACTCCCACCCAATGGCCAGGGCATGGCAGCGCTCGAGATGCTCAACATCATGGAGACGACTCCCCCCTCGTCGGCAGGCCCACTAAGCGTTGCCGAACTGCATAAGAAAATTGAAGCGATGAAGCTGGCCTATGCCGACCTTTACCGTTACAACGCTGACCCGCGTTTCGCCAAGGTTCCAGTAAAGGGGCTCTTGTCCAAAGAGTACGCGGAGCTGCGCGCCAAGCTCATCGATCCCAATAAGGCCAACTGCCACGTCCTTCCCGGCGAGCCACCCGCGAGCGAGACCACTTATTTGACGGTGGTCGACCGCGACGGGAACATAGCCTCCCTCATCCAAAGCAACTATGCTGGGTTTGGATCGGGCATCACGGTTGGCGGAATGGGCTTCGTTTTGCAGAACCGGGGCGCATTGTTCTCGCTCGATCCGGCGCATCCCAACGCTCTTTCCCCGCACAAGCGTCCGTTCCACACCATCATCCCCTCCTTTATGGAACGGGGCGATCAGCACGTCGGCTTTGGAATCATGGGCGGACCCAACCAACCCTTAGCGCATGCCCAATTCGTTTCCAATGTTGTCGACTACCACATGAACATCCAGGAAGCCTTGGAGAACGCCCGCTTCACGATTGGCCGCGGCCGCGGATGCGACATTCTGATCGAATCACGTGTCAGCCCCGAAGTGCGACGGAAGCTCTCTTCCATGGGGCATGCACTGAAGGTGGAGCGGGAGTATTCAACCTCCATGGGACGGGGGCAAGCGGTACTGCACGACTCCCGTCACGATCTTAACTATGGGGCATCCGATGCACGCGCCGATGGCTCTGCGGAACCAGAACCACCGCCAATTCACTGGTAAGTCGATCTCGGAGTGGAGGTTCGAGTAGAAGCTGTCTCGGCGCTACGCAGGTGCAGGCACTTCTCGCCCGGTCCTGGGCACAACACTTGTTTCATCAAGTGTGCATTACTTTGCAATATTCCATCCACAGCTCGATGCTGTATTGTGCTTAAGTGACTGAAAGTAAGAGGCATCTTGGCCGGGTTACTTTTGGAACCGGAGATGCTCCTCAGCCTAGCGACAATGCCAAGGCAGTGGGTCCGTCAGTGTCTGCGTCCCACGGAGCAAATGAATTAAGCGTTAACCGGGTTTTGGAGGAGATTAGGTATGAGGCGAGTAGTTTTGCTGGCGGTCTTGATGATAGCCCTGCCCATCATGACCTTCGCAAACAGCAATTTGACATTCAAGAATGCTGGCGGAAGCGTCAAATTGAGCAGCAACGCCCTGGTAGGAAGTGCTCAGCTGATCAGTTTCACCGGAAACGGCAGCTCAATGAGCGGTAACCTGGGGCAGTTGTCATTCCAAACTGGATCGATGGTTACGCATAATCTAGCGCCCAGCCTTGATAGTTGGACGTTCACCGCCGGGGGTACTTTCAAGATCACCAGCAACGGCAGCGGGATTCCCGGTGGCGTGGTGTTTTCCGGCACTTTTACTTCTCCGGTAACTTTCGCCGGTAGTTTCAATCCAGCTGGCAATGGCGGACACGGTGCCTGGACCTACACCATGACGGGTACAGTCGTGGGCACACTGGGCAGCAATTTTGGGGGTACCAGAGCAAAAGGGGGCGTCATGCAATTTACCTTTGATGTGCACGGTAGTGCTCCCTTCTCGACATTCGTTCGTGACTGGAATGGCGTCACTACGGTTTCCGCCGTGCCCGAACCCGGCACCTTAGGCTTGCTCGGTACTGGATTGCTGGGGATCGCCGGATTGGTGCGCCGAAAGTTCCGCACCCCTAACTGATTGCAACTACTTCCGCAACCAAACTTCGCGTAAAGCCTCGTCAGCAGACGGGGCTTTTTTACAGCTTGGCCCCGAATTGATCTCTACACTCTTCGTTCTTCTCACGACCATCACAATGGGTTACATCCGTAACCATCGCAGCCGTGATTGAAGTTGACCTCTACCGAGGCACCTCTTAAATTCGGCGACAGGGGGATTTATGAAGGATATTCACGAAGTTTTGCGCCGCAAGCAGACGCAATACGCGCAACTGGCCAAACAGATCGAAGCGCTTCAGGCCGCTGCCGATAAGCTTCGCGAGGTGGCTCCGTTGCTTTCCGAAGGCGAAGAAGAAGCGCCAGCGCTCGACCTGGCCGAGGGCGAGGAACAGGATCGGATGGCGGCCAAGGCCGGGGCAAGCTCCGCCAGTGCTCCAGTATCCAAGGCGCCAACCCGCGGTACTGCTCCCCGCTGGCCGTGATGCCTCTGCCTCGAGCTATGCTCGAAAGGCGGAGCCCAGCTTGAAAACGACTCCCCGAGAGCGACCCGTTGTTTCGCGACGAATCGCTTTGGGCTGACTGTAGTTTTCTTAGAGTCTTGAGCTCCGGGTGCCCCTGCTCGCATAAATTAAGTCAACGCGGGGTTTATAGAAAATACCAGGTTGACTGTCTGTAAGACAAAGGTGGAAATGAAATTTCACGCTCTAATGGTCTCGCTCGACGATGCGGCCGCAGGAATGCTGGCGCAGATTTTCGACGACCTGTTGCTCGATCACGAGCGTTGCTCTTTGTCCGAAGCACAATCCAAGTTCGATGGCAAGAGGATCGATCTACTTGCTCTCCATTTTGATGATGTATCTGTCGGGGAAAGCCTCATCGCGGCGCTGCGGCGCTCGTCAATGAGTAAGACTGCAATCGCACTCGGGCTGGTCAGCGATCCTAGCAAGGTCACAGGAGCATTCGGAGGCGGAGCTAATTTCGTCCTTTATCAGCCTTTATGTGCTGACAATGCCCGCGCTAGCTTACGTGCGGCTGCCGCCCTCCTGCAACGTGAACGGCGCCGACAGTTCCGCGTTCCCGTTCAGCTTGCCGTGAGTTTGACCTCAGAGGGCATCTCTGATCTTGAGGGCATCATGCTCGATCTGAGCGAAGGGGGTATGGATGTGCTCGCGGCGCAAGCCCTTCAGCGGGGTCAAATGATGGAGGTGAACTTTCGCCTTCCTCCCGCGACTGACATCGTGACACGCACCCAAGTCGTTTGGGCCAATGCCAACGGGCAGAGCGGCCTCCAGTTTGTCAATCTCAGTGAAGCGCAATCGCGGCAGTTGTCCTGCTGGCTGGGCACGAATGCTCCGCAATCACCACCGGATGACCCCGAGCCGCTGTCGGAGTACACACTTTCCGACCTCAGCTTGGGAGGGTGTTATATTGAGACTCTCGCTCCTTTTCCAAAAAGTACGCGAATCGACATTTGTTTTCGAATCTCAGAATTTGAAATCCATCTCGACGGCACTGTGCGGCTGGTATATCCCAGCCACGGCATGGGAGTCGAGTTCACTGCCAACCCGGAGCAAAAAGAACTCGTATCGAGCTTGATAGACCGCTTGAGCGGGCATCCCGGTGTCAAGCCTGACGTTCTGGTATGGCCCAAAGGTCTCAATTTTAGGGAGGGTGTGTCGCCGCATTCATCGGGGCAACAGGATCAGACTTCAGATGAGCTGGTGCAGCTGCTTTCGGCCAGCAGTTCGCTTAGCCAAGACGAATTTCTTTTCGAGCTGCGACGGCAGCGGATCTCACAACCCGAAGTGACCACGGCCTGATCCATCAGGTCGAAGAACTAGATGGACGGCTGCGGTTTTAGGACCCCGAAACCCTCCATTTCCTCAAAAAGGCCGACAACTGCTGCGGCGTCAACGCGCGGGCACGTTCGAATTCGCCGTTCTGCTGACTGTATAGCAGGTTGCCCTTTTCATCTAAAACTGCAAGCGCTGGGATGCCTTTCTTCATAGGCACCCGGTAGAGCTGCATCAGGTCTTGGTTCTTATCACCTTCTCCTACATCCACATGGACAACCTGGTAATTTGCGGACAGAACAGGCGCCAAATCAGGGCGCTGAAAGGCCAGATCGAGAACGTGACAGTCATAGCACCAGTTCGCGCCGAACACCAGTAAGACGCGCTTGTGCTCACGGGCGGCATGTGCGAGGGCTTCTTTGATTTCAGCTTTCGCGTCTACACCCGCCGGGTAGATGTTTTTTGACAGGCTGAGCGGCTGTTCCAGTTGCGTCAACTCTGTCCTTTTGGCCTGGATAATTTTCCACTGCCCGGCCTGCTGGAGCCAAACCTGGGCTTCAGAGATGTATACCGGCTTTTTCGCGGTGCGCTCAATCACCTCCGCTTGAAATGCCACTTGTTTCAAGCCAGCCTGGATCGACTGGCTTTTGATCACATTGAGTTTAAGATCGCGGGCCTTCAACCCACTCCAGAACGAGACTTCATCTTCGGCCGGGCGAGTTCCCTGCGCAGTTTCGATTTCAGCCGCGGGATTGCTGCTGTAGAGCATCTTCAATCCGCCACTGTCTCCTGTCACAATGGCACTTCTCCAAACCTCAAGTGGCGGAAAATTTGGGTCAGCGGCGGCAAAGGCTGAAGCTGGTCCGGCCGAAGGTGCCGCCATGATCAAAAAAGCCAGGCAAATTCGAGTGTGATGTAAGAATGGCATGTTCATTTTCCCTCACCCGTAGGGCATCCCACACTATGCGTCAAACGCGGGGTTGCTCTATGCTGTTGAAATAACTATCTCACAAAATTCCTTTGAAGAGGGTAGGGCTAAAGGGCCGGTACGGGAGCTAAGAAAAACCAGCTTCCGCCCCATATTGACGAGCACATGGTTGTGAATTTAGTTCCAGAAGGGCTAACCCTCAGCTATCGAGGGCAACAGTCTTGTCAGCCAGAGTGGTAGAGGAAAATTCGGCACACAAGGCTAATGCGGTTGGACGGCGTTGCGGCCCATGGCTGGGGCCGCCCTGCGTTATTGTGCTCGTCGCTGTGGCAGCCGTGGTTCCGATGTTTGTCATCGGTATTCCTTCCGGCCACGACTTAGAGTTTCACATCACTTCCTGGATGGAAGTTGTCGAGCAATGGAAGCAGGGCATCGTGTATCCACGATGGGCTAGCGGAGCGCATTTCGGCTTTGGCGAAGCTCGCTTCCTGTTGTATCCGCCGGCATCCTGGCTCTTGGGCGCCCTATTGGGGCTGGCACTGCCCTGGCCGTTTGCTCCGGCAGCCTACGTGCTTATCGCTTTGCTGCTCGCCGGCTGTTCGAGTTTTTATCTGGCGCGGCAGTTCTTGGCGCCCCGAGATGCAACCTTCGCCGCCGCATTCTATGCCGTCAACCCTTATCACCTCATCATCATTTACTGGCGCAGCGCATTTGCAGAGTTATTGGCCAGCTGCCTGCTTCCCCTGCTGTTGCTCCTTGTCCTGCACCTTGAGAAGAGCGGCAAGAAGATGGTCGTTCCGCTCGCGCTGCTAGTCGCGGCGGGCTGGTTGGCCAACGCTCCCTCGGCCGTAATGATCAACTACTCACTCGCGCTGCTGGTTGTCCTCCTTACCGTCCTCCGACGCTCGCCGCGGTTGCTCGCCTACGGCGGTTCTGCCGTTCTCCTGGGAGCAGCTCTTGCCGCGTTCTACGTTTTGCCGGCGGCTTACGAAGAGAAATGGGTTAATATCGCGCAGGTGCTCTCTCCCGGGGTGCGCCCGCAAGATAATTTTCTGTTCACTACCGTGGCAGATGAGGATCATAATCGCTTCAACCTCCTGGTATCACTGGTTGCGCTCGCCGAGATTGCGCTTATGCTGGTGCTGGGCTTTTTAGTCTGGCACCGGCGGCGTGAGACTCCGCAAATCTGGTGGCCGGTGTTCGTTTGGGCAGCGGCTTGCGTTCTCCTGATGCTCTCGCCAACTCTGTTGCTTTGGCAGCACCTCCCTGAGCTGCGTTTCGTGCAACTGCCGTGGCGATGGTTGCTGTGCCTTAATGTGGTGCTCGCGCTGTTTATGGCTGTCGGGGCACGGCGTTGGATGTGGCGGGCAGGAGTGTACGTGGCGGCGATCGCGATGCTGCTGTTCGTCGGCTTCAAGGTACAGCCGCCGTGGTGGGATTCGTCCGAAGATATTATCGAACTGCACGACAATATAGTCGAAGGGCGCGGCTATGAGGGCACAGACGAATATGTGCCCGCAGGTGCCGACGCCTCCGAAACCGTCCGGGATGCGCCCAAGGTTGCGGTGGAAGACGGCGGGAGGGCGCGTGTAAACCTCGAGCAGTGGGGACCGGAATCGAAGCTGTTCACGGTGGCTGTTAGCCAGCCCACGCGCCTGGTCGTGCATTTATTCAATTACCCGGCCTGGCGCGTAGAAGTCAACGGGCAACGGGTACCCGCGGGGTCTGAGGAAAAAACCGGTCAGATGATCATCCCCATCCCTGCTGGGGTCGACCGAGTACAAGTGCGATTCGTGAGGACTTGGGATCGGAAGCTCGCTGCAGCTGTCTCGCTGAGTACGCTGCTGTTGATGGTGGGGCTTGCGATCTACTTCGATGGTTAAGGAGCCGGCGTGGCAGGCATCGTGATTGCAACTTCGAATGCAGGAAAACTACGCGACTTTTCGGGCGCGGCTAAGGCTTACGGTATCCAGGTCAGAGGCCTGCCCGGCTTCTCCGCGTTGCCCGCGGCCATAGAGGACGGGATCAGCTTTGAGGCAAATGCTCGAAAAAAAGCGGAATTCTACAGCCGTTTTGCGCCCGGGGAGTTGCTACTTGCCGACGATTCCGGGGTCGAAATTGATGCCCTGCAGGGCGCCCCGGGAGTGCACTCGGCTCGCTACGCCGCCGCCGCCCCCCACCAAGCTGAGAGCAACACCCAGGATGAGGAGAACAACGCGCGCGTGTTGCGCGAACTGAAAGGCCTTCCACCGGAGCAGAGGACAGCTCGATTTGTTTGCGTCCTGGCCGCAGCCCGCGAGGGCGCGATGGCCGCCATCTTTCGCGGGGAAGCCGAAGGTTTCATCCTTGATGAATCGCGGGGAAGCGGCGGCTTCGGCTATGATCCGCTTTTCTACTTCCCTGCTATTCAAAAAACATTTGCCGAGCTCGCGCCCGAAGAAAAAGCTCGCTATAGCCATCGCGGGATCGCATTTCGCAAGTTTCTGGAGTGGTACGGTTTGGAAAACCTGACCGACGCGGATTGCCGCCCAAGCCCTTGATGGCCACCTGTGTCAGAGTCTCGCGTCGACGTTTACGTCGGATTCTGCTTTTTTCAACGACCAGATCACTCCTGGCGCTTCAATCCTGATCAGCAATCCTCATGGGCTCCTTCTGGCTGGATATACCAGCCAATGGCCCCAAGGTGGAAATCCGCGCGACGTCTAGCCTCCTGGACCGCGGCTTTGATGTTCTTGATCGTTCGCTGGAATCGGAACGAAGTGCGCGAGCCGCTGCCTGGCTATCCTTTTTCGCTCATTGGGCCAACCCCTCCGCCTGTCTACTCGGCAGCCCTAAGCGGCTCACAACGGCTTGCCTCGTGGTGCGATTATCCATTGTCGCAAGGTTCAAGCATTGATGCCGACCTTTGGCGGGTGTGTTTGCTTCCTTGACTTCAGTTCTCTAGGGCCAAGATAATAAAAGGTTCTCTTTTCATCTCCGAACTTAATAAGGAGACGGTGCAGTGGCATCCACGGCCAGTCCTCGAGTT
>JAFATF010000382.1 GCA_019244045.1 Acidobacteriota bacterium
CATTCTAGCAGCCAAGTGGGCGTCCTAGCGGCTTGAGGCTGCTGACAATCGGTCACTCCGGGACGAGTTTCTCAAACAGCATTATTGAAAAGCGAGCTTCCCCTTGCCTGTGACAAATCTTGCTGCCTCGCCCTCCAGCCGAAAAGAGGGACACCGGCAGGGTTCAATCTTAAGAAACACGGTGGTTGTGAGAGTGAGCTACGCACAGACCAAGTGCCGGTAGATTTCGGACAGATGTTTAACGTGCAATTGGCCAGCCAAACGCACGCATTCTGTCTTTATAGGAGCCTCTCGCAACGCACCGATAAGGAACGGAACACAGTGCCTCCGCCAACCGAGGCGGGCTCGCAGCATCAGCAATGATCAGCAGCGAACCAGGGGCGCGATTTCGATACACGACAAAACTTCACCGCCTATGCAGCTATGACATACCTGGCCCCTGGCGCGGCCCCCGTTTGCTCGCCCATGGCCGACACTTGAGCCGCGTGTTTTCGTTCCACGCCGGCCAGCCTTTCAACCGTGGAATGCGGGAACCTAGCGTCCAGGCGTGAACCTCGTTAGCGGAGCGATCCGTTCCGCGTGTCACACAGCTTCAGTGCGCCAATCGTGCGCTTGGCCTGAGGCTAATTTCCTGGCATTCTGCACCCCAGGTGCAGGAGGTTGCCCCGGCTCTTCAAATTCCTATGGTGATGTTTCTCCCGACTATATTCTTTGAACGGTTACGCAAAACCAGTTGTGTCGACGTCTCGTTTTGCTCGTTGCCCGCCTAGAACAACACCTTCAATCCCCATTGAACAACGCGCGGTCCTCCCCCACCCAAACCGGGATTGGTCTGCGCCTGGTCGGGAGTCTGTGTGATAAGTCCGGTCGCGGGAGGATTGACTACGCCGGCTCCGGGATTCACAAACCAGTTCGGCAAGGCGAAATTTGGATGATTAAAGATGTTGAAGAATTCTGCGCGAAGCTCGAGATTAAGCCGCTCAAAAATGCGGGTATCCTTGGCCAGTGCGAAATCGAGGTTCCAGAAATGCGGGCCAAAGATTTCGTTGCGCCCCAAGTCGCCAAAGCTGCCCACCAAGCCACTGGGAGTCGGCGGCTGAGCAAAGGCGGCTGGGTTAAGGTAGCCGATCGTGTCGGGCGCCGATTCCCAGTTGGGATTAATCGGGTTCACACCGGGCACGAGGTTGGGTCTCTGGTGGCTATTGGAGGGAGTTGGGAAACTGAATCCGCTGGTGTCGCTCGAGCTCACGATAGGGATGGGCCTTCCACTTTGGGCGGTGAAGATGGAATTCACTTGCCACCCTTGGGCCAGCCGTTCTGGACCGGCGAGTCGGGGAATGCGGTAAGTAAAGGCCGCGGTGAAACGGTGCCGGGTATCGAAGTTGGACGGTCCGTGCTCTGCCTTAAGATTATTCGAGTCTTGTGGCAAGGCGACAGTGGCGGAGTTGAAATCAATTCCATCTGAAGCATCATCGAGCGATTTAGACCAGGTGTAACCCGCAAAACCAGAAATTCCGTGCGCCTCTTGCACCCGCAGGGTTCCCTGCAGGGCATGATAAGTTGAGCCGCTTAGGTTGGCGAACTCGTCCATGAAGCCGTAAGTAGAGTTTGGACGGGTGCCATCCGCCAAGGCCTGGTTGGCATCTCGCAGCCGGACCAGCTTTGTCCCTTTGCTGCCCACATAGCCGAGTTGTAAACCTATGTTTCTCGCCAGCTCCTGCTCGACGTTGAAATTCCAATTCTGTGCATAAGGCGTTACCAGATTGCGGGGAGTAAAGAAAATATCAAACGAGAAAGGCGGCGTGACCGGCGAAAAGACTGCAGCCCCGGGCTGACTCCCGTTAAACGCGCTGGAGTTGAAAGTCAAGGGCTGCACCGGTCTGGGGCCGATTGGGGGCGTGACCAGGCCCGCATCATTGGTGAAGTTGGCGATCAGCAGATCCTGAGGAATGTAGTCATAGTAGATTCCATAGCCTGCTCGGAGCACGATATTGGGGTACACATTCCAGGCGAACCCAACGCGGGGGCCGAAATTATTAAGGTCGCGGTTGTAGGCCCCGTTTACCCCATTGCTGCCCACCATGGCGAGATTTCCGTCGCGCCCCAGGTTTGCCAGTATATTGTGCGATTCCTTGATGGGGCCGAAATATTCCCAACGCAAGCCCAGATTCAGGGTAAGGTTAGAGTGGGCGCGGATGTCGTCTTGCAAGAAATAGGAAACACCGTTATTCGAGGTCGTGCGTTGAGTGTTGCCGGAGTCGGCGAGCGTGAATGAATCCCCGCCCAGGTAGTAGGCAGCCAGAATGTCTGTTCCGGGGTCGTCGCAAATGCCCGGCGTGCTGCAAAAGCCGTTGTGAGGTGCAAATACGATGCCTCCCCTTTCCAAATTGTCATTGAAACTGTCTATGAGTGCGCGGCGATACTCTCCGCCAAACTTGATCGTGTGGTGCCCTGCCGCCCAAGTGAAATTATCCAGGATCTGAAAACTTTGGCTGGTGCGACCGCGAGGGATGCTGAAAGCGGTCGCGCCTAGATTGTCAAAAATCCCACCGAAATCAATTTCGGGTAGGCCAAGCTTTCCGGTACCAAAATCAATTCCCACACTGGAAGGATCGAACTTGGAATCGCGCGCAGAAAAGGAAGTCGTGTACCGGCTGTAGCCGAATCGAAGTTCGTTGACTTTGTGGACACTGATCGTAGACAGCAGACTGGCCGAGGCCAGCTGCACGCGCGTAGGCGACTGCTGCGCAAACTGCGGCAGGCGGGAGGCGGCTAGCGTGCCCAGCCCACCCAAGGGAAATACCTGCTCGCTCCTGGCATAGGCGTAGCGGCCGCTGAATGACTGAGACGAGCTGACCTGTTGGTCTAGTTTGGCGAGCAGGCTGTCGACATCATTTCTGTCTTTGACCCCGCCGGGAAACGTACCGGTCTGCCCATTGAAGCCTGTCGGCGTGGGAAAAAAGCCCAGAATAGCAGTGAGTGCCGGGTTGGGAGTGACTCCATTGGCGATAGCGATCTTCTGAGCTGTAGCCACTTGCGCGGCGGTCGGTACCAACAAGGTGAAATCCGAGCCTACACGCTCCCGTTGTCCTTCGTAGGCACCAAAGAAAAAACTCTTATTCTTGACCAGAGGGCCACCCAGGGAGCCGCCGAACTGGTTATTGCGGAACGCGCTCATGACCGCGGGACGGCGGTTGAAATAGTTGCGGGCGTCAAAAAAATTATTTCGCACGAACTCGAAAACGCTGCCATGAAACCCGTTGCTTCCCGATTTGCTGATGATATTGATGACCGAGCCACTGTTGCGTCCGTACTCGGCCGGAAACTGCGACTGCAAGTTGAATTCCTGGATGGCATCGATGGGCAGAATGGAGGCGGGCGCGCCTCCTATGCCGGTCTGATTAAAAGCTGAGTTATTGAAGAAGGGATCGTTGTTGTCAGAGCCGTCAAGAACGTAATTGTTAGAGCGGTCACGATTGCCATTGATGCTGAACTGTCCGAATCCTGATTGAATTGCGGCTACTCCCGAAGGCTCAACCGTTGCTCCCGGCACGAGAGCAACCAGCTTCCCAAAGTCGCGTCCGTTGAGGGGCAGATCGGCCACCAAAGTCCTCTCGACTACCTCCCCCAGGACATCCCGTCCGCTTTCGACGACCGGTGCCGAGGCGGTAACGGTAAGCTGCTCGAGCTTTTTTTCAACCTGCGTGAGGTGAAAATCAGCAGTTGTATCCAGACCGACATTGACGATCACATTTTGCGCGACCGGCGAGAGTCCGGCCGATTCTACGGTAACCGCGTAGCCGCCGGCGGGAAGTTCGGTTACCACATAGCCGCCATCCGCTCCGCTTTGAGTCTCACGACTAAGCCCGGTGGCCTCGTTTTTGACCGTGATCTTCGCTCCGGCGATCAGGCTACCGGTGGGATCAAGTATCTTGCCTCGAATGGAGCCGCGAAAACTCTGCGCAATCAGCAGGCAAGGGACGAACAGTCCAAAAACAACAACAATGACTACCGAACGCCAGGGCTCAATTACTATCCGCGCTATGCTCATCGTCGTCTCTCCCAGCCGCCGTTCTCATGAGGAAATGCCGCCCTATTCTGCCGAGATCTCCTCGCTTCCAGGGCGCGGTCTTCACCCCGGACATGCAAGTAGGCCGCGGCAGTTTCAGCCGTCAACGCAACATCGGCGTGGTTTACCGCATTAGCGAGCGAGGCCCCCGAGGATCGCCTATAACGCAACGATGGTTCAATCGCATTTTGGAAATTCTCCGGAGAAGGGATTTTGATCTTTTTGCCATCCCCGGGTGCTGTTACGTCTTGCCGCAGTTGGCAGCCCACCCGGGGAATGCCGCCTAGATAAAAGAGCACCACAAGAAAGTAGGCAATCGAGTCCTGGCCCAGATGTAGTCCACTCCATTAAAGCTAGACAGAGTACAACATTGTAGCTGCTCGGCCTGCCCGACGAAAGCTTCGGCGTATGTCGGTCCCGATGCTGCTGCAATCAAGGCCCTTGAGGCGCTATCTTGATCTTCGGACCTGATCGGCTCCGACCGCTTGCCCCCCTCAGAAGGGTACGCTCGCTAAGCAGTAAACTGGAATAGAATAGGAGCACGAATCGTAAACGACCGCCAACCCAGCGTCACCCCGTAAAGTTTCGCTTACGCATAAGCTTGAGGCTTTAGATGGTAGGTGCGCGTTTGGCGTGTCCTTTTCGTACATGAGCGATAAGGCGTGAAGCGGCCGAACTAATTCAGCTCCAAATTGAAAGCTCGCGAGTTACCGCCCAGTGTGCTGAGCGATCAAAGCTAATCGTTTCTCTATGTCGTTTTCCGATTTTCATGGCAACTCGCAGATTGTCGATCAATTACGCCAAATGCTGGGACGGGCGCGTTTGCCGCAGGCAGTAATCCTGGCCGGCCCGTGCGGTTCCGGCAAATACACACTCGCGTTGATGCTGGCCAGGGCCATGAACTGCCAGGCCCCGCCTGCTGGCGGTCTCCCTGACTTTTGCGGCCAGTGCTCTAATTGCCTGCGTATCGCCCGCGCCGAAGACTTCGATTCACGTTACGCCGAAGCGTATGAGGCGCGGGAAAACTTGCGCGAAAGCGACAAGAAAGAAACCCGCATTCTGATTCAAACCCATCCTGATGTGCTGGTGATTCCCCCCGATCCGCCACAAATGATGATCAAGGTTGATCAGGTGCGTCACGTCACGCGCAGCATCTACTTCCGGCCGACGGAAGCAAGAGAGCGCGTCTACATCTTCACCGACTCGGTTTTCATGAAGGAAGCCAGCAACTCGCTGCTGAAGGTGCTCGAAGAGCCTCCTGAGTTTGCCACTATTTTCCTGCTCACTGAAAATGCCGGTCAACTGCTGCCCACCATCCGCTCGCGCTCCATGATCTTCCGACTGATGGCGCTTGCTCCTGAAATTGTCGAGCAGTATCTGGCCGACGAGCGCCCGCAATGGAGCGAACAGCAGCGCTTGCTGGTTTCCCGTCTCTGTGAAGGTGCCGTGGGCCGCGCCCGCAGCTTCGATTGGACGCTATATACGGCGGCGCGCCAGCAGGCGCTTGTCATCATCAATTCCGCTTTGCGGGGAAGCAATCACAGCGAGCTGTTCAAGATCACCGATAGCTACCGGGCCGGGGCCGAAGGCCGCGAAAAAATGGAGCGGCTGCTCACTACCATCTATTCATTGCTTCAGGATCTGCTCTTTCTGACGTCGGACACGCCGGAACTGGTGCGCAATATCGATATCCGGGGCGAGCTCAAGAAAATTGCAGATACCGTGGATTTCGCTTGGCTGTCAAGTGCGGCTCACAGCCTTGCAGAGGTCGAACGAGGTATGCGCCGGAATCTCCTCCGCTCCTTATCCCTGGACGCGTTTGCGACCTCACTTGAAATCACTGGTTAGAAGTGTGCCCCAGGGATGCCCCATCCACCATTTCAGCTCAGGCGCAGGCGACATAGACCGGATCAGCCTAAAAGGCGCTCACCGCTGACGTTCATGATGGCCTAAAGCTGTCGGAGGATGTTTGTCGGTGTTCTCACTGATTGAGGATTGTCACAGTTCTTGTCCTGTGATACGTTAGGTGCAAGTTCATCCCCTGATTATCCACAAGCCCAGCTGCTCGGTGTTGTGGCGATCCGCGCAAAGGCGGTGTCATGATGAAAGATTCCATTCAATCGATGTCGGTGGAGCGTGCTGCTGAGCACGACTCTTTTTCGAATCGTCGCCTGATTCGGCCTTCCCTTGCCCGCCCTGAGCACAATCACAACCACGGACCGGGGCCAATGGAGCGTCGCGACCGTAACGAGCGCCCCGATCGGCCTTCCGGGGGCAAGAAAATTCCACCCCCGGAGAGCACGAACGCCGAGAACTTCTATTATCAGAAGCAGATGCAAGGCAAGACCCCTATGGTTGTCGTTCTGCGCGATGGCGAGCAGATTCATGGAGTCATCGAGTGGTATGACCGGAACTGCATCAAAATGAACCGTAATGGCGCGCCTAATCTCGTGATCTACAAACCTTCCATCAAATATATGTTCAAGGAAGGGGAAAACGAGAGATAGGCATTACCGTCGAGCGACGCAGGTCAGCCCGCCCTGAGAACCGCGTTACGTTTTTCGCCCGCCAGCTCCTTCGATCGCCGGGGTCTTCCCCCCCTTCTTAGTGTTAGCTGAGTTCGAACCTTCGCCCGCGTGAAACAAGCGTTGCTTGGTGCTCTTCGTCGTGTCATTGACAATCTCTCATATGTCCCTTAGCATCAATCACTTGATGCCGTCCATCTCCTCGCAATCTGGAGCCGCCCGTGATTAAGCTGGACATTATCAATGAAGTCGTTACCAAAACCGGCATCACCAAGACAAAAGCCGAAATGGCGGTCGAAACCGTCTTTGAGAGCATGAAGCGAGCGCTCTCCAAAGGCGACCGAATTGAATTGCGCGGTTTTGGTGTCTTCAACGTCCGCCCACGTAAGACTGGCATCGGACGCAATCCGCGCACGGGGGCGGAAGTTTCCATTCCACCTGGGAAGGCGGTTCGCTTCAAGCCGGGTAAGGAGTTGCAATCGATCGACTAGCGTTGACCGGGCGCTCGGCATGTCCAAGGCCCGGGGACGGTAGGGATCCGAGCAAAAGCAAGGGCCCGCAGAATGTCGAATCCGGCATCCCCAACATCTTCGACCGCCGAGTATTACCAGCCGCTTCCTCTCTACGTTCCACCGCGCGCGCGGCAGCGCACTTGGATTTACGTGTTCTTTTTCTGCCTGACTGTGCTCACAACTCTTATCGTGGGCACAAGGATGGAGTTGAATTTTCAAAAGAACATCCCGCCATTGTCTCTCGATGATAATTTTTTGTCGGTATTCCCTTGGTCGCTCCGCCACCCGGGACGGCTGGTGCTTGGCATCCCATTCTCGTTCACTCTCATGCTGATTCTATTCGCGCATGAAATGGGACATTATTTGTATTGTCGCTACTACGGCGTGAACGCAACCTTGCCCTTCTTCGTTCCCTTCCCCAGCCTGTTTGGCACCATGGGGGCATTCATTCGTATCAAGAGTCCTATTCCCTCACGCTCAGCCCTGTTTGATATTGGCATCGCCGGACCCATTGCAGGTTTCGTTTTCGCCATCTTGGCCTTAGGGGTTGGCCTGGTTCTCTCAAAGCCTATGCCCGCCGTTGTCCTCGCGCCCGACCTGGACTTCGGCTATCCCCTCATTTTTAAACTGGTCCACCGCCTGGTGGGGGCCCGCACCGAGCTTACGAAATTGAATCTGAGTCCGGTTGCCATCGCCGCCTGGGTAGGGATGTTCGCGACCGCGCTGAATCTGCTTCCCGGCGGACAACTGGATGGCGGTCATATTGTTTTTTCGATCTCCCCCCGCCTGCACCGAATCATCTCCACCGCTACCATTGCCACCCTTGTCCCGCTTGGATTTTATCGCTGGACGGGTTGGCTGCTTTGGGCGGTGCTCTTGGCCATCAGCGGCATGCGCCATCCCACGGTGCCGTCCTGGCCGTCGATTTCAGGCGGCCGCCGCTGGCTGGCGATTTTCGCCATCATCATGCTGGTTATGAGCTTCACACCAACGCCTTTAACGCACAGCTCCCTGCGCGAGGTTATCGAGCAGTTGTGGCCGGGGAAATAGATGACCCAGCGATTCGGCGAAATTCATCAACGCCTGGCTTGGACCGGAGAGGAGGGCCGATCTGCAGCCACTTTACATGAACCACAGGGCATCGACATCGACAATGACGTGCGTGCGCGGAATCTTCGCTTCCACAGCATAGGCCAACATGCGGCGCAACAGCGCGTTCAGCCTCTCTCGACTGGGCGACTTCAGGACAAAGTGGTAGCGGTAATCGCGCTTAAGGCGAAGGATGGGAGCAGGGGCGGGTCCCAGCACGCGAATACCTTCTAGGCGCGTATTCTCGAACCACCTCCCCAGCTGACCCGACCAGCCGAGTGCCTCATCCAGCTCCTCGCTCCGCACCAGGACATTGGCGAGTCGACCGGCGGGCGGGTAGTGCATCCAGTTGCGAAACCTGAGTTCCTTGTCATAAAAGCCGCGGAAATCATGACGCGCCGCGTACTGAACCGCGTAGTGATCGGGAAAGTAAGTCTGCAGGATCACCTTCCCCGGTGTCTCACCCCGGCCCGCCCGCCCCGCTACTTGCGTCAGCAACTGAAAGGTTCTCTCCGCGCCACGAAAATCCGGCATCCCTAGCGCCACATCCGCCCCCACTACGCCCACCAGGGTCACCCCATGAACATCATGCCCTTTGGCGATCATCTGGGTGCCCACCAGCAGGTCGAGCTCTCCCTGGTTCAGAGCGCATAGCACACGTTCGAAATCTGAGCGCCCCCGCACCGTATCCCGGTCGAGGCGGCCGATTCGCGCCTGGGGAAACATAGCATGTAACAACTCTTCCAGCTTTTCTGATCCAGTGCCGAGAAAATATACGTATGGACTGCCGCAGTGAACACAAGCGCGGGGCACCGGGGCTTGGAATCCGCAATAATGGCACTGCATCTTACGGCGCTGCTTGTGGTGCGTGAGAGTAATAGCGCAGTTCTTGCACTCGAGCGTTTTGCCACAGGTCCGGCACAGGACGACAGGCGAGTAGCCCCGCCGGTTCAGCAGGATCATCGCCTGTTCAGAGCGCTCCAGTCGCTCTCTGATTTCGGAGGCCAAGGTACGCGAGATCACCTGCTCGCTGCCGGTCTCCTGGAACTCCTGCCGCATGTCTACCACTTCCACCTGGGGCAGCGGGCGTTCGCGAACCCGATCGGGCAAGTCAACGAGCGCATACTTACCTCCCATGGCATTCGCATAGGATTCAAGCGAGGGTGTCGCCGAGCCTAGCACCACCACGGCATCAACCATTTTGGCGCGCACCAGAGCCACATCGCGGCCATGATACCGGGGTGTTTCCTCCTGTTTGTAGGAGGCATCGTGCTCTTCGTCGACGATGATCAGGGCCAGGTCCGAAACCGGAGCAAAGACCGCCGAGCGTGTCCCCACCACAATGCGGGCTTGCTGCCGATGAATGCGGTGCCACTGCTCAGCGCGTTCTGCGTCCGACAAAGCCGAATGGAGAATGGCCACCTGTTCGCCGAAGGTGTCATGCAAATCGGCGGCCACGGCCGGAGTAAGTCCAATCTCGGGTACCAGCAAAATTGCCGAGCGGCCGGCTTCGAGCACCGAGCGCATGGCCGCCAAGTATACGGCCGTCTTGCCCGAACCGGTTACCCCATGAAGCAGCACAGCAGCAAACGTCCGCTTCTCTATTCTGCCTGCGATCTCCTGTAAGGCTCGCTGCTGTGCTTCATTGAACTCGGAGGCGAGCGAGCGCGCCTGGACGCTCGATAGATGAAAGGCTGCCTTCTCTTCGACGATCTCAACCACTCCACGGCGCACTAAGCTGCGCAGGGCACTAGCCGGGACCTTCAGCTCTCGCAGGATCTCGACAGCCGCACGCCCACCGGCGGCCGCAAGCGCCTCGAGCACCGTGTGCTGATTTTCATTCAGAGTAGTTTGCTGGGCAACGCCCCCCTGCAAGACTGCGATTTTGACGACCCGTCGCGCGTCGCGCGCAGCAGATTGATCTTCACGCAGAATCCATTTCTTCCGCATCATAGCCGTCAGTAGAGCTTGGCTGGCGCCGGTAGTCGTCCGCAGGAGCTCCTCGCGTGCTCCTTCGCGCGCGCTCAGATATTCGAGAACGGCGATCTCGGCAAGGCGCTCTTCCCGGGCTCCCGCCACACGAGCGCGCTGGAGAGCCATCTGGCCTTCTTCTCGGATTTGGTAATGCACCACTCTGCGAAATTCTGCCGGGAGCGGCACCATTGCACGTAAGACCTCGCCCAGAGGAGCCAGATAATAGTCGGCAATCCACTTGCCCAGCCGCATTAAATTATCGTCGAGCACCGGGGAGGAATCGAGGACCGAGATGACGTTTTTCACGGTGATCGTCGGCTGCTCGTCATGCACATCGGTGACGACGCCCAGCATGCGCTGATGGCGAAACCCTACCAGTACCCGTCCACCAACGACGGGCGAAACATCAGGGGCAAGGCGGTAGGTGAAGGTCGCATCGAGCGGCACGGGCAAAGCGACTTGACAGAACTCCGGCATAGGCAAGCGGGACCAGCGCGGTGAGCCGCCACTCCGCATGCTAACTCGACGAGCGGTTTCTTGCTTGCCGGCCGATGGACTCAGATCAACACGGGTGCAGCAGGCTCGAAAGTAGCCTAGGGGCAAGCTTTTGTAACGACCGGACCGGCCAATCCAAGTACAATGCAGGGCAGATGATGAGCATGCCGGCAACGACCCTGCCCGCCCGCTACTATAACGATCCGGAAATATTTCGCCGGGAAGCCGAAAGATTCTTCTGCCGCATGTGGATCTCGATTGGGCGGTCGGAGGAAATCAGGGCAGAAGGTGAGTTCGTGCTGTGTGAAATCGCCGGCGAAAGCATCATTGTGACGCGCACTGGTCAACGGGTCCAGGGGCTCTACAACGTCTGCCGTCATCGTGGCACCCGCCTCTGTCGCCAAGACGCCGGTAAGTTTAGCGGTTCGATCCGCTGCCCTTACCACGGATGGACGTACGCTTTAGACGGGAGGCTGGTGGGCGCGCCGCATATGGAGGAGGCAAATTTCCGGAGGGAGCTTTACCCTTTACACCGCGTGCAAGCCGAGGAGTGGGAAGGACATATCTTTCTCAACCTCGCCGCCGCTTCCCAGCCGTTGTCAACCTATCTGGGCGACCTGCCGCAGAAGCTTTCTGCTTGGGGCATGCATGAACTCCGACGCTACAAGCAGATAAGTTATCAAGTACGCGCCAATTGGAAGCTCATCGTCTTGAATTACAACGAATGCCTGCACTGTCCTTTCCTGCATCCGTCGCTGAATCGCATCACCGATTACCTGAGCGGCATCAACCAAGCGCCTCAGCCCAGCTACATTGGTGGATCGATGGAATTCCGCGATGGAGCAGAAACCATGAATCGTGACGGGCGACGGCGGCGCGACTATCTTCCCGGTTTGAGTCAGGAGCAGCGGCGCCAGGTTTTCTACTACGCAGTCTATCCCAACCTGCTTCTCAGTCTTCACCCGGACTACGTTATGGCCCACAGGCTTTGGCCAGAAGGGGTCGATCTCACGCGCGTGGTTTGCGAGTGGTATTTTCATCCCGAGGAGATGGCCAAGCCAAACTTCCATGCCGATGACGCGGTAGAGTTCTGGGATACAACCAATCGCGAGGATTGGGCGATCTGTGAACTTGCTCAAAAGGGCATCAGCTCACGGGCCTATGTCCCTGGACCTTATTCCCGCCGGGAAGGCCTGCTCAGCGCCTTTGACCGCTGGATTGTCGAACAGGAGCGCGCAAGCGATCGCGACAGTTAAAAGACAGCGACAGCGAATGGCGAATGCCCAGGCAAGTGGACGTCTAATGCGCGGCGGCTTGTCAGCGGTGACGAAAGCTGGCGCCGGTCAAGAACGCGAAGTAGATCAGAATGCGATCAGCCATAGTACCGGAAATGCTTCCACAACTCGGGCCAGTTGGGGCGAGCCCCCCGGCATACAAAAATGTCGGGATGACGAAGGGTTTCTTCATTTACCACACCATAGCGGTTAAAGGTGTGCGCGGCCAGATAACACGACATAAATTTATCCTCAACCGCCTGCCGCGGTAGACCGAGAACAATGACCACCTCCGGTGGCGGATCGCCGTATCCGCGATACCAGAAGGAATTGACGCCGCTGATGGCCCGCGGCAGGCTATAGCGCGGGCCATAAAGATTGATGGCCCCGGCCTCCCCATAATTGGTTCCGAGGATTCCCAGATGAGCACGCTCCTCGGCCGTTAAAGTGTCCCGCACGTGCGCCACCGTTTCGACCAGCTCCGGCCAGCCAATCTCCTCGCATAAATCTCCATTCACCCCATTCGACAGCTTGAACCAGGCGCTATTGATGGGCGCAATGGGCAGCACCAATAGCGCGACCAGGGCAGAATCGGCAATCAGTGCAAGCACAATCGACCCTCGCAACACACGGCTAGCCCCGGGTGCCCACCAGCGAAGAAAGCGTTCGATCGCCACGGCACCCGCTGCATACAACATGGGATAAGTAGCCGCCAAGTAGTAGTCGCGCCCCCGAGCCGCGACAAACAGCAGCAGGGGAACGACATACATCCAGCCAAGCGCCCGGTAACGCTTGCCGGCCGGAGCAAACAGGTAGAAGGCGAGACCGGTGAGCCAGATCGGAAAGGCCAAAAGCGTCAGCTTTAGCTGTCCCAGGAGAAAGCCGCGGTGGCGTCCTTGGGCAACGTCGCGCGCGTGAATGTGTGCAAGAAAATCCAAGGATACAAAATGATGTTGTGCCTGCCAAATGAAGTTTGGTAGGAAGATGAGGAGCGCCAGACCGGCGCCGTACCATAGCCATCGGCTCTGCACATACCTGCGCATATCAGTAAACAGCACTCCCGCCATGAGCCCGGCCACCAGGAAAGGCATCGCGTATTTTGACAGCATGCCGAACCCGATGGCACCGCCAATCGCCAGCCACCACCGCGCATCGTCGGAGTCAAGCAGCCGCAGCGTGAAATAAGCGACCAGCACCCAGGCAAGATAGTCAAAGGAGACATACTGCATAAGCGCACCCGCGGCCAGGCAGAAGGGCACTGCGCACAGGGCGGCAATGACTTGCGCCCACTTGGCGCCGCCCAGGACAAAGGCCATCTCTCCCGTGATTAGCACAGCGACAGCTTCGGCAACTGCCGCGAACAACCGAAAGCCGCGAAGAGAGGTTCCAAACAGCTCGAGCGAGAGTCGGGCGAAGAAGGGAGTCACGGGGGGATATGCCGGGTATCCCCAGGCAAGATGGCGCGCATCTTCCAGGGTCGCCAATTCATCGCGGTGATAGCCATATTGGCTACCGGTGAGTATATGGATAACGATGGTCGCCGCTGCGATGCAGGCAAGAATTAACCCTTCATTCGACCACCACCGGGTAGGGTGGTTGACTCGCGTGTCTATCCTTGTCTTCATCGCAGCTGGTCGTCGCATTTGGTCTGGTCTGGCTGCGGTTGCGATCCACTCCCTAGTACGCAGGCGTGGCGCGAGCTCGACCCGAGGGGCGTGGATTCGCGCGAACACTCAGCCAAAAGACAGATACTCGAGGATGCCTCCGCTGCGAGAGAGGGCGCAAAGAGATGGGAGGAATATACTCTCCTTTCCATTCGCGGCGCCACCAGTCGCCGGTTCGCCCCCTTTCCTCAGGGGTGGTGAAGCGGTATTCGTAAACTCGGGCCCGAAGATAG